>JAAELP010000526.1 GCA_024226535.1 Planctomycetota bacterium | reverse complement strand
GTGTTGGGATTTCAAGTCTCTCTCTTCTCTCTCTGCCTTTCTTTCTTTCTTTCTCTGGCTTTACTTCACGTCTGTGTGAAGCTGCCAATTCTTCTCTCCATCTTCTTACCATTCCACATCATTCCATCTTTCTTTCTCGACTTCCTTTCTATCACAGTCGTGTTCTCCTCACTTTTCTCTTTCTCCTACTGTCTCTACGTTTTCTCACCTGGTGTCTGTGGGTAATGTTGTGGACACATGAAGACATGAGTGTGGATGGGTGTGATGGATGATGTGGGTGATTGGGTGACTTGTGTGTGCGTGAGATCGCATGACCTATGGTCATGCGATGACCCATAACTTGTACCGCGCAGTGCGCAAGACCTTCCACTTGCCTTTTTGCCCTGAAAGGGCCGTTTGACCTTTTGCGTGCCTGTCCTGTGTTGTTTTGGTTTTCTTGGTTCGTGCAGTGCAACTCAACAGGTTATGGGCCTACATGGGTGAAAGCTGCTCTACAAGAAAGACCACTCCCAACCATGGCATTTCAAAGTACAAGCATTCCAAGGCATTCATCATCCAAGGCAACTAACCCAATTGGAGGGGAACAAACATTTCAAGCAGCAAGACCAACTACCCTCTACCATTCCAGCATCACGAGAGGAGAACAAGTTGGAGCTGCTTACCTATCTCTTCAGAACGAAGAGGTGTGCCCCCAGAACGACAGGGCAGGGCACACAGCCATCAAGAGGCGGCCACCTGAGAAAAGACTCGTCCAAGTCCAGACTTGTCCTGCTACGTCCGACTGCAGCCCGCGCGCAGCACCTGAAAAACAACATTTCTATGAGAAAGATCGCTTCAAGCATGTACAAAGCAACTCTACTTACATGTCTGATGGGACCCAAAAACCCAGTCCCAAATCCCGGGAAGACTACTCCAATCTCGCCCGTGGCCCGGCGAGGTCCTTCCGTTCGCGATCAATCGATGGTCATTACGATGTGGAAAAGTCATCTTCTGCATTTTTCTCTGGCCTGCTGGACCAAGCTACC
>JAAELP010000525.1 GCA_024226535.1 Planctomycetota bacterium | reverse complement strand
TACTAACAATCATAGTAATGGTGATGAATGGTTAGGTGTCAAAGATGCTGCGAGATTGGCTCAAAAAAGTGAAATGACAATTCGAAGATTGATAAAAGCAAATACTATAGTTGCAAAAAAAGACGAGTCAGGGAAATCAGTGGTAAACAAGGAAAGTCTTTCTAATGTTTTTGTGTTGAATAACACCGTAAACAATTTGCAACAAAATGTGCAGTGTTCACAAAACGTGCTAACAAATTACCAAAATGAGAAACACAAACAAGATGTTAAAACACACTATCAAAATGATAGTTTAAAGTTATTTGAAGTTTATGAAAAGCAAATTGAAGAATTCAAAACACAAATAGAGCAAAAAGACGAGCAGTTAGAAAAACAAACTGCTGACTTTGACACTCAGGTCTCCGAATTAAAAGGACAATTAGAAAAACAGACCACAGAATTAAAAGAACAGTTGAAGCAAAAAGATGCTCAATTAGAAAAGCAGGCAGATGATTTCAAGGAACTACTAAGCCAAAAAGATCAACAAATACACCAACTACACGTTTTACTAAAGGAATCAAAGACAAGCACTATTGATTATAAGCCAGATGATAAGGTTGGTGTTTTTTCTAAGGTTTTGATGCGGTTTGGGTTGTAGGGGCTGCATGACAATATGGTAGTTACAACGTAACTATTCAATAGTTACGTTGTAACTATCGCAACTCGTTACATACCTTTCATCCTTATTCTATAGGCTTCTTCAGACTTGCTTTTTGCTACCCTTTTACCTACACAAAAAAAAGGGGTTGCAAGCACAATTGCCTACAACCCCTTTTCTTTAAAATGATACTAATCACCCATCAGTAATAACTATAGCTATCAACACTTATGTTGACAATAGAAAAATTATGGGT
>JAAELP010000524.1 GCA_024226535.1 Planctomycetota bacterium | reverse complement strand
GCGAGGGTCGAGTTCTCGTGCGTGGCCAGCTCCTCCTCGATCGCGCGGATCTGGTCGATGATCTCGCGACTGCGCCCCTCCGTGCGAACGAGCTCCTCGATCGTCTCGTCGAGGGCGTTGCGGGCGAGCACCAGGTTGCGCTCTTCCTTGAGCACCTCGAAGTCGAGCCGGCTCACCTCGCCGCTCAGGTCCTTCACCTTCTGGCTGCGGGTCGCCGCCGCCTGCGCGTTGATGATGACGAACAGCAGGATGACGGCGCCGAATCCGCAGCAGATGCAGTCGAGGAACGACGTGCTGAACAGGCTGATCTCCCGGCGCCGCGTCATCGGCTCACCTCTCCCGGAGCCGCCGCCGCCGACGCGCGTCGTTCGTGGAAGGCGAGGCTGGGGGCGACGGACTGATCGAAGCGATCCGGCCAGAGTCGAACCAGGTCGCGGGCGGCGGCGCCGGCGGGCAGCGCCTGCACCGTCGTCGCGGTCTGGCGCTGCAGCGCGTGGGGGAGGCCGGGAACGCGCGCCGCCTCGTGGTTGAGGAGGATCCGCGTCGGCGTCTGCGCTTCGACCAGCGCGCCGACATCGCGGCACACGCCGAAGGCGAGACCGTGCCCGGCGTTGGTGAGCAGTTGGTCGGTCACGGTCGCGGTGTGCGTTCGCGACGCCGATTCCAGGACCAGCGTGGTGCTGCCTTCGCGAGCAAGGGTCTCGAGCAGGACCGGGAGACGATCGTGAAGCTGCTGCTCGGTCGTGGCGTCGTGGACGGGATCGAAGCGGGTGGCCCGGACGAACTCGCCCCCGATCGCCTTCATCCACTGGCGGCGGAACGCGAGCAGGCTCGCGTCGGGGCAGGTCCGCGTGGTGCGCAGCACGCGTTCCTCCGCGCCCTCGACGATCGACAGCGTGCAGCGATGCAGCGACAGCTCCACGACGAGCACGACGCCGGGGTCGCCTCCGCCCGCCGAATCCGGCTCGTCGATCGCGATCGGGCTCGCGACGAGCCCGCGCAGCGGGAGTCGAAGCTCGCGCGCGATGCCCGCGAGGATGCCGAGCTGTTCGGGCTCGTAGAACGGCGGCACGGCGATCACCACCTCGTCGTCGGGCTCCACGATCGACTCCGCGACGAGCGCCAGGTGCGCGCACGCAACCTCCGCCCGGTTCGGTGAGCGCGCGTGGCGGGCGTCGATCGATTCGGTGTCGAGGCGATCCCAGAACCGGTCGTGCAGGTCGAGCGAGTGGAGGCCCGCCCGCGGCGCGGCGGCCCGCCCGGTCACCACCGACCGGCCTTCGATCCACGCCACGCCGGGGCTGGCGGCGTGCTCGCCGTCAACGGAAAGCAGCGCGTCGTCGCCCGAGCGCGCCGCGCGGATCCCGGCATCGTTCAGCTCGATGGCAAGCACGTTCATCGCGTCATCCCGTGTGCAGCCGCCGGATCAGCTTCTCTTCGCAGTACGTCTCGGCGTCGAGCACCCACCGCTCCTGCGCGAGCTGAAGCTGGTGCACGACGAACATCAGCACGATGCTGATGATCAGCGCGATGAACGTCGAGTTGAAGGCGACCCCCAGGCTCTCCGTGACGCCGGAGATGTCGCCCTCCACCGCCTCGTGCGCCCGCCCCAGCGCATCGCCGATGCCGCGCACCGTGCCGATGAAGCCCACGGACGGGATCGCCCACGCGATGTACCGGATGAGCGAAAGCTCCGATTCCAGCCGCTCGCCCTCCGCCTCGCAGATCGTGCGCGCCGCGTCCGAGACGTCCTGGATGTTCCGCGCCGAGTCGAACCGGTGCAGCGCCGCGAGCATCGCGCGGGGCAGGAGACCGGCGCGACGCGCCGGCGGCATCGCTTCGAGCTGACGCTGAAGCGTGCGCGAGTCCTCCGGGAGGATCTTCATCCCCTCCGAGAGCGGGATGAGATCGTCGTCGAGCATTCCGCGGGCCCGGATGACCGCGAGCCCCTTGTACGCCATGATGGCGAACGCCCACAGCATCAGGATGAAGCACGCCTCCTGCTCGAAGTCGCGGATGACCACGAAGAAGCTGCGATCGGCGACGCTGCCGGGATCGGCCGCGAGGGCGATCCGCTGCGCGTCGAGGAAGGCCTCGGCCTTGGGTCTGACCAGCGTGAGGTACATCGCGTGCACCACGATCGCGGCGATCACGAGGGCGAAGACCTGGAAGGTGAACTCCCGAGAAATGGCGCTGCGTTTCTTCATCGCATGGGTCCCGCGTACTGGTTGCGCGCGTCAAATGTCATTGGGAAAGTCCACACCGAGCTCGACGTCGATGCGCTCCGTGGGCGCAGGCGGTTGCGGTCGCGGCGTGGCCTGCGGTTGCCCCGGCGGCTGCGCGGCCGTCGGCGTACCGCCGACGCCGAAGGCCATGAACGCCGCGAACGCGGCGAGAACGAGCAGCACTACGAGATCGCGTCTGAACACGCGCGTCGCTTTGTTCGAGGTACGGCTCCGCGGCCGGCTTCTACTCGTCATCGTTCGTCTCCGCCGTTTCGATGAACCGACAAATCCGGAATCCCAGGTCGTCGCGCTCCTCCTCGGCGTAGTCGCGCCACGCGAAGCGCAGCGGGCCGATGGACGCGTGGCGCCAACTCGATCCGCGCACGACGTGGTGCCGGCCGTCCGGGGGGCCGAGCGGATCGATGACGGTCCGCCCCGCCTGTTGCGCGTGGGTCGTGTAGAAATCGTGGCACCACTCCGAAACGTTGCCGCCGAGATCGTACGCGCCCCAGGCGTTCGGCTCGTAGGACGCCACCGGGGCGGTCGCGGCATGGCCGTCGTCGTAGCCGGGAATCGTGATCGCGACGAGGGGCTTCGCCTGCTCGTCGGCGAAGTTGCCCGCCTTCGCGCGCGGCGGGTACGACGGGCCCCACGGGTACTTGAGCCACCCGGCCGCCCCGTCCGACCGCGCCGCGTGCTCCCACTCCGCCTCGCTCGGCAGCCGGTATCCGGTCGTCATCGGAGCGACGGCGCGCATGACGCCCCGGTCCTCGAGGTACGCGGGCGGCAACTGCTCCTGGCGGCTCAGCCAGTTGCAGTAGCGCGCCGCGTCGTCCCACGTGACCTGAACGACCGGCTGGTTCTTCCCGTTGAGCCCGGTGCCTTGCACCACGCCGGACTGGTGGCCGCTTCGAAAGGCCTTGAACTGATCGTTGGTGACTTCCCGCGCCCCGAGGAGAATGGGGCGGGTCAGCTCGACGCTCCGCATCGTCTCGTTGGAGCGCCGTCCCTGCTCGCGGCGCGAGGAGCCCATCGTGAACGTCGCGGCATGAACGAACACCAGCGGGGTGCCGTTCGGGCAGACGGCGCGCTTGGCGATCGCGGCGGCGTCGGCGGCCTGGGCCACCGACTCCAGCTCCACGCTGACGCGCTGAACCACGCCGGGGCGAGGTCGGACGGCGCGGTCCTGCGCGACGTATCCGTCCTTCGTGAACTGCAACCGATGCTCCTCGGCGGTCAGCTCCAGCTCGGCGGGCGTCGCGCCGATGGCCACGCCGTCAACGGTCAGCGTCGTGCCCGGCGGCGACACCGCGAGCACGATCGTCCCGACCTGGACCGGCAGCGTGAGCGTGACGGTCTTCAGCTCGAGCGAGCCGACGCGCACGGTCTCCTCGGCCGGCTCGTAGCCGTCGCGGGCCACGCGCACGAGCAGGTCCTGGTCCGGCGGTACCTGCACCTCGACCGGCGCGATACCGGCGTAAGCGTCGTCGATCATCACCTGCGCACCGGCCGGGTCGGTGACGACGCGAACACGCCCGCGGGCCCGGTCCAGCGTGATGTCGTCGAAGGCGAGCGGTTGCTCGGCGACGATCGTCATGGTGCGTTGCCACGGCTCGTAGCGTTCCGCGGTCAGCTCGATGACGTGCTCGCCGGCGTCGATGGCCAGCTCGCACGGCGTCGTGGAGGCGGGGGTCCCGTCGATCGAGATCTCGGCCCCGGTCGGCGTTGATCGGAAGGAGACGACCGCCCAGTTCGGACGCAGCTCGAAGCGCTCGGTCTGGGCTTCGCCGCGACCGGCCACGGTGATGCTTGCGTCGAGATCCTGGTAGCGATCGCGCGACAGGTGCACGGAGTGCTCGCCGGTCTCCAGCTCGATCTCGCCGAGCGGGGTCACGCCGTGATCCTGCTCGTCCACGGCCACCCGGACGCCGTCGAGCGGCGTGTCGGGATCGTCGCCGCCGGCGCAGCGAAACGTCACGCGACCCGGAAGCTCGATGAAGGTGAAGTGAAAGTCCCGCGTGTCCCGGTCCACGATGAAGGTTTCGTGCAGATCGTAGTAGCCGGCGAGGGTCGCCGTGACCTCGTACTTGCCCGGGCGCAGCAGGAGGTGATCGGTGATCCGGAGACGCAGCGGGGAGCCGGCAAGCTCGAAGCGCTCCGGCTCGGGGTCGAAGGTGAGGCGAACCTGTTGCGCCGTCAGCACGAACCACCCGGACACCGCGACGGCGACGGCGAGCGCTCCGAGCACGAGCATCGCGATCCAGCGCGCGAGCGGGCGGCGACGCTTCGGCGCACGGGAGACGCTTCGAAAGTCGACGGGCTCGATGATCGTCGGCCCGGGACGTGGGTGCTCGGACATCAGATCGTCTTCGTGCAGATGACGGTGACCACGGTATTCTCGGCGCCGGGTTTGAGCCGCAGGGTGATCCGCACGTCCTGGTATCCCTTTCGGTGCCCCACGAACGTGTACTCGCCGGGCAGCAGATCCAGCTTGATCGACTCGAAGGTCCCGAACGGCCTGACACGATACACGACGACCTCGGTCTTGCCGTCGGATCGCACGAGCACGCGGAGCGGCGTGGTCGCGAGACGGACCTGCCTGTCGAGGTCGGCGTGCATCCGCGCGAGCTTCGGCCCCTTGTCCGGGACCGTCGCCAACTCCGCGAGGAGTTGCTGCGCATCGGACCGGCCGGCGGGCTCGAGGAGGAGATCAGGGTCGTCGAGGAAGCGCCGCGCGTGCGTGCTCAGCCGGATCGACTCCTCGCAGCGCGTCTTGCCGTCCTGGGCGAACTGGATCGTCGTGTCCAGAGCGAGCACGTTGCGGTAGGCGTTCCAGGCATCCTGCCATCGTTCCTCGTTCTCCAGCGAGACCGCGCGGGCCTGGAGCCGCTCGACGCGTCGGCGCAGCCGCGCTTCGGCGACCATCGCCAGCGCGGGCGCGACCTCGGGGGCGTTCGGGCGGAAGCGCTCCGCCTCCAGCAGGTGCCGCGAGGCGTCCTCCAGCGCGCCGGCGTGGTACGCCTCCATACCGAGCGCCATCAGGCGGCGGAACTCCTCGTCGGCGAGCGCGGTGCGCACGCGCTCGTACGATGTCGAGGCCGTCTCGGAAAGCGGGTCGAGTTCCGTCGCCGCGCGGTAGTCGATCAGCGCCAGCGGGAGCCGGCCCTCGACCTCGTGCTCGCCGCCGCGCACGAGCAGAGCCCTCAGCTCCTCCAGCGTTCCAGCCCGTTCGAGGCCGGCCTGCGCCTCGTCGTGGCCGGGCTCGATGAGCAGCGCGCTGCCGAACGCCTCGGTCGCGCCCGTCGCGTCCATGGATTCGATTGCCTCGGCTCCCTCGCGCAACAGGCGCGACAGGGCCTCGATCCGCGAGGCCGCGATGCGGTAGAACGCCTCCGCCGCGTCGAGGTAGTGATCGGCGGCCTCGGTGTACTGTTGCTCGAGATAGGCGACGTCGCCCTCGCCGCCCTTGGCGGCGGCGGCCTCGTAGGCGGTGGACGACCAGGTGGCCGCGCCGATCTCGTCGGCGCGGCGTCGCGCCGGGAGGTACACGCCGAGGGCTTCGTCGGCCGACGCCTGTGCCGCGGTCTGCGCCGCGTCGTCGGCGGGCGTCGCCGGCTCCGGTGGCGGCTCGGCGGGATCGGTGACGGTCGTATCCGGCGCCGGCGTGTCAACCGTGACGGGCTCGTCGGGCGTCGTCGGTGCCGGTGACCGTCGAAGCAGGGCCGGACCGAAGAACACGGCGCCGGCAAGGATCGCCGCGAGGGCCGCCAGCCACGCGAAGCGCGCCACCGGGAAGCGCGACGGGCGCGCGGCGGGGGGCTGTTCGTCGCGTTCCGGCGGGGGCGCCTCGATCGCTGGCGCCGGCGCGGGCGCGACGAAGTCCTCGATCTGGCTGAGCCGGTGGAGCACCTCGCGCATGCCGCCGGGCCGTTGCGAGACACCCTCCTCGCCGAGATCGCTCACGAGTTGGTTGAGCAGGGCCGGTACGGTGCGGCCGGCGTGCAGCCGGTCGGTCACGTCGTTGAGCGCGCGCGGCGGCTCCGGAGGGCGGTTGCCGGTGAGCACCGCCGCGAGCAGGCCACCGAGCTGCATGAGGTCGCTCCGAGGCGGGGCCGTGGCGTCGCCCGGCAAGAGGATCCACCGATCCGACGGATCGACGAGCACGTGATCGAGCCCGATCCGGCCGTGCTCGCCTCCGTGTTCGTGGACGTGCACGATCGCGGCGACGAGGGGGCGCAGCCGCTCGAGGGCCGCGCGGTACGGCATCGCACCGGTGCGCTCGAGGACCGTCGAAAGCAGCTCGCCTTCCCCCGGTTCGATCGACTCGAACAGAAGCTCACCGTCCTCGTGCACGTCGCACACGAGCGCCGCGTTCGGGTGCCGGCTGCGCCGGTGCCGGCGGGCGTCGCGCAGGATGCGCTCCCGCGTCGCTTCGCCTGTCGCGCCGAGCCCGCGATGCAGACGAAGGAGGATCTCGGTCTGAAGGTGGCGATCCTCCGCGGTCCAGAGCGGCGCAGACGCCGCCGCGCCCAGCCCGCGCCGGAGCACGAACCGTCCCTGGAGAATCCGGCCTTCGTGGAGTTCCGAGGTCACCGTGGATCTCGCTGCCGTCGCGGGGTCACATGCCGGAGGGGTAATCCGAGTCGATCGGCGCATCGTCGATCGCGAAGCCCGTCTCCTCGGCGTAGATCTGGCGCAGCAGCTCCTTCCAGGTCGCGTATTGCTCCTCGGCGGTGCCGACGAGCTCGTATTGCTTGCCTTCCAGCTCGACGACCGTGGGTTGGATGTCGTTCGAGAACGTCTCCGCCAGCTCCTCGACCGCCGCCGCGTGGATGTTCACCTGCTCGGAGACGTTGAAGCCCTCGACCATGATCTGCCCGCCCGCGAG
>JAAELP010000523.1 GCA_024226535.1 Planctomycetota bacterium | reverse complement strand
CTCCGACCACCTCTCCCCGCCGCGGGGAGAGGTCGGCGAGCGAAGCGAGCCGGGTGAGGGGCGAACGTCCCTGCTCGCCCGACCCGCGAAACTCACTTCACCAACGGCTCCCCGATGTTCATCAACGGCAGCGGCATCGGCGCATCGCCGTTCAGGAAGTACAGCTTGGTCGCCTTGTCGTTCGACATCGCCTTGAGCGCCTCGAGCGCCTGGAGCTGGATATAGGCGGGGTTCTCCGCGATGGCCGCGTTGATCTTCTCGATCTCGTACGCCTGCGCGTCGGCGAGGAGCTTGATCTTCGCCGCTTCCTCCTCGGCCGCATCGCGCGCCGCCTTGGCGGCAACGACGAGCTGCTCCTGCTCGGTGCGGTACTTGAGCAGGGTGGCCTTCTCGCGTTCGGCAAGCTGCTCGGCCTCCTTCTTCTGCTCGATCTGCGCGATGAGGCGCGACGGCAGCGTGATCTCGCGGATGAGCACGTCCTGGATCTCCAGCCCCTTGGGCTCCAGCGACTCGCGAAGCCGGATCTGGAGCAGGTCCTGGAGCTCCTGCTGCGTCTCCTCGAGGAAGAAGTCCTCGGCGCGCTTGATCGCCTTGCCCGCTTCGCGGATCGCCGAGCGCAGCTCCGGGATCAGATGCACCTCGACCGCCTGCGACACGACGCCGGTCTCCTCGAGGATCGTCGAGGCCATCGCGCCGTTGACGCGATACTGCACGGACACGTCGATCTTCGTCGTGAGCTGGTCCTGGCTGGGAACGCCCGCCTGCTCCATGTGCGTCTTCTGCCGCGCGTCGAACTCGTGCCACGCGTAGAACGGATTCACCGGGAAGTGCAGGCCGGGGTCGAAGGACTCGGGCTGGATCTTCCCGAACAGCGTGGCGACGCCGACGTGGCCCGCGTCGATGCTCTTGAAGAAGCGCATGCTCAGCGGGATGAGGATGATGATGAGAACGACGGCCACCACGGCCAGCCGAATCGTACGTGTCGGAATGCGGATGGGGGGGAACTCGTGGGGCATGTTGGGGTCTCCTGGGTCTTCTGGTTTCTCGTTGTTCGGAATCAGCGCGGGCGGGACATGTCCGACTCCCTACCCCACGCGTCATGTACGGCCGCTACCCCTCGTGGGAGAGCTCGGCAAGACGCGCGAGCGTGGCCGCGGCACGGCCATCGTCGATCGTCGCCGCGGCCCGCTCGACGCCCTCGGTCATCGTGGGAACGGCGTCGGCCACGAGCAGCGTGGCGGCGGCGCTGAGCAGCGTCATGTCGCGCGGGGGACCGGTCTCGGTGCCGTCGAGCACTTCGCGCACGAGCCGGGCGGCGTGGTCGAGATCGCCGGCGAGCACCGTCTCGCGTTGGGCAAGCGTGAGCCCGAGGTCCGTCGGGTCCAGTCGATCGATGTGGATGCCGCCGGGATCGACGTAGGCGACGCGCGTCGGGGCGCTGATGCTCAGCTCGTCGAGACCGTCCTCGGAGTGCACGACCATCGCCTTGAGCGCGCCGAGCTTCCGGAGCGCCTCGGCGATCGGCTCGATGAAACGCTCCTCGTACACGCCCATCACCTGCCGCCGCGCCCCGGCGGGGTTCGTGAGCGGGCCGAGGAGGTTGAAGATCGTCGGGAACCCCACGGCCAGACGCACCGGCATCACGTGCTTCGTGGCCGGGTGGTGGTGGATCGCG
>JAAELP010000522.1 GCA_024226535.1 Planctomycetota bacterium | reverse complement strand
GCCAGGTCGATCCCCGTCTGCAGGGCGGCGCCCTGCCCGCGGTTGATGACGTGTCGGGCCGACCAGGTCGCGCAGCGCCGCGCCGCCTCCCAGGTGCCGTCGGTCGAGCCGTCGTCGACGACGACCACGTTCGGATACGACGCGCGCACCTCGTCCACGACGCGCTCCAGGCACGGCGACTCGTTGTACGCCGCGATGACGACGAAGACACCGTCACGGGCGTCGGCGGGCAGGGTCGGATCTTCGGTCACGTCGGCATCATGCCTCCGGTCGGGACGCGAGCCAAGCGGCCACGCATCGACTTCGGTTATCGGCACTCCGCGGGGCCGCCTGAATCACGTCGGCCGGACGCGGGGTGAGATCACTCGCTCGACGGCGGTCGCCGCCGCGACTGCCGGTATGCCTCGGCGGCGACGGTGGCCGCCGCGAGGTCGAACGCCGCCCCCTCCTCCCCCCACCACGTCCGCCAGGCGTCGAGATCGATCCCGACGCGATCGAGCACGTCCTTTCCGACGTACTCGGCGAGATCGGCGAACAGGTTGCGCCCGTAGTTGACCCCGGTGTCGATGGACCGTGTGCCCATCTCGTCCAGCAGCCGCTGGACGGAGGGCTTGTGCCCCATGGACACGGCGGTGATCGCCGCCGCTCGCCGGATCACGGCCCTATCAAGACCAGAACATGAGACCGGCCAAGCAGCGGCGCCGATCGATTTCAGAAAGGTTTTTGAAAACGCGTTGAGCGGGAGACGCGTGGCGGTATCCTCGGGGCGCCCGCTGGGGGAACGCCGTACCGGGGGGGAGGAGGAACCCCAATGCTGTCCGCTCGCCCCCCCGCCCGATCGTGGCTTCGCGCCGGACTCGTCATCGCCGCGCTGGCGTTGCTGATCACGCCCTTGACGGAGGCGACGGGGCGGTCGCACCGTGGCGGCAACCAAGCGGTCGACGAGCACGAGCCACACGCGCGGATGGCGCCCGCCCGCGACGACGGGCTGATGTCGCCGCTCGACGGCGCCGACGGCACCTGCACCGGCAGCGAGTTCGTGTACCGCTACGACGACGGCACGGCCGAGTTCGGTCTCCGGCCCGAGGGAACGCACGGTGCGTGGCTGAACAACTTCATCGTGGAAGGTGACGGGACGGTGATCGAGGCGATCGACCTCACGTTCGTCAACATCGCCGCCGGCGTGCCGGCCACGGTCTACCTGTGGAGCGATCCGAACGGCGACGGCGACCCGACCGACGCCCAGGTGCTTGCTTCGGCGGGGGTGACGACGCAGGGGAGCGTGCCCAACGACGTGCTGCGCGTGAACATCGCCGACACCTATGTCGGCGAAGCCGGCACGAGCTTCTTCGTCGGCGCCATCATCGAGTACCCCACGCCGATCGAGGAGCAGTTCCCCGCCCCGATGGACGCCTCCCCGCCGATCACCCTGGGCGTGGCCTGGGCCGTCGGGAAGAATGGCCCCATCGACCCCAACGACCTCTCCAACGGCGCGCTCGAGTTCAGCCTGCTCGACACGCTCTTCCCCCCGAACGTCTTCGAGCTCATCGTGCGCGCCGTGACCACCGCGTCGCTCGACTGCAATGAGAACGGCATGCCGGACCAGGACGACATCAACGGCGGCACGTCGCTCGACTGCAACTTCGACTGCATCCCGGACGAGTGCCAGATCGACGGGAACGACTGCAACGGCAACGGCGTTCCGGACGAGTGCGATCTCGGCGGTCCGTTCGTTCCCCAGTACGTGCTGGACGACGGCTTCGGGGAGAACGCAGTCGGCCTGACCGGCGCCGGCGACACCGCCTGGCTCAACCACTTCACCGTGCAGCAGAACGGCGAGTTCATCGACAGCGTTCAGATCGCCTACGGGTCCGTGGCGGAAGGCACCCCCGTGACCGTGATCATCTGGCTGGACCCGGACGGCGACGGGAACCCGTCGGACGCCGACGTGTACGCGCCGGTCGAGACGACCGTCGAGTCCCCGGGCTCGGACGTCTTCGTCACCATCGATTACAGCGGGCTCTTCATCGGCCCGCCGGGCACGAGCTTCTTCGTCGGCGCGCTCCTCGAGCAGACCGCCGGAGAGTCACCCGCCCGGATCGACCAGACGACCGACGAGGGGGAGAGCTGGCTCGCCGCCGGCTCCGGCGGCGTGGATCCCAACAACCTCGACGCGTCGGCGCTCTTCGGGCCGATCGCGAACCTCGGCTTCCCCGGCAACTGGATGGTGCGCGCGGTGCCCGTGGCCGAGCCCGCGCCGAACGACTGCAACGGCAACGGCGTGCCCGACGAGTGCGACCTCGGCGAGGGCACCGACTGTGACGGCAACGGCGTGCCCGACGCGTGCCAGCCCGAGGAGGACTGCGACGGCAACGGATTGCTCGAGCCCTGCGAGCTGACCTACACCAACGGCCTGGTCGGGCACTACTGGCTGGGCACCGACTTCGCGCTGCCGGCGGCGACGCGCGTCGATCCGACGATCGACTTCGACTGGGGCACCGGCGAGCCGCATCCGCTTCTGCCCGTGGACGGGTTCTCGGTGCGCTGGACCGGGCTGGTGCTGACGCCGCCCGTGAACGGCGCGTACACGTTCCTCGCGAAGGCCGACGACGGTGTGCGGCTCTGGATCAACGGCGACCTGCTGATCGACGAGTGGCACCCGTCCTCGGGCACCGAGTACGCCGCCACGGTCCCGCTGCTCGGCAACACCACGCATCACGTCCGGCTCGAGTACTTCGAGGGCGGCGGCGACGCCAGGGTCTATCTCAAGTGGGCGCCGCCCGGCGGCGTCGAGGAGGTCATTCCGACCGGGGCGCTGTTCGTCATGCAGGACTGCAACGGCAACGACGTCCCCGACGCCTGCGACATCAACGCCGGAACGAGCGACGATCTGAACGGCAACGGCGTACCGGACGAGTGCGAGGACTGCAACGGCAACGGCGTCCTCGACGACCTCGACATCTCCGGCGGCTTCAGCGACGACTGCAACGCCAACGGCCTGCCCGACGAGTGCGAGGTGGCCGGCGGCGGCCTGAACGACTGCAACGGCAACGGCATCCCCGACGACTGCGAGCTCGACGAGTTCGACTGCGACGGCAACGGCATCCACGACGCGTGCGAGGCGATCGCGAGCGGGCTGGTCGGCCACTACTACACCAACCCGATCTGGGCCGGCCCGCCGGCGGTGTCGCGCGTCGACGCGACGGTCGACTTCCCGAACGACTTCACCCCGCCCGCGCCGCTCGGGACGGATTACTTCAGCGTCCGCTGGCTCGGCAGCCTCGTCTCCCAGGCGGCCGGCACGTACCAGCTCACCGTCGAGCATGACGACGGGTTCGCGCTGTACCTCGACGGCGTGCTCCTGATGAGCTCGAGCGGCTCCGGCACGGATTCCGTATCCGTCGACCTCGGAGCGAGCACGGAACACCACATCCGGCTCGACTACTTCGAGAACGCGGGCGGGCAGCTCTGCCACCTCCGGTGGACCCCGCCCGGCGGATCCGAGGAGGTCGTGCCCACGAGCGCGCTGCGCCCGATCTACGACGCCAACGACAACGACCTGCCCGACGCCTGCGACTTCGGCGACTGCAACGGCAACGGCGTGCCCGACGACGTCGACGTCGCCTCCGGCGGGCTGGACTGCGACGGCAACGGGGTGCCCGACGAATGCCAGGCGAGCTGCGACTGCGACGGCAACGGCCTGCTCGAGTCGTGCGAGGCCCAGTTCTCCAACGGTCTCGTCGGCCAGTACTGGTCGAGCGCGGGCGGCCCCGGGAACTTCTCGCAGCGTCTGCTCGTCCGCGTCGATCCGAACATCGACTTCAACTGGGGCGACGGATCACCGGACCCGATCGTGCCCAACGAGGACTTCTCGGTGCGCTGGACGGGCGCCATCACGACACCGACCGCCGCCGGAACGTACACCTTCTACACGATCACCGACGACGGCCTGCGTCT
>JAAELP010000521.1 GCA_024226535.1 Planctomycetota bacterium | reverse complement strand
AGGCCGCTCGCGACCAGTTGCTTGGTGAGGGGCTCGATGCCGGCGCCGGCGAGCGCGGCCGTCGAGATGCCCATGGATGTGATCAGGGCGAGGCCGAGGGTTCGCGTGCGGTTGAACATGCCGATTCTTCCTCTTGCGGGGACAGGGGATTGGGGGACGCGGGGCGAGGTGCGTAAGGGATGACCAGCGGCGTTGGCTAAAGAGGCAACGTCGGCGGACACACAAGGCGTTCGCCTGCAGCAGCGAAGCGGTTCCGAACTCCTCCTCGAACGGGGGCGGGCCGGACCGGCCACCCCCGCGGCTGATATCGACAATAAGCCGCGCCGGGCACCCGGGCAAGAACCCGTTCCACGAAACCACCACCCCGGGAATGGGGTCGGGTCTGATGAGCCGGGTGCCTATCTTGCCTAGATTAACATCTGGGCGGGGGAGCTAGCCGTGAATCATGCGGCCCTCGGTTCCCAGGGCCGCGTCGTGGAGGGCCTCGTGCATGGTCGGATGGGCGTGCATCGTGGAGATGATGTCCTCTGCCGTCGCCTCGAGCCGCTTGGCGATGGCGATCTCCGCGATCAGCTCCGAGGCGTCCTCGCCGAAGATGTGGGCGCCGAGAATCTCGCCGTAGGGCTTGGAGGTGATGAGCTTGACGATCCCCTCGGTCGCCCCGACCGCGATCGCCTTGCCGTGGCCCTTGAACTGGTACTTGCCGACGTTGTACTCGATGCCCTGCTCCTTCACCGCGCGCTCGGTGAGACCGATGGAGGCGATCTGCGGGTTGCAGTACGTGCAGCCGGGAATCGAGTCGTAGTCCACACCGAGCGTGTGGTGCCCGGCCATGCGCTCCACGCAGGTGACCGCCTCTTCCGACGCCACGTGCGCGAGCCAGGGCGGACCGATGACGTCGCCGATCGCGTACACGCCGGGCAGCGAGGTGGCGTACGTCGGCTCCGGCACGTCGCGGTAGTCGGTCTTGATGTGCCCGTTGACCAGTTCCATTTCGATGCCGTCGCCGAGCAGCCCGTCGCAGCGCGCGCCCACGCCCACCGCCACGAGCACGACGTCCACCTCGACGCCGGACGTCTTCGAATCGTCCTTCACGTCCACGAGCGTCGCCTTGACCCCGCCCTTCGCCTTGTCGATGGCCTTGACCGTGGTCCCGGTGTGGAACGTGATGCCCTGCTTGGAGAACACGCGCTGGGCCGCCTTGGACACGTCGTCGTCTTCGATCGGCAGGATCCGATCGAGCATCTCCACCACCGTCACCTCGGTGCCGAAGGCGTTGTAGAAGTAGGCGAATTCCATCCCGATCGCGCCGGAACCGACCACGAGCATGCGGTCGGGGCGCTTCTTCAGGCTCATCGCGTCGGAGGAGTCGATGATCGTCTTCCCGTCGCGAGGCGCGAACGGAAGCTGCTTCGGCGCCGCTCCCGTGGAGATCATCACGCGCTCGGCGGTGATCGTCTCCTTCGCGGCGCCGCCGGTTCCGTCGTAGTACGCGCCGGCCGGCTCGGATACCTCGATCGTCACCGGTCCCGCCGTGGACGTGATCTTCGCGTGGCCGGCGATGTGATCGATCTTGTTCTTCTTGAACAGGTAGGCGACACCGTTGTTCAGCGTGCCCGTGATCTTGCGGCTGCGCCCGATCACCTGGTCCCAGTTCACGTTTACGCCGGACGTCTCGATGCCCCACTCCTTGCCGTGGGTGATCGCCTCGCGGTACAGCTCGGCGTTGTGCAGCAGGGCCTTGGTCGGGATGCACCCCCAGTTGAGGCACACGCCACCGAGCTTGTCGCGCTCGACACACGCCGTCTTCATGCCGAGCTGCGCCGCGCGGATCGCCCCGACGTACCCGCCGGGTCCGCTGCCGATGACGATGAGGTCGTAGTGCTTGGTGTCGGCCACGTGATCGTTCCTTCTAGTCCAGGTCCCCGGTCTCGCTCAGCACCAGCTTCGCCTTCGAGGGAGCGAAGCCGTGCTCGTCGAAGATGAGCACCTCGTTGGGTCGATCGAGGTGCACCCACGGCTCGGGCACGTACAACCGCTGCTGGGGGCCGATCGCCTTGCCGGTTCGGGTGGAGGTGAAGTATCGCCCGAGATTGCGCCCGTTCACGAAGAGCTGTCCCTTGCTCAGGCCGGTGGTCTGGAGCCAGAGTGGGCGGTGCAGCTCTTTGACGTTGAACCGGCAGCGCCACCAGCACGGCGTGCCGCGGTGCTTCGCCACGGCCGCGGGCGTGGCGGCGGGCTCGAAGGCGGTGGCCGCGGGCGGCTCCCACTTCGCGAACGACCAGGTCGCCGAGCCCGTGAGGTTCTCGACGCAGTGGTGCAGGCACGCGGTCTTCGCGATCTCCTTGAGCGCGTTCGGCTGACCGACGTCCGGGGCGAAACGAAGCACGTTGCGCCCCCGCTTGAACGGTTCCAGCGTCCCCGGATCCAGCACCAGGCGCATCCGGCTCGCGCCGGTTGCGCCGGCGTACCACGCGATCTCGACGTCGTTCAGGACGATGGTCCCCGTGGCGTCGGCCCCGTCGATGTCCAGGAGGATCGGCGACTTCTTCGCATGCGTGAACGTCCACGCGACCTGGTGCTCATCGCTGGCCCGTCCGGCGACGCCACCCTTGATGAACGAGCGCACCGCGAAGGGATCGACCGGAGCGGCGGTGACCACCTTGGGCTTGGTGGTCTTCATCGGCTTCACCTCGTAGAGGTGGCCCAGGATGCCCGCGGTCTGATCGAGGTCGTTGCCGTCGGCGTAGCGGCCGAGGTTGTCCACGAGCGCGGTGAGCGTGGTGGTGCCCTTGGCCAGCGCCAGCTCGAACGGCCCGGCATCCGCGCCCGGCCCCTCGCCGAGCACGCACTTGGCGGCGCCGTCGACGAACAGGTGCACGCGGTCGCCCGCTTCCGGCAGGTGCGCGAGCCGCTTGCGAGCCGACGAGACCTTGAGCTGGATTCGATACCACCCGTACCCCGTCATCGCGCCGCAGGCGGTCAGCGACTGCGGTCCGGCGAGGCTTGCGTATCGCGGTGACTTGCCGGCGACGTGCGCGTCGGCGGGGGCCGCCTCCCAGTCGCGGAGCCCGATCGACGAGCGCCGTCGCGCCGCCGCGGTGCCGGACACTTCCGCCGCGAACGTGTGCCCGACGAGCGCGCCTTTCTCGTCGACCGTCCAGCCCTTGCGCACGCCATCGGCCGGGCGCGGCTCACCCTCCGCGTCGAAGCCCGAGGCACCGACGAAGACGCGTTGATCGTCGAAGAAGGTCGTGTCGATCTGATCGCGATTGCAGATGAGGAACGTGACACCCTTGTGCTCGAGCAGCGCCGGCTTGCCGCCGGAGGGAACGGTGGTCAGGAGCGGCGTTCCGTTGACCGACAGCAACGCCTCGGTGCGCGCCGGTCCGTGCAGCACCACGATCGACCGGTCGATGATCGCGAACGGACAGAGGTTCGTGTAGTCCAGGCGCCCGCGGCCCTGGAGGTTGACGTCGAGCACGCACCACGACACGGGCTGGTCGCCGAGCTGCACCGGGAGCCGGACGCCGCTGTCCAGCAGCAGCGTCGTCGAGCCTGACGCGCCGTCGCTGAAGATGAACACCACGCGGCCCCCGGCGCCGCGGAGCGGCACCACCGAAAGCTTCGCGCAGCCCTTGCGGGTGGCGCGCTCGCCCAGCGAGATCTCGCCGGGGTCCACCGCCACCGGCTGGTAGTCCGGATCCAACTCGGCGAAGAGCGGCGCGAACTGGTCGGCGAAGACGAGCAGGCGGCGAATCTGGTGATAGGTCGCGCCCCGCGAGCCCGCCTCGCCGAGCGGCGCCCCCGCGGCGGAGCTGGTCATGGTGGGGCCGCCGTCGGGTCCGGGCCGGCGGCCGCCGAGGAAGCCGAAGTTGGTCCCGGCGTGGAACGGGGTCACGATCGGCTGCGCGCTCGCGGCGAGGATCTCCGCAAGCCGGCGGAGCATGACCGGGCCGCGCAGCCCGTGCTCGGTCTGCTGCCCCCACGCCTGCCGGGAGACCGACTCGAACGCGGCCACGAGACGCGGGGCCTCCGGCTGCACGGTTCGAAGCTGGCGGAGATTGACGAGCAGGTCGTCGTCGCCCCGCCACGTGTCGATCGTGCCGACGGGCTCCAGCCAGAGGTTGTTGCGGTTGATGAGCGGGACGGCGACCCCGGCTTCGCGGATCAGGCGGGCGACCTCGCCGAGGTACTTCTCGCCCTCGGCGTCGTTGGCGCACGTCCAGTCATGCTCGACCTGGACGAGCAGGATCGGCCCGCCCTTGGCCGCGAGTTGGCTGCTCAGCTCGTTGAAGAGCTTGCGGATGTACCGGCCCGCGCGGTCGAGGAACGGCTCGCTGGCCTCCCGCAGGGCCATGTCGGGGTCTTCGAGAAGCCAGGCCGGGAGGCCGCCGCCGTCGAAATCGCCGCCGACGTAGGGGCCCGGCCTCAGGATCACGCGCATGCCAAGCTGACCGCACAGCTCCACGAACCGCCTGACGTCGGCGGAGTCCTGGAAGTCATACCGCCCGCGACGCGGTTCGTGCACCATCCAGGGGCAGGCGGTCTCGATCGTGTTGAAGCCGGCCTCGCGGGCCGCGGTGATCCGGTCCGCCCACAGCTCCGGCGGGATCCGGACGTACTGCATCGACGCCGCGAGGATCCACACGCGGCGGCCGTCGATGCTGAAGCTCTGGCCGTTGAAGCTGACGCTGGTCATTGAGGGGAGACGGGCATAATTACCACGATTCGCGACGTTCTGCAGCGTCCGTGGACCCGCGACCCGCAACGCGGTTCCACGCCGGTCGGTACTCTTGCCGGACTCCCCGGGGCCCGGGGGGCCCTGCCGAAGGACCACCATGCCGCGACGTCCGTCGAACCTGCCCCTCGTGACCGCTCTGCTCGCCGTCGCCGGCTGCTCCTCTTCGCTGGAGCAGATCGACGAGCAGGTCGCCTCGCTCCTCGGCGACACCAGCCTGGAGATGAACGAGCAGCACACGGCCGACTACGTCGTACCGGAGATCGCGACCAGGGGCCGCTTCGGATCGCGGTCGTCGTCGTGGACCGACGACCAGGCGGCGACCCTGAACCCCGCCGCGGGCGACCTTCCGTTCGTGCTGGAGCCCGAGCAGGAGGCCGCGCAGGTCCTGGAGCGCATCCGGGCGCACGGCGAGGTGCCGCCGGACACGATGGAGATGGCCCTGGCCGCGGCTCTCGCCTACGCCGTGGACCACAGCCGCGAGTTCCGCTTCCAGACCGAGGAGTACGTCCTCACCGCCCTCCGCCTGCTCGCCCAGCGACACCTCTGGGGACCGCAGTTCTTCAACGACGTCTCCGCCACCGTCCGCGGCGACGCCACCGACGGCACCTACGACGTCGCCCTCGATCTCGTCAACGAGCTCGGCGTGACCCAGCGTCTGCCCTACGGCGGAACCGTCTCGGCCCGCGCCCTCGCGAGGGCGACCGAGGATCTGCACCAGAAGGTTGCCGGCGAAGGCGTGCAGGATGCCGAGATCATCCTGGCGGCCGACGTGCCGCTGCTCCGTGGGGCCGGGCAGGTCGCGCGGGAGTCGCGGATCCAGGCCGAGCGCGATCTCATCTATGCCGCCCGCACCTTCGCGCGGTTCCGGCGGGAGTTCCTGTTCGACATCGCGCGCGACTTCCTGAACATCGTCGTGCAGATGCGGCAGATCGAGAACGGCCGGGTCGGCGTGGCGAGCTTCGAGCAGGTCGAGCAGGAGCAGGTCGCGCTGTACAGCGCCGGGCGCAGCACTCCGTTCGACGCCGCGGAAGCGAAGAACTCGACGCTCGATGCCATCGATCAGCTCAACGGCGACGTCGAGCGCTATCGGCTGGCCCTCGACTTGTTCAAGGTGCGTCTCGGGATGCCCGTCGAGCAGCCGCTCGTGATCGTCCCCGACGAGCTTTCCCTCGAGCCGCCCGACGTGGACATGAACGGGGCCGTGGTGGCCGCCCTCGACTACCGGCTCGATCTCCAGTCACGCCGCGACCAGGTGGAAGACGCTCGACGCGGCATCGAGAACGCGGAGAACGCCCTGCTGAGCGACCTGCGCGTGCGGGCGTCCTACACGCTTCCGACGGACCCCTCCAAGGACCGCTCCGGGCTCCAGTTCGACCCCAATGACGCGGAGTTCGACGCCAGCGTTACGTGGGGGCTGCCGTTGGACCGCGAGCTGGAGCGTCTCGCCCTCCGCGAGGCTCAGATCGACTTCGAGCGGTCCAAGCGAAACTATCAACGGTTCCGGGACGAAATCGCCCTGGCCGTCCGCGGCGCGGTTCGCGGGATCGATTCGGCCCTGTTCAGCCTGCGTATCCAGGAGCAGAACGTCGAGATCGCCGAGCGTCGGCAGGCGAGCATCGTGGCCGACCCCGCCCGCGCGGACATCCGCCAGAAGACGCAGGCGATCGAGCAGGTGCTCCGGGCCCGCGACAACCGCGACGGGGCCCGCCGTGACCTCGAGATCGCCGTTCTGCGCTATCTCCTCGACAGCGGACAGCTCCGCGTGGACGCGCGGGGCGAGACCGAGCCGCTCGACGGCATGGAGTTGAGGGACGGGGGATGAATAGGATGCTCTTCCTCGTACTGCCTCTGGGAGGCGCCCCATCATGACCCCCGTTTCGCACAACGACCCACGCCGGCGTCGCGGCATCGGCACCATCGGCCTGATCCTGATCGGGTTCCTGGTGCTTGCCATCGTCTCCGTGACGGTCTTCCTGCGCGGCGGAGGCTCCGACGACGAGAACGGGAACGGCGGCGATATGTTCGTCGCCACGGTCGGCAGCTTCGACATCACGATCCCGTCATCGGGCGACCTTGCCGCCCTGAAGCAGACCGAGATCGCAAGCCAGCTCGAGGGGCGGGCGGTGGTCACCGAGATCGTCGAGGAAGGCGCGATGGTCAAGGCCGGCGAACTGCTCATCGCCCTCGAGGACGAGGACATCCTCACGCGCATCAAGGACACGCGCGTCTCGGTGATGTCGGCGGAGACCGCGTGGGAGACGGCGAAGTCGAACCTGGAGATCCGGCGGGACGCGTCCGCCTCGCAGCTCTCGCTTGCCGACGTCGACATCCAGCTCGCCGAGCTGGCCAACGAGGCGTGGACGAAGGGCAAGGACGTCTCGACCGTCAGCAGCCTCGAGTTGGAGAAGGAGACGAGCTGGTTGAACTACAAGCGGCTCCAGGAGCGCTTCGACGCGTCCATGGGCCTGCTCGAGCAGAAGTTCATCAGCGAGGACGAGTACAAGATCGACGAGATCGAGATGAAGCGCGCCAAGCAGAAGTACGAGGAGGCGGTCATCGCGCACGACGTCTACCTCAAGTACGAGCGCGTGGAGCAGCGCGAGCGTCTCGCGGCGGACATCCAGAAGGCCCGCGACGGGCGCAAGGAGATCGCGGACCGCGCCGAGAACGAGCTGCGCAGCCTCGCGACCGACGTCGATGGCAAGGCGGCTTCGCTCGAGCGCGAGCGCGACCGGCTCGCGAAGGCCGAGGGGCAGCTCGAGAAGTGCCGGATCATCGCGCCGCAGGACGGGCTCGTCGTCTACGCGTCGAGCATCCGCAGCGGCCGCCACCGGTGGGGGAACAACGACGAGCAGATCACGATCGGCACCGAGCTGCGCCGCAACCGCACGGTCATGGTGCTCCCGGACACGTCGCAGATGACCGCGGAGGTCAAGGTGACCGAGGCCCTGAGCGGCAAGATCAGGAAGGGCCAGCGGGCGGTGGTCTACTCCGACGCGCTGCCCGACACGGCCCTCGCCGGCGAAGTGCTCGGCGTGGGCGTGCTGGCGGAATCCGGCGGCTGGCGCGATCCGAACCGCCGCGATTACACGGTCCGCGTGCTGCTCACCGACACCAACGGCCACGGTCTCAAGCCGTCCATGCGGTGTCGGGCGAGCATCTACGTCGGACGCGTCGACGACGTGCTGCACGTGCCGGTGCAGGCGATCTTCCGCGAGGGACCGGTCGCGTTCGTCTACCAGCCGGAAGGCTCCGGCTACGTCCAGCAGCCGGTGGAGGTGGGTCGATCGTCGGAGATGTACATCGAGATCCTCGGTGGTCTCGCCGAGGGGTCGAGCGTGCTGCTCCGCGAACCGCCGCCGGAACGGATCATCCGGCGTCTCGACCCGGAGACGTTGCAGGCGAAGCGACCGATGGCCGGCCGTCCGAAGGCGGGAGGTCCGCGCGGCGCCCGCGCCAAGGGGCAGCGGCCGGGCCACGGTGGCGGGAAGGACGCCGCCAAGGCGGCGCCGGCGGGCGGCGGGCAGTCCGGCTGATCATCGACTCGATTTTCAGGTGCGGTCCGTGGCGCGGCGCAGCGCCACGAGCTTCTGCGCCGGCAGATCCTCCGGCGCGACGTGATCGGCGGCGAAGGCGAGCGTCGCCCGTTCGATGTCCGTCATGAGATCGACGAAGAACGCGCGGGTCGGCTCGTCGAGCGACGAGGCGAAGAGCTGGCGGACACCCTCACGCACGCGGCCGAACGCGGCCCGCGGCCCGTCGTCGGGACCGTCGATGCCGAACGGGTCGTTGGTGAAGAAGCCGAACGGTCGCACTGCTGCGATTTGCAGCCCGGCCGCCTCGACGGCCGCCCCGAACTCGTAGCGGCTGCGCACGAGCATCCACTGCGTGCGCATGGTCGTGTGGGGCAGGTACTCGGTGGTGAGGATCGCGCCGCCGGGGGCGACGAGACGCGCGAGGTTGGCCAGCGCTCGCGTGAACAACTCCGGCTCGGGAATGTGGAAGAGGACGTTCGCGACGTTCACGAGGTCGTACGGAGCGCCGAGGTCGATCCCGGGATCGGTGATGTCGGCGTGCCGGAAGACGGGCGCGGTCGCCGGGTCGCCGCCGCCGTGCCACCGCTCCAGCAGGGCGACCGACGCCGCGGTGTAGTCGATGCCCATCAGCGTCGCGGGCGCGTAGCGCTCCCGGAAGAACCGGATCCAGCGTCCCGAACCGGCCCCGACGTCGAGCACGCGCCCGCCGTCCACGCGAAGCCCGAGATCCTCCACGAGCCGCGTGTACGCCGGGTACAGGATCGCGTCCTCGACGGGATCGGAGTAGCGAAGGGCCTGCTCGCCGTCGGCGTTCTCGCTGCGCTGCGCCCAATCCTGCTCGTAATGCGCGCGGATGTCAGTCTGGGTCATGGGCATGGAGGGCTTATCGACCGGATCGCAGAAAAATGGTGACAGTCACCATTTACTCCGAGCTTCACGATCGCCGCGCATGCCTGAACCCCCACGGCACGCCCGGGTCGTAGTCGAGCAGCTCGTAGAGGTCGCTTCGCGTTTGCATCTCGTCGAGCAGGCCGGCGGCGGTGCCGGTGGTCTTCAGCTCGGCGAGCCCGCGGGTGACGTGTCCCATCGCCAGGCGCATCATCGTGAGCGGGTAGATCACGAGGTCATAGCCCAGCTCGCCGAACCGCGGCGCGGTGATGTGCGGCGTCTTGCCGAACTCGGTCATGTTCGCCAGGAGCAGGCCGGGCGACGCGCTCGCCACGTGCGCGAACTCCTCCTCGGACTCCAGCCCCTCCGGGAAGATCATGTCCGCGCCGGCGGCGCGGTAGGCGTTGGCCCGGGCGATCGCTTCGTCGAGGTCGACGACCGATCGCGCATCGGTGCGCGCGATGATCACGAAGTCCTCGTCGAGCCGGTTCGCGCACGCGGCCTCGATCTTCTCGACCATCGCCGACGTCTCGACAAGCGTCTTTCCGGCGAGGTGGCCGCAGCGCTTCGGGAAGACCTGGTCCTCGAGGTGCATGGCCGCGGCGCCGGCGTCGTCGTACTCGACGACGGTGCGGGCCACGGACTCGACCTCGCCGTAGCCGGTGTCGGCGTCGACGACGACCGGGAGCCCCGACGCGTCGACGATCTCCCGGATCGTCCGGCGCATCTCCGTGAGCGTGATGATTCCCACGTCGGGGTAGCCGGCGACGTTGGCGGTCGCACCGCCGGAGATGTAGCACGCCTCGAAGCCGGCGTGGGCGACGGCGCGACCGACGAGGGCGTTGAAGGCGCCCGGGCAGACCACGACCCCGCGGGACATCGCGTCGCGCAGGATCGTCCCCGGGTGAGGTGCTTTCGATGCCATGAGTGACCGTAGCTTACGCAAACCCCGAAACCGGGGACAGTCCCCGGTTTCCCTCAAGACCTGGCGCCGAACGTCCGATTACGCGCGACGGATGACCACCGCCCGATCCAACTCGAAGCCCAAGGGCCCTCTGCGCCTGCTCATGCCGGTGCTCGGCGTCGGCTTGATCGTCGTGTGCGCCATCGTTCTCCTCGGCAGTGGCGGCGAGCGGCACACCGTCTCGGAGGTCGTGCGGAGCATTCGCAAGGCGGCGCTCGCCGGCAACGAGCCCGACGCGCCGTACGGCAGCGGACGCATCGGGCCCTGGAAGATCGCCGCCGATCACGTCGACCCGCTCACCGGCGAGCTGTCGAACTTCCGCATCCAGAGCGGAGCGATGATGATCGCGGCCCGGACCGCGCAGATTCTCGTCGATCCCGAGGCCGACACGTTCGGCTTCGAGTTGCACGGCGTCGTCTACACGCGTGTGCCCGCGGGCGGCGACGGGGCCGCCGACGATGACGAGGCGTTCGTCCACGATCTGGAGCGGCACGTGCTGGGGCCGGCTCCCTACGGCGTGGACATCATCCCCGACCGCCCCGGCGCCAAGCCGCGGCCCGGCGACACGAGCAAGCTGTCGCGGGCGGGGCTGGACGAGAAGTAGCTGATCGTTACTCGCCCGGATACGGCGGTGGCTCCGGCAGGTCCTTCGGGTCCGCCTGGACTTGTTCCGACACGTACTGAATCGCGCGGTCGAGCTGCGGGTCGCGTCCGGCCATGCGGTCGGCAGGGGTGATCTCGACGGCGATGTCCGGGCGGACGCCTTCATTTTCGAGCCACCACCCGGCGTGGTTGAACACCGCGTGCTCCGGCTGTGTGGACATGCCATGGTCCACGAACGGCTTGCCGCCGCGGATGCGGATCACGCCGCCGAGCGTGCGGGTGCCGATGAGCGGACCGAGCCCGAGCTGCCGGAACGTCGCGGGGAAGACGTCCCCATCGGAGCCCGCGTGCTCATCGATGAGCATGGCGAGATGGGCGTGCGGCGCCCGCGCCGGGTGGCGGCGGGTTCCGGAGTGCCGCGACCGCTCGAACGCCACCGGCGTGCGGGCCAGACGCGCGAGCATCATCTGGCTGATGAACCCGCCGGCGTTGTTCCGGCCGTCGACGATCAGGCCGCGCTTGTCGAACTGCGCGTTGAACTGACGCCCGAACAGCGACGCCCCGAACGCGTGCGTGTCCGGCACGTGGATGTACCCCAGCGCGCCGTCGGACGCGCGCTCGACGGCGGCGCGGTTGGACTCGACCCACGCCATGTAGCGCAGCAGGTGCTCGTCACCGAGCGCGGTCACCGCGATCGCTCGCCGGTTCGCGCCGGTCGTGTCGTCGGCGACCGTGAGCTGCACGACGGCGCCGGCCTGTCCCTGGAGCATGGCGTAGATGTTCGATCGGCGCCCGAGCGGTTCGCCATTCACCGCGAGGATCACGTGCCCCTCCTCGACCCTGAGATGCGGCGCCGCGAGCGGGCTCTGAAGCTCGTCGCTCCACGAGTGACGTGGGAGGATGCGGGCGATGCGGAACCCGCCGCCGTCGAACTCGATGTCGGCGCCGAGCAGGCCGACGGAGACCGCGTCGGCGCGCTCGCGGTCGTGCGCGTCGCCGCCCCAGACGTACGCGTGGCTCGAGCGCAGTTCGCCGAACATCGCGCCGATGATGTCGTTCAGCTCGGCTCGCGTGCCGATGCGGCTCAGCAGGATGTCGTACTTCTCGCGCATCGCCGGCCACGCCACGCCGCCGTGGTTCGGCGCCCAGAAGAAGTCGCGCTGGAGCCGCCACGCTTCGGCGAAGATGTGCGACCACTCCGCCCGCGCGTCCATCTCGAGCGTGGCGTCGTCGAGGTCGATCGTGATCGGCTCGGCGGCGGCCGCGTGCACCGTGATGCGCGAGCCGTTGACGGTCGCCAGCGCCGGACCGAATCCGCCCACCGTGTAGTCCGAGACACCTCCGGCGATCCGCTCGCTCTGGCCCCGGGCAAGCTCGTAGCGGTGAAGCGAACTGTCCGCCTCGCCGCCGCCGCGTCGTCGGTGAAGCAATCCGCGGAGCGGCTCGGCGATCCAGGTGACCGCGCCCCACTGCGCCTCCAGGCGGCGGAAGGTTCCCGCCTCGATGGGCAGTTCGAACTGGCGCTGAGGCAGACCGTCGGTGTCCACGACCATCGTCTCTCCGGCGCCGAACGCGGTCACCACGCCGGTCTCCTCGTTTGGCGCCGGCGGTCGCGCCCACGCGTCGAGGTCGAAGCCCGCGGCGCGCGCGGTGCGCGGCAGCGGCGGTGGCGTGGCGGCCGCGAGGGGCACGGCGACGATCCGCGTGGAGCCCGTGAACACGGCCTCGGCGTCGCGACGCCCGACGATCGGGTCCAGGGCGCGGTCGGAGAGGAAGTACAGGTACCGGCCGGCGGGGTCCCAGCGCGGTTGGCGGTCGTCGTGCCGGCCGTCGGTGACGGGGAAGGAACGCTGCGTGCCGACGGCGTAGATCCAGATCCGGCTCAGGCCGTTGGCGGTCGGCTGCGCCCACGCGAGCCACTGGCTGTCGGGGCTGAAGCGGTAGTCGGTGATCTCGTCGGCCGTGCCGCGGGTGACCTCGCGACGCTCCAGCGTCGTCATCTCGAGCGTGTGCAGGCGGAACGTCTTGTCGGCGAACGCAATCCACCCCGCGTTCGGCGACGCGGCGGGATCGAAGAGCCATGCCTCGCGATCCTCCGTCGCGAGCGACGGAAGCTCGGAGCCGTCGGTGGGCATGACCGCGATCTGCTGCTCACCACCGGCGTCCGTGACGAGCGCGAGCTGATCGGGGCCGAGGAAGACCATTCCCTTCTCGCGCGCCGCCGACGTGCGCGTGAGCTGGCGCAGGGCCCCCGAGGCGACGTCCACCGCGAGCACCTCCCCGCGCGATCCGACGATGAGCGTGCGCCCGTCGGCCGACAGCGTCAGCTCGCGCATGGTGGGGGCGACCGGGGCGAAGCGCCGTCGCGCCGCGACCCGGTCGGTGGCGATGAGCACGTTGAGCCGGCGCACCTCATGGTCGACGACGTCGTAGAGCGCGAGCGAGCCGCCCTGGCAGAAGACGATGCGCCGGCCGCCCCGCTGAACCGCGCAGCTCGCCCAGCGCAGGTCGTATCCCTGGACGGCGCTCACCATCTGCGGGTTCGGCGCGAACGACGTGTGCTGCTGGTGATCGCCGCCCTGCGGGAGGTCCGAGTGGAGGTTGTACGAGCCGCTTCGGTCGGAGAGGAAGAAGATCCTTCCCGCGATCCACATCGGGAACAGGTCGTTGGCGGGATCGCTCGTGATGGGCGTGAAGCTCTGCGCCGCGAGGTCGCCGAGCAAGATGTCCGGCGCCTGGCCGCCGCGGTAGCCCTTCCAGTGCCACGTTTCGTTGGACCAGCGCGTGAAGGCGAAGCGACGGCCGGTCGGGCTGAGGGAGAGCATCGAGCACTCGCCGAACCCGCGGCGACGAGGCATCCCGCCGCGCGCCGACACCTGCCACAGCTCGGTGCGTCCGAGCGGGTTCGCGCGCTTGCTCCGGAAGAGCACGCTCGTTCCGTCGCCCGCCCACGCGAGCGGCACGTCGGGGTCGGGGTGGTAGGTGAGCCGGCGCGGCGCGGCGCCGTCGATCGACATCACGTACACGTCGCGGTTGCCGTCGTACTCCCCGGCGAACGCCACGAGCGAGCCGTCGGGGCTGATCCGCGGATGCGACTCCGTGCCGTCGCTGCTCGTGATCCGGTACGCGACGATCGGAGCGCCCGCGGCGTCGCCGGCGGGGATGTCAGCGATCCACAGGTCGCCCTCGCTCGCGAAGACGAGCCGATCGCCGTGAAGCGCCGGCTGCTGGTAGTAGCCCAGTTCGGCGGCGGGGGAGACGGCGGTGATCGCGGCGGCGACGAGCAACGCCTGGAGGCCGGCGTGACGTGAACGGGTCTGGTTCATGCCCCTTCTTTCCATTCTGGACCGGCGGAGGTTCGGAGAGACCGGTCCGGTCAGCATACCGGGAGGGGGCTCACGACTCGGCTCCAGCGGCGGCAACGCGCTCGCGGCGCAGCCGGTCGAGCACCGCGATCGGCCCCTGCACCATGAGGCCGTCGCCCGCCGCGCAGGCGACGTCGGGGCCGGGGCAAACCGTGCGCGACTCCGACGGGCGGGAGTGCTCCACCACCGTGATGCCGTGCCGCCGCATCATGTCGCCGATGGTGAGCCCCGCGAGCGGATCGTCGCGCCGCACGAGCCATCGCTGCATCGCGACGACCTGGTCGCCGACGACCACGCTGTTCACCGTTGCCGGGGCGACCGCGCACGTCGCGAACGTGGGCGCGGAGATCGCCGACGGCGACATCGCCATCTGGATGTTGAAGCCGTCGCCGACCTTGTCGGCCATGTTCTGGTCGAACATGCGGAGCACGACGCGGATGCCGGGCCTGAGCTTGCGTGCGTCGAGGGCGATCTCGAGGTTCGCGAGATCGTCGCTGGTGGCCACGATGATGCTCCGGGCCTTGGCGATATTGGCGTCCTCGAGCAGCGCTTCCTGGCGGGCGTCGCCGAGCAGCAGCGGGCTGCCGTCGCGACGCACCTGTTCGAGGAACTCGTTGTTCTCGTCGAGCGTGATCACCACGACCGGCTCGCCGAGCCGGCGCAGCGTGAGGAAGGTGCGGTACCCCAGCCGGCCGAGACCGACGAGTACGATGTGGTCCTGGAACGAGGAGGCGAGCATGACGCACCAACTCCTTTCGAAGCGCCGCCGGTCGCGCAGGACCAGCGAGAAATCGACGATGCCCTCGATGATGATCGTGAGCCCGAGGATCGGCATGAGGAAGAACAGCACCTGGAGCACGCGCGAGCGGGGCAGCCCTTCCTGCGGCTCGCCGAAGATCAGGTAGAAGGTGAGGTACGTCGCGTCGACCCACGAGTGGTCGCGGCCGGGATCGTCGAGCGCGCGCACCAGCATCGCCCCGATGAGGAGGACGATCCCCATGAGCAACAGCCGCACCCGCACGTGCCGAAAGCAGACGCGCAGGAAACACCACTCCGACCAGAGGCGCGAACCCGCCCCGTGACGCGGCGACACCAGCTTGATGTCCTCGATGCGAGGGACGGGCATGGGTGGTAGTGTGGGCGACCGTCGCGGGAATGGCAACGCATCGTCGAACCGGATCTACCCGAACAGCCCCTCGTACAGCTCCACCACGCCCTGCCCCTGCGTCGCGATCGTCTCGTAGATCGTGCGGTTTCCGGCGATGTCGAGCAGTTGTCGCTTGAGCGTGTCCTCGCCGGCGAAGTCGGCCTTGTTGATGACGAACTCGTCGGCGATCTCCAGGATGCCCGCCTTGTCCATCTGCACCGCGTCGCCCATGCCGGGGACCACGACGACGGCCGTGTTGTCGACGAAGCTGCGGATGCGCACCTCGTTCTGGCCGGCGCCGACGGTTTCCACGACGACATGGTCGAAGCCGGCGCCGCCGATCAGCTCGATGATCTCCGGCAGCGAGTGGTAGTCCTCGCCCTCGATCGCGAGCGAACGGTAGAAGACGTGCTGGTCGATGCGGTTGAAGTCGACGCGAAGACGATCGCCGAGCAGCGCGCCGCTCGTGATCGGGCTCATCGGATCGAACGCGACCACCGCGAGGCGCTCCTTGCGCTCCAGGGCCACCGAGGCCATCGCCGCCACGAGCGTGCTCTTGCCCGCTCCCGGCGCGCCGGTGAGGCCGATGACACGGGCCGGCCGGCGCTTCGGTCGCCCCTCCGGCGTGTGCCCGAGGTGCGCGACGCTGATGTCACGCGCGAGCTGCGCGGTGGCATCGTCGCCCGGAAGCGCGGCGTAGTCGGCGGTTGTCTCGCACACGGCGTCGACGATGTCCTCGAAGGTCGACCCGGTGTGGAAGATCCGGTGTACGCCCGCATCCGTCAGCGTCGAGACATCCTCCTGAGGGATGATCCCGCCGACGAATACGGTCATGTCCGGGCGCCCGACCTCGGCGCACTCGTCGATCAGCCGGGGCACGAGCACGAGGTGCGAGTTGCTCATCATCGACGCCGCGACCGCGTCGACGTCCTCGTCACGGGCCGCGATGGCCAGGGACCGCGGCGTCTGCCACAGCCCGGAGTAGATGACGTGGATGCCGCTGTCGCGCAAGGCGCGCGCGATGAGCTTGACGCCCCGATCGTGCCCGTCGAGGCCCATCTTGCCGAGCAGCACGCGGGGACGGTGGGGAAGGTCGGCGCATCGATCGCGCTTCTCGACCGCGGTGGTTGGTTCGGTAGTTGCTCTGGCCATCGGACCGGGCATCATACAGAGATGGCGGGGATGGCAGGGATGGCGGGGATGGCAGGGATGGCGGGGATTGCGGGGATGGCTGGGATTGCGGGGATGGCTGGGATTGCGGGGATGGCTGGGATTGCGGGGATGGCTGGGATTGCGGGGATGGCTGGGATT
>JAAELP010000520.1 GCA_024226535.1 Planctomycetota bacterium | reverse complement strand
GGTGCGAGGGGATAAAGTCCCCCAGGGATGCGGCCGACGATCGTCCGGAAGGGGGCCGGCAGCCCCGCGCTGCCGGCCCGTCCTTATCGGCCGGGAAGCCGAACGCTCGCACGAGTGTCGTTGGCAACGGTCCTGCTTCACCTTTCCGCGGGCGGAAGACGCCCAGGAGGACACCAGCATGCTGCTCGACGGGTCACGCTTCACGCGGCGTCTCCTCGCGGGCCTCGCGCTCGTCTCGATGCTCTTCGGGACCGGTGTCGCGGTCGGCCAGGGGCGGAGCCCGGACGGCGAGGCATTCGCGCCGGACTTCAGACGACGCGATCTGAACCTGTTCGTCCGCGACCTGAAGCTCGGCGACAACCGCAAGGCCGTGGTCGAGGCGCTGCTCTTCGACTACGAGACGGCCTTCACGAACGCCTCGAAGGCCGTCCGGGATCGGATCGAGGAGATCGCCCCCGCCCCGAGCGTCACCGCGGAAGACATGCGTCGCGAACAAGAGGCCCTGCGCCGGGAGGTGCAGCGACTCCAGGAGGACATGCGCGGCCGGCTCCGGGACGTGACCGATGCCGAGGAGCGGCGCGCGATGATGGACGCGTACCACCAGGCCGTGCGCGAGCTCCGCGACGAGATGCGTCGCCAGCGCTACGGTGAGGGCGGCGCGCCGACGGACCGCGCCACCGACCCCCAGGTTGCGGCGCTGATGGTGGAATGGAAGATCGAAAGGCGCGGGCTTCACGACCAGTTCATCGGAGACGTCGAGGCCGTGCTCACCGACGAGCAGCGATCGCGGTGGCCCGGCGTGCTACGCACGATCCGCCGGCGCGAAATGCTCGGTCGTGGGTACCTCGCGGGGGAAACGGTCGACCTGATCACCATCGTCGGCAAGGCGCGGCTCGACGGGGACGTCCTCACCACGATCCAGCCGATGCTCGAGGAGTACGCGATCGCGCTCGATCTGGCGCTCGTGGCCAGGAACGAGACGCTGGCCGGCATGCCGGCCGTTCGTCCGAGCCGCGACCAGGTAAACGTGATGGTCGTCCGGCGCACTGCGCTCCGCGACGTCAACGTGAACTGGGCGGATCGCATCGCCGACGCGCTGCCGGAGACGGTGCGACCGGGCTTCCACCGCGAGTTCCGCGTCGCCGCGTTCCCGCAGATCTACCGGCCGACGCCGATCCAGCGCCTGTTCGAGAGCACGCGTCGAGGTGCCGGGCTCACCCCGGACCTCGAGCAGGGCGTCGTGGCCCTGGAGCGCGAGTACAACGCACGGCTCGACGCCGCTAACGAAGCGTTGCGAACGACCACGATCAGCTACGAGCCCGAGCAACTCCGGGGCCGGCTGCACCGAGCCGCCGGCGACCCCATCGACCCCACGCCCGGTCTCACCGACGACCCGATCCGCCTCGCGCTCATGGAACGCCGCGAGATGGGCGTGACGTACAGCGATCGCCTGAAGACGTTGCTGGGCGAGACGGGAACACCGCGAAGCGCGGGAGCCCGCGACCGGTGATCTAGCGAGGACGCGCCCGGGTCCGCGACCGTGCCCGGGTCCGCGTCCGTGCCCGCGACCGTGTCCGCGCTTTACGCCGCCTTCCGCTCCTCCGCCACCCGCACCGAATTGCGGCCCGCCGCTTTCGATCGGTAGAGCGCCTCATCGGCCCGTCGCAGCAAGCCGTCGGCGCCCTCGCGATCGTTCGCGTTGGCGCCCGCGACGCCGATGCTGAGCGTGGGGCGATCTGGCTTCTTGTGGGTCCACGGCATCTGGCCGAACAGGGCCGCGAGACGCTGGGCGACGGCGCGGGCCTCGTGAAGCGGCAGATCGGGCATGAGCAGGACGAACTCGTCGCCGCCGAGACGCACCGCGCAATCCTCGGTGCGCAACGTCGAGCGGAGCAGTTCGCCGAGGAACTTCAGGCAACGGTCGCCGACCTCGTGTCCGAGCGTGTCGTTCACGTTCTTGAACAGGTCGAAGTCGATGATCATGGCGATGAGGGTATCGCGCGAACGGCGGCGATCCTGGCGGAAGAAGGACTCGAGCCGCCTCTCCATCGCCCGCCGGTTGCCGAGCCCCGTGAGGGGATCGGTCGTAGCCTGGCGCCGCAGCTTCGACGTCGCCCGGCTGGTTTCGCGCTCGATGGTGTCGTCCATCGTCCGCTGGAGCAGACGCGACTCGCGGCGGTCCGAACGCAACCGCATGAGCATCTCGTGCACCGCCTTCGTGAGCGGGGCGAGGTCGGGATCCGCGGAGAGGTCGACGATGCCAGCCAGGTCACGATAGCTTGCGTCGCCGCTCGCACGGCGCACCGCGCGGGCGAGGCGGATGATCGTCTGGCGTCGCCGCTCGACGGCGCGGAGCCGGCTCCATGGCGCGAGCACGAGCATGACGAGCCAGCCCACCCCGATCGTGACGAGCGCCCAGATCGGTGGCGCCATGCGCGGGAACGGACACTTCAGCGACAGCACCACCGCGCAGGCGATGCCGACGGCGCCGGCGATGGCCCAGCGAATCGCGGCGGCCTCGGCGTCGGGTCGGGGGGCTCTGGATGGAGACGAGCGAGCAGCCATGGCCCGATGGACATCGGCGCAATGGTGGCCCTACTTTCTCGGTCGTGGCCGGTCGGCGCGGATGGTCGGCGGTGACGAGGGACCGATAACGGCACGCATCTACCGTCGCCGATGCTCGCCGTTGCCCAACTGCCCGCACGCGGCCATCACCGACCGACCCATCGTCTGGCGGCGGCGAACGGTGCCGCCGGCGGCGCGGACCCGCTCGATGAACGCGTCGACGTCCGCCTCGGCGGGCGCCGGCCACGGCGAATCGCGGCGGGGGTTGTAGGGGATGACGTTGATCGAGCAGTTCACCGGCTCGAGGTACTCACACAGCTCCCGGGCGTGCCGCGGGGCGTCATTGACACCGGGGATGAGCACGTACTCGACGAGGATCGGCAGTCGCTCGGCGGCGGGCCAGGCAAGCAGGGCGTCGCGCAGCCGGTTCATCGGCATTGCGCGGTTCAGGGGCATGATCTCGTCGCGGATGACGTCGTTGGGCGCATTGAGCGACACCGCGAGCCGAAGCTGCCGGAACCCCGGCTCGGCCGTGAACGTCGCCAGCCGCTCGATACCGGGCAGGTGGCCGACGGTGGAGATCGAGATCCGCGAGGCGGGAATGCCCGCGCCGTTGCGGTCGGCGAGCACGCGCACGGCCTGGAGCACGGCGTCGAGGTTGTCCATCGGCTCGCCCATGCCCATGAACACGATGTTGGTGATCTCGCAGCCCAGCTCATGACGCGCCGCGAACCACTGGGCGACGATCCCCGACGCGGAGAGGTTGCGCAGCAGCCCCATGCGCCCCGTCTCGCAGAAGGTGCAGCCCATCGCGCAGCCCACCTGCGACGACACGCACAGGCTGTGACGCAGACGCCCGGTGCGACCTCGCTGCGGCAGGATCACCGACTCGGTCTCGAGCCCGTCGCCAAGCTGGAGGACGAACTTGGTGGTCGTCTCCTCGCGCTGCGTCCGGCCCAGTGACATGTCGGGACGCCGAACCCAGGGCTCGTCGAACCGGCCGTCACGGAGGCATGCGTGGTAGATCTCCCGCGCGCGCGGCTTCTTCACGCCGTGGTGGAGCGCCGCCGCCGCGAACTCGTCGCTCGTGCAGGCGAGGATGTCGATGGAGTCGTCGCGATCCATGGGGTGATGGTAGAGCAGTTCGCCCACCTCACGGATCGTCCGTCGGCGGACTCGCCGGTCCCTGCCTCTCCAGCAGACGCCAGACGAGCATCCCGACGGCGATCATGCCGATCGTCATGACGATGCCCTTGAACATGGAGGGCCAGTCTACTTTTTCGGCGGGGGCGGGGGGTCGAACGTAACGGCGACCTGCGAGCCGTAGAGCGGGTAGTCGATCCGCACGCGGTAGGCCCGGAACGCCTGGTCGTCGAAGCCCATGCGGTCGAAGACGTGGCGGAGCAACTCGACGTACCGGGGGATGCGGGCGTCGCGCATGGTGCCTGCGCCGCGGCCGAGGTGCTGCACGGTCTCGATCATGTCCAGCCGGTCCACGTCGCGCGTCGGGTCGTTGATGTCGGCCACGCCGTCGAGCGCGGTGTCGTAGATCAGCAGGCCGGGGTCGGAGCCGGGATAGACGTCCTCGTGAACGAGTACGTCGAAGATCAGCGTGCGCGCCGGCGTACCGACCTCAGCGAAGACATTGCCCTTGCGGCCCTTTTCCTTCGGGACATAGCGGGGGATCTCGCGGAGGTTCGCCTCGGCCATGACCACGTCCACCTCGGATTTCGGGCCGAAGTCGTCTCCGCCGAGCGTGTAGTGCACGACGTCGCCGAGCGTCTGCACGTCGACGCGGGCGGGGGGGGCGTCGCAGAACTCGTCGAGACGGACGTCCTCGACGCCGCGTACCGGGACCCCGTCGAGCGTCGTGGGGCGCCGCGGGGCGCTCTCGGGCGCCATGCGACGCGTGGCGAACTTGACCTTCACGCCGGGGCGCAGCCGCTGGAGCCCGAGCAGGCCGAACACCCAGACGATGTCGAGGTGCTCGCCGTCGCCGGAGGGATTCAGCAGGACGGTGGAAAGGGAGGTCAGCGCCATCGCGCCCTTGAGCTGGCTCATCGCTTTGAACGCGGCCTGCTTCCGGCGCAGCTCGAAGTCGCGGCGCACCTCCGGGAGCCAGGCGCTGATCATCGCGTCCAGAGCGCTGCGGTCGCCGACCTCCCGCCGGACGAACTGCTCGAAGCGGTCCACGGCGGCCCGGGCGTCGGTGACGGTGTCGGCGCTCACGCCGCAACGCTCGGCGCCCTTGAGGACCCGGCGCAGCGGGTCGGGGCCGGGCAGGTGGTGGACCACCGCCATCGGATCGCGGGTCCGGGCGGCCTTGAGCAGGCGGCTGGTCAGGACCTTGTCGACACCGAGCGTGGTCGCCAGGAGTTGGGGGCCGTGGGGGCTGCCCGGGATGCGCTCCAGGAGTGCTGTCAGCGTCTCGAAGAGGTCTCGCCCCACTTCAGCGATGCGGTTCTCGAGGCCCGGAGCGGGGGCCGCGGCGGATCTGGCTGCGCTATCGATAACGGTATCTGATTTCATGACAAGTACTTGCGTACGCCTCCATTGCGTTGCTCGTGGAGTATAACGCGGACCGAACGAGTCGGCGACGGGAAATGCGGCAGTTTCAGCAAAGTTTCGGAGAAACTATTGACCCGGCACGTGATCCCTGCTCTAGTACTCGCGCAACGCCAGCCAGGGTCGGGCTCACGGCAAGCATCGGACCTTGCCCCCGGCGACCATTCAATCAGGAGCGAGACCACGGTGATTCGTCGAACCATGATCCTCACGACCGCCGCCGCCGCCTGCCTGTTGTCCGGTGCCGCGTCCGCCTCGTACTCCGAGGCGTTCAACGGCACCAACGAGGGGGGCTGGACATGGGGCTTCGGCGACACCTTCCCCGCCTTCGGCGGCAACCCGGGCAGCTACCTCCAGACGGCTGGACTGGACACGTTCGCCCCCATGCCGCGCACCACCACCGCGGTCAACGAGTTCACCGGTGACTACAACGCCCTCGGCGTGACGTCGGTCGGCGTCGATCTCAAGACCGACTTCGCCGGCAGCACCGGTGGCCGGCCGTGCACGCTCATGCTCATCCACGACAACGGCACGCCCGGCACGCCGCTCGACGACACCGCGGCGTACTTCATGGGACCGAACATCCCCGCCGCCGGTGCGGGCTGGATCTCCTACGACTACGACGTTCCTTCCCAGGAGGCGACCCTGCCGACCGGCTGGCTGCTCCTGAACCTGGGCGACAGCGGCGCGCCGCCGAACCACACGTGGGCGCAGGTCATTCAGGACGTCAACCGCGTGCAGTTCTTCTACGGCGACCCGACGTACTTCTTCATCTTCCAGCAGTGGGGGCTGGGGATGGACAACGTCCGGATCGAGACCGACGCTCCAGTGCCCGGCGACGTGAACGGCGACGGCGTCGTCAACTTCGCCGACATCCTCGCGATCATCGGCCAGTGGGGCTTCTGCCCCGGCTGTGCCGGCGATCTCGACGGCGACAACAACGTCGGGTTCTCCGACATCCTGATCGTGATCGGCAACTGGAGCTAAGAGACCCTCCACACGACTCCGTGGGTACCCCGACGTGCCCCCGGATCGCAGCGGAGGCGGCACCCCTCGGGGCGCCGCCTCCGCGTGTCGTTTTTGGGAAACTGGATCTTGCCCAGTTTGACAGGTTGTCCACCGTTGGTGACATGCCCGGAGCGCCCGGGCCTTTCTCACCGTTCGATCGTTGACACGAAGGGCCCCAGCCCGGACAGTACGTACAGAGGAAAGGCGGTTCGACGCCTCTCTCGAAGCGAAGAGAGAGCTGGAGACCCGAAGAAACGCACCAACCCCAGGAGGCGAAGGAATGAACTGGAGGAGTGGTTTAGGAATCGTGGTGATCGGCGCGGCGGTCGTCGGCGTGACGCAGACGAGTTCGGCGGACCTGATCATCACCGGCGTCGTCGACGGCCCGCTGACGGGCGGCACGCCGAAAGCGATCGAGTTGTACGTGACGGCCGACGTTGCGGACCTGAGCATCTACGGCATCGGCTCCGCGAACAACGGCGGTGGCAGCGACGGTGAGGAGTTCACCCTGTCGGGCAGCGCCTCGGCGGGCGACTTCATCTACATCGCGTCCGAGGCGACGGGCTTCAACACGTTCTTCGGGTTCGATCCGACGTTCACCAGCAGCGCCGCGTCGATCAACGGTGATGATGCGATCGAGCTGTTCATGAACGGCGGCGTCATCGACGTCTTCGGTGACATCGACATGGACGGCACCGGCACGCCGTGGGAGTACCTCGACGGCTGGGCGTACCGCAGCGACGGCACCGGCCCCGACGGCTCGACGTGGACGATCGACAACTGGTTCTTCAGCGGCATCAACGCCCTCGACGGCGAGACGAGCAACGGCACCGCCGCGACGCCGTTCCCGATCGGCACCTACTCGCCGCTGCCGGGACCGGGCGCGCTCGCGCTGCTCGGCATCGCCGGCATCGGCTGCCGCCGCCGCCGTCGCGCCTGAGGCGATCGCGGAAACACCACGCATGATCGAACCGCTGCCGGCGCGCGCCGGCAGCGGTTTCTTTTCGGCCGACGCGCTGCTCGTCTCCCTACCGGCCGTCGGACGACTCCGACTTGAGGATCACCCCCGCGCGTGACTCCCCGTCGATGAGCCCGAGCAGCGGCTCGCGGAGACGAACCCACCGCAGGCCGTTCGGACAGCTCTTCACGACCTCCTGGCCCCGCAGCCACTCCCAGTCGATCGAACCGTCGCCCTTGCTTGGGTCGACGGTCATGTAGCCGACGCGGAACGCGGTCATGTTGTGGAAGAAGTGGCTGCCCTCCGACGGCGTGACGGTCGCGTTGGCGAAGACCGTCTCGACGATGATCCGCGCCCCGGCGATCTGCCCCCAGTTCACCGGGATGCCGAGCAGGGGATCCGCCGAGCCCCACCGTCCCGGTCCGATGAGCAGGTAGGGTCGTTTCCGTGCGCGGAGCTCCGCGTTGATCACGGCCACGTCGTCGGCGGTGGCGACGCTCTTGCGGCGGTCGAACTCGCCGGGGTCGATGCAGACGACGTCGCACATGTCCTTGATCCGGCCGTTGCCCAGCGCCCGCGGGCTCTGGCAGAGCAGGTGACGGCGGTCGAACGCGTCGAGATCGATCCGGCTGATGTCGCGGAGCAGGGGCATCGGGCGCATCTGGAGGCACGCGAACGTCGCCGGGCCCTCCGGCGGCAGGTCGACGGCGAACTCGATCTCCACCGGGACCATCGTCGCGCTCGTGCCGATCTCCAGCAGGTCGCAGAGCAGTTCGGGCAGGGGAAAGAGCCGCTGCTTGAGGATGCCCGAGAACGTGACGAGCGGCACGCCGCTCCGTCCGATGCCGTCGTGCACCGCGTGGGTGTCGCGGTCGTAGACCGATCCGAGCGGCGCGAGCGCGTCCTCGCGTGCCTCCTCCAGCGGCAGACGCACGGGCTGGAACCGCACATGCGGATCGGCCGGCGGGGGATCGAGCGCGAGGGCGTCGAAGACGCGCTGCGTGTTGCCGAGAACGTCTTCGACGGTCGAGAGCTGGGGCAGGTGACGCGGGTACCGCGGGCAGAACTGGAGCCCGCCGGTTCCTTCCACCACGAGCCGGCCGAGCCCCAGGGCGACGACGGCCGCGCCGTCGCGCGGCTTGACGCGCCCGAACGGGTAGTAGTTGTACGACCTCGC
>JAAELP010000519.1 GCA_024226535.1 Planctomycetota bacterium | reverse complement strand
TCCTCGGGCGGGCGACCACCGCGGGGCTGGTCGAGTTCCACCTTCACGACATCCGCGACTACACGGACGATCCGCATCGCCGCGTGGACGATCGTCCGTTCGGCGGCGGTCCCGGCATGGTCATGATGTGCCAGCCGCTCCATGACGCGGTGCTGGCGGTCGAGGCGATGGATCCCCGCCCGGCCCAACGCCTGCTCATGACACCGCAGGGCCGCCGCCTCAACCAGCCGCGGGCCGAGGCGCTGGCGACGTGCGACCGGCTGCTCCTGATCGCCGGACACTACGAGGGCATCGACGAGCGCGTCGTCGAGGAGCTCGCCCCGCTGGAGCTGAGCATCGGCGACTACGTGCTCAGCGGCGGTGAGTTGCCGGCCATGGTGCTCGCCGACGCCGTGGTCCGGCTCCTGCCCGGCGTGCTCGGTCACGGCGACTCGGCCGCGGAGGACTCGTTCGCCTTCCGCGAGGTGGGCGACGGTGCCGGCCGCCTGCTGGATTGCCCGCACTACACCCGCCCGCGTGAGTGGAAGGGCCGCCCGGCGCCCGATGTCCTTCTCAGCGGCGACCACCAGGCCGTGGCCCAGTGGCGTCACGAGCAGATGCTGGCCCGGACCGCGGCGAGGCGGCCCGATCTGCTCGGAGGTTGAGCGGCGGCCGGAGCTCGGTATGATGTGCGGCTCGAATCATCCGCGACCCCTGAGGGCTCTTCGCCGCTCAAGTCGCTCAACCCGCCAAGCGGGTCTCCCTCCCACCGGAGCATCGGATCGGGGAACTGGAGACTCGGCGGGACAGCCGGGCCCTTCGGCCCAGGAAACCAGGAACGATGAACCAGGTTGAGACCGTCGAATCCGTCGTGGCCGGCCAGCTCAAGGCCGATGCCGAGTTCCCGAACTTCAGCATCGGCGACACGCTGAACGTGCACGTGCGGATCATCGAGGGCGACAAGGAGCGCATCCAGGTCTACCAGGGCGTGCTCATCGCGGCCCGCGGCCGCGGGATGAACCGGATGATCACCGTGCGCCGCATCGTGGCCAACGAGGGCGTGGAGCGAATCTTCCCGCTGCACTCGCCGCGGATCGCGAAGATCGAGATCGTTCGCCGCGGCGACGCCCGCCGCGCAAAGCTCTATTACCTGCGCGATCGCGTGGGCAAGTCGCGTCGTCTGCGCGACCGCCGTCGCGGTATGAAGCACGTCGAGTAGGTTCGTCGGCTACTTCCGCTCCGCCCGAGTCTTCTCGAGCAGGTCCAGAGCGGCCATCACCGAGCCGCAGATCCGGAAGACGCGGTCGAGCCGTGTCAGGCGGAAGACGTAGTCAACGTTGTGGTTCGGGCAGGCCAGCGCGATCTGGCCGCCGCGGGCGGCGAGCTTGTTGAGCGCCTCGACGAGACACCCCAGGCAGGCGGTGTCCATGAACTGGACGTTCTGCACGTCGAGGATGTAGTCCGACGCGCCGGTTTCCGAGAGGCTCTCCAGGAGATCGGCGAGTTGCTCGGCACCGTCCTCGCGCGTCAGCTCGTCGATGGTCAGCGTGGCCACCGCCGTCAGGCCCATGAGCTCGACCTGGGCGATGGAACTCTCGACCCGCGCGCCGGCCGTCACCGCCGGCTGAGCCCCGGTCGCGTCGTCACCGTCCTGACGGGAGAAGGGTTTCCACATCCTGTCGCACTCCAGGCAGCCACCGGGGTCGCGTACCCTCGCGGGCATGATCGTTCCGTACAGCGTTATCGACGCTCGAACGGTCCGACTCCATCACGACCCCACCGGCGCCAGGCGGCACCGGGGGTCTGGCCCGATCGGGGGAGTCATGGCGACTGCGAGGCCTCAACCAGCCTTCGACCGGAAGGGCGCGCCATCGGGATACGCCGCCATGCGCTTGGGCCGCGCCTTGAGCCGACGGATCGGCTGCGCCTGGGTGGTCGGGGTCGAACGATCCGGCACGGACGAGGGCCGTGGAGCGGCGGGAGCGGTCCCCGGTTGCGTACGACGACGCCGGGCGGCATCGATCGAACGCTCCATGGCCTCGAGGATGGGTCGGACACGTTCGGCGGCTGGTCGTGATCTGTCCATGAGCAGCGCCCTCCTTGACGCACGGATCTATCGGTCCGTCGAGGGCGTCGGTTGCTCGCGTGAGAGGCGGTTTGCCGCGTTCGTAGAGGACGTGCCGGTATAACCCGCACGGAGTGACCAGGCTGCCGGTTCCCGGCCCGGTCAGCGGCCTCTTCTACTCGCCCCGGATTCGCTCCGCGCGGTCACGCAGATCCACGGCGTACTCCGCAACCCGGTCGTAGATGCTGGCGAGCAGGCCGACGAGCGGGAAGCGTCCGTTCAGCGGGGACGGCCCCAGACGCCGCAACAGCGCGTGTGGCACGTGGCGGACGGGAGGCGTCTCGAGCCCGGCCGCGGGGTCGGGACGGGGTCGCCAGAACTCCTCCACGCACTCCTCCAGCGGCGGGGGCTGGACACGGGCGATCATCGGTTCGACGTGGGCCGAGGCGACGCCGCGGGCGATCAGCACGCGGGCCTGGCGCAATCGTTCCAGCAGACCGGCCGCCGGCATGCCCCGCAGCGTGAGCGGGACGACGGGATCGGCGGCGAGTTGCTCGGCGAAGAGGTACGCCACCGCCGCGACGTGGCGGCAGGTGCCGCCGCGTTGGCAGGAGCAGGTCAGCTTCACGTCTTCGGGCCTGCCCGGGAGAAGCGCCAGGCCGTGCGTCTCCAGCAACTCGTCCAGACCCTCCGGCAACTCACCGTTGAGGAGCTTGACGAGGTAGACCGCCTCACCGGCCATGTCGGTGACGACCCGGTCCCACTGCACCTCGGAGAACGGCTCGACGGCGATGCGAACCGCGCACGGCTCGGCGGCGCGATCCTGCACGCGGCCGCGGATGCCTCCGGGCTCGGCGTCCAGCGCAATCGTCTGGCCGATCTTCGCGTAGCGCAGCCCCTCGGTCAGCTCGTCGATGTCACCGATCGCCGCCTCCACCGCGTCGATCCACGCCGCGGCGAGACCCTCGCGGGAGACCACGCCGTCGCGGGCCTTGAGCTTGATCCCGTTGCGCACGCGGCGCGGACCCTCCGGGCGCCGATCGCGCGATGCCGCCGCGGTCCCCTCGACCGCCCGTCCCCCGCCGGGGTTGGCTTCCCGTCGACCGGGTTGTTCCTGCCCCGTGGCAGGCATGTCGGGCTTGTCAGCCATGTCAGACATGTCAGACCTCGGTGTCCATGGCGGAGTGACGCAGGGTGAGCAGCTCGCGCAGGCGTCCCGTTGACAGGTCCGCCAGCCATTCCTCGCCGGAGCCGATGATGTTGCGGGCGAGCTCGGTCTTCTGCTCGATCATCTGGTCGATCCGCTCCTCCAGCGTGCCGAGGCACACGAACTTGTGCACGTGCACCGTGCGGCTCTGGCCGATGCGGAACGCGCGGTCGGTCGCCTGGTTCTCCACCGCCGGGTTCCACCAGCGGTCGAAGTGGAACACGTGGTTCGCGGCGGTCAGGTTGACGCCGATGCCGCCCGCCTTCAGCGACAGGACGAAGATCGGGATACCGCCGGCCGGATCCTGGAAACGGTCGATCATCTCCTGACGCTTCTGCGGCGGCGTGCCCCCGTGCAGGAACATGACCTCGGCGTCGAGATCGTGACGGAACATCGAAGACAGCAGGTGCCCCATGCGGCGGAACTGCGTGAACACCAGCGCCTTGTCACCGGTGGCCACGACCTCCTCCATCATCTCCATGAGACGACGCGACTTGCCGGAGCGCCGCGAGAGCAGCGAGATCTCGCCCGCGCCTTCGAGGCCGGTCCGCGACCTCGACCGCGAACCGTTCTTCTGGATCAGCGCGGGGTGGTTGCAGATCTGCTTGAGCTTCACGAGCGTGGCGAGCACGAGCCCGCGGCGCTGGATGCCCTCGGCCTGGCCGACCTGGCCGAGCATCTCTCCCACCGCGCGTTCGTACATCGCGGCCTGCTCGCTCGTCAGCGTCGCGAACTCGCGCGTGACCACGCACGGCGGGAGGTCGTCGATGACGCTGGGATCGGTCTTGAGCCGGCGCAGCACGAACGGACGCACGATGTTGCGAAGCTGCTCGGCCCGCTCCTGGTCGCGGTGCCGTTCGATGGGCACGGAGAAGCGCCGCCGGAACTCGCCGGGCTGGCCGAGATACCCGGGGTTGCAGAACTCCATGATCGACCAAAGCTCGCTCAGCCGGTTCTCGACCGGGGTGCCCGTCAGCGCGATGCGGCGGAGTGTGCGAAGCGAGCGGATGGTCGCGGTCTGCTTCGTGGGCGGGTTCTTGATGTACTGCGCCTCGTCGAGCACCACGCGGTGCCACTGCGTGCGCATGAGCGTCTCCCGGTCGCGGCTCACGAGCGTGTAGGTCGTGATGACGACGTCGAACTGATCGGTGATCTCCACGAGCCGATCGCCGACGGGTCGATCGGGACCGTGCTGGACGTGCACGCGAAGTTCGGGCGCGAAACGCCCCAGCTCGCGTTTCCAGTTGCTCACCACGGAGGTCGGCACGACGAGCAGCGTCGGCCCGACGTTCGCCCCGGGGACGTCGCGCTCCGCGAGCAGCAGCGCGATGAGCTGGATCGTCTTGCCCAGACCCATGTCGTCGGCGAGGCAGGCGCCGAGCCCGAAGCGGTCGAGGAAGGAGAGCCAGCTCAGACCGATTTCCTGGTACGGGCGAAGCGTTCCCACGAAGCGTTCGGACTGGCGGAGCACCGGCATCGCGCCGTCGCCGGCCGATGCGCCGAGCAGATCGGCCACCCACCCGCTTGCGTCCATCCCGAACACGGGCATGCCGAGGCGCGCGCCGCCGGCGCCGTGCGCGAGCTGGATCGCCTCCAGCAGCGGCATCTCGCCGCCCGGCTGCTCGTCGAGGAACGAGGACGCATCGGCGATACGCTCCGGCGGGATCTCGACCCATCGTCCGTGGACACGGATCAGCGAACTCTTCTGTTGCGCGAGCGCCCGGAACTCGTCCGGTGAGAGCACCTGGTCGCCGACGGCGACCTGCCACCGGTAGCGAACGATGCTGTTGAGCCCGAGCAGGCTGTGACCGGCTGCCGACGAGCCGGCGCTCTCCGCGTTCGGGGCGAGCGGCGGCGCCTCGACCTGGAGACGCGCTCCGAGCCGAGCAGCGGGGCGCCCCCACCACTCCGGCGCGATCACCACGAAGCCGGATTCCTCGAGCAGCCCGCGAAACTCGTTGAGGAACGCGGGCACCTCGCTGGTCAGCAGATCGATGCCGATCGGCGCGGCCTCGGTCAGCGCCGTCTCGAGCTTCGGATAGATGCGTTCGGCGCGACCCAGCTCCGCGAGCAGAAGCTCCTCGGGGTTGCGCGCCCGGCCGCCGGTGGCGGTGCGCACCGCGGCCGGATCCTGCCAGACGCGGGCGGCGTCGATCAGTGTCTCGTCGTCATCGCCGGCACGGACGTGGAAGCTGAGCCGCCACCGCACGTCATCGCCGGGAGCCTGAAGATCCGCGGGCAGCACGGTCTCGTCGGGCTCGTCGAGCCGGAAGCACAGCCGCAGGCCCTGGTCCTGCCCGGTGTCGTCGAGCAGCGCGATCCAGGCTCCGACGTCGCGGAGCATCTCCGTCGTCCCGACCTCCGCGGGCGGCACCTGTCGCTCGACGGCAAGGAGCCCGGTGAGCCACGCGACGTGCGGGTCGTCGGTCTCGCGATCCTCGACGGCGTCGACGAAGTCGTCCTCGATCAGCGAGCGGCGCACGGTCGCGTCGGTGAGGCGCCGCAGCGCCTCGTCGACGATCGGCCATGGCTGCCCGGCGTGATCGTCGACCACCGCGCGAGCAACCGGCGGCATGGTCGCCAGCAACGCCCCGACCCGCACGCGAGCCGACTCGTCGTGAAGCCAGGGCTGCCACGCCGCGGTGAGCGCCCCGTCGCGGTTCTGGATCAGGGTCGGGATGAACCGCTGGTCCTCCAGCAGCTCCAGCGTGAGCCGGCAAATCGCCATCCAGAAGCGGAGCGAGTGACCGAACTCCAGCGTTGCGGACGGGCCGCCGTCTTCCAGACGCAGCAACGCCGAGATCGTGTGCTCGTTGTCGAGCGTGACGCAGGGGACGTCGAACGCATCGAGCATCGGCGTGCCCGATCGCTCGACGCTCCCGATGCTCCCCATGAGCCGATCGCTCGGCAGTGGCAGGCCGTCGAGCGCCGGCAGTCGAAGGGGAACCGTGGTGCCGTTGACGCGGGATACCTCGACGAGATCTCCGCCCACCGATTCGAGCACCGCCGCCAGCTCCGCGGCGGTCGTGGCGTAGGGGTGCAGGGGTCGCGCGGGCTCGGATGCGACGAGTACGGCCGCGTCCGTCTCCGTGCCGTCACCGGCGCCGGATGCTCGCGAGCGCGACGCGGCCGCGGCGGCCCCGTCACCGGCGGAAGCGCCGGAGCGAGCGCACGCCTCCAACGATTCCGCCCACAGGTGCAGCGCACCCGAAGTCCAGTTGCCGTGTACCACCAGCATGTCGCGTGCGTTTCTCCCGATCCGGAAACCGGCGAATGATCGCGCTGGGACTCGAACCCAGGACCTACCGCTTAAAAGGCGGTTGCTCTACCAACTGAGCTACGCGATCGCCGGAGCGAATCGAGACAGTGTACCCCATCCCGCGATCGAAATGGGTTCGGGTCTCATTTCTGCTCCCAACGAGCACGCACCGACGTGCCCGTGGCTAGTCGAGGACGACGTTCGTCGCCACGAAGCCGTCGGGGCCGATGGTGCCCGACACGACCGCGGTCGCCGGGCCCGCGCAGAAGGCGTGGGGGTTCTCCAACTCGAAGCCGGAGAGCGGAAGCGCGACACCCTTCACGAGCACGGAGGGATGGCAGCGGTCGGCGCCGGGGATTTCGTGAATGCACATCGCGCAGCCGATCTCCACCCGCTCGCCGGTCAGCGTCCGCCCCTGAATCTCGGCGGGAACCTCGAAGGCGACCTCCTCGGTGATCACCTCCGGGATCGCGATCGCGGGTTGCTCGTCCTCACCACCGCAACCGCCCAGCAGCGCGATCGCGCCGGCGGCCGCGAACATCGTTCGCATCGGGTGCATCGTTCGGTTCCTCACTTGACCTGGCCGGCGAAGCGAATCGTCAGCTCTTCCTCGCCGGGAACATCCGTTTCGATCGTCACCGCGCCCTTGACCGAGCCGCGGTTCGAAGCCATACCCGTGACCGACACGCGGCACGTGTTCGCCGAGACGCTCTGGATCGTCGCCTCGAGGCCTGGCATGGTCGACTCGGTGATCCGCGCGTTGCCGACGGCCATCGGTTGCGCGTCCACGCGCGTGATCTGCGTGGAGCCGCGGATCGGGGTCCCGGAGGTCACGTTGCCGAGGCTGATGATGCCCTGCTGCGCGTGGACCATGCCGTACACGTTGCCGATCAGGTACATGTCGTACTCGTAGACGACGGGCTCGGCGTCCGGCCACGGCTTCCCGCGCACCTTCATGTGCGCCCGGGTCGCGTAGAGCAGGCCCCACGGGGCGTCCGGTCTCACGCTGATCTCCAGCCCGGCGCGGTACTTCACGGAGTCGCCGTCGGATTCCGCTACGCCCGACTCGACGATGCGCACGCCGACGTTCGGGTTGTTGCTCGTGACCTCCGTGAACTCCAGGTTCGGATCGGTATGCGAGAGCTGGACGACGTCGAGCTTGCCCTCGCCGAGCCTCACCGTGCCCAGGTTGTGCATGCGCTCGAACCCGAGCAGCGGCTGAATGTCCGACGTGAGGGAGAGCTTGAGCGTCGGCTCGACCGTGCAGTTGGACACGACCGTGATGTACTTGTCCGTCTTGTACTGCTTGCCCTTGGGATCGAAGATGATGTCGATCTGATCGCGCTCACCCGGCCCGACGCTGAACTGCCGTCGGTTGGGCACCGTGCAGCCGCAGGCCGCCTTCACGTCATGGATGACGAGCCGCTCGCTGCCCACGTTGCGGAACCGGTAGCTCGTGGCGTGCCGCTCGGTGTCGCTGATCTTCCCGAAGTCGTGCTCGAGCTTCTCGAACTCGATCCGGGGACCCTGGGCCGTGGGCGTGAAGGGCCCCTCGACGGGCGCCGAGGGCGGGCTCGTCGTGCTCGCGGCGGGAGCCTCGACCCCGGTCACGTTGGCGGCGGGCTCGTCGGTGTCCCCGTTGCCGCCGCAGCCGGTGAGGAGCAGGCAGAGGCCGGCGACGGCGAGGGCCGCGATCCGAGGCAGGTGACGGGGACGACGGGGATCGGGGGTGCTGGGCATGAGGCTCACCGGGGGGGCTGAGAATCGGGCTGAACCATAGGAGGCCGGGACAACGCCCGGCGCCCCGGGGGGATTGCCATTCCACGGAGCGAGGCTACCGGGCCGCGGGGGGCTGTCAACCGGGCCGGGGCGCGAAGAAAAGCGGGGCCATCGAGGCCCCGCCGGGAAGATCTCCGATCGTCACGCGCTGCCGATCAGAAGTTGACCTGGCAGTCGCAGTTGTTGGCGAGCTCGCGGGCATCGTCGATGTTCATGTTCCAGTCGTCGCTGATCTTCGTCACGCACGGCGTCTCTTTGCCCCAGATGTTGATGTAGGGAACGCCCTCGCTGGTGATCGCGTTCTGCGGGACCTGCATCAGGTGACCGCTCCAGTTGCAGATGTACGTACCGGGCTCACAGATCTCGTTGAAGGGAACGGTGATCGTCTGGGTGGGCATGTCGATACTCCATGGTGAGAAGAAGGAGGGGAGCCGGCTCGAGCCTCGGCGCAAATGCTGCCGGTGCGATGGGAGTTCCGGCACATGTCGTTGGGGCTTATCGGTGTTCGGCGGCCTCACTTGAGGGCAGTACGTCGGAATCGTGCGGATCAGGAAGACCGGGGCATACGGGCGCTCTCGCGCTCGCTCTCGGACTTTTCCGAACTCCGTCTCAGGGCCCGCCCGCAGGTTGCCGATAACGCCGTCGGTCACCTCCCGGGCTCGGTCCCGGGGGCTCAAGGGCCGCATTCGATTCGTCCGATAAGAGAGGTTCGGCGCCGCTCGCTCGTCCACGGGGTCAGGTTGGATCCGTCCCCGAGCGAGGCCGTTTCCAGTTCACTGGTCGCGCTTGCATCGTTCCGCGGGAGGCAGAATGCAGCAAGCGACGGCCTGAGGCGCACCGCGAGGTGGAGCATGCACCGAAAGAACGATTCCATGAAGAACACACGTCCCGTCCTCTGCGCGACCGCCGGGCTGCTGGCCCTCGCTGGCTGCGACGCGCCGAAGACCATGTCGAACATGAACACGCGCTCGTCATCCACGGCGATGGAGACGAACTCGCAGCGCGAGAACCCGCGCACGCCGCCGAACGTGACCCCGCGCACCGAGGCCAAGCCGAACATGACCGCGTCGGACGGGGGCATCATGAGCCGATCCGACATCGCGTTCGCCACCGATAGCCGGCCGCCGGCCAGGGGCACGGTCCGTACGGTCGCGTTCAGCGGCGACGGCTCGACGCCGGCGACGGCCCCCAACGCCGCCGTCGGCCTCTACGGCGAGATGAACGACGGCTTCCCGGTGCCGGGCAACTACGACGGGTCGGGCAACCTCGTCCAGATCACCGCCGCCTCCGAGGGCGCGTGCTTCGATCCGGATTCCAACCACGAAGGCACGATGCTGGCCCTGGCCTCCACCCAGCACCGCCGCACCGCGGACATCTACCTGAAGTCCACCGTCGGCAACACGATGACGCAGATCACCTCCGACCCCGCCGAGGACGTCATGCCGGCGTTCTCCCCGGACGGTCAGCAGGTGGCCTTCGCGTCGAACCGCGACGGCAACTGGAACATCTACATCACCGGGATCCAGGGCGGTCCTCCCGTCCAGCTCACGAGCGATCCCGAGCAGGAACTGCACCCCTCCTGGTCCGCCGACGGACAGAAGCTCGCCTTCTGCAAGCTCGGCGTGCAGTCCGGCCAGTGGGAGCTGTGGACGATCGACCTGAACAGCCGCCGCAAGCAGTTCCTCGACTACGGTCTGTTCCCACAGTGGAACCCGGATCCGGCCCGCAACAAGATCACCTTCCAGCGCGCCCGTGAACGCGGCAGCCGCCTGTTCAGCGTCTGGACGCTCGACTACGTCAACGGCGAGGCGATGCGTCCGACGGAGATCGTCTCCGCCGCCAACGCCGCCGCCATGCACCCCGCGTGGTCGCCGGACGGCAGCCGCCTCGTCTTCATCACCGTCATCGACCCCGACAACAACCCGACGGACGTGCCCCAGCAGTCCGACGTGTGGGTCGTGAACATCGACGGCACGAGCAAGACGAACCTCACCAAGGGCCAGTACTGCAACCTGTACCCCGAGTGGTCGGCGGGCGGGGACATCTACTTCCTCTCCGACCGATCCGGCGTCGACAACATCTGGTCGGTCGGCACGAGCCGGACGATCGAGCCGGGAAGCACGACGCCGGCCGGCATGGCCACCGTCACCGAAGAGTCACCGCAGCCCTAGTACGGCGACGACCGAGATCCCCTGGCGGGCGGAGCTCGCTGATCGGCAGGATGCCATGACAAGTGCAAAGTCCATGCAGGCTCTGGTTGTCGCCATGGCCCTCGCCTCGGTCTTCGGGGGAGGGCTCGCGCTCACCGGCTGCCAGCCGACGCTCACCGATCCGTCGGTGCTCGAGGCACCCGGCGACACCTACCAGCTCTGGGGGGTGGCCCCGTTCCTCAACGAGTCCGGCGTCTCGGAGATCGACGGGCCGCGGATGGCGGATGTCTTCACCGCCGAAGCGCAGCAGGTCGAGGGCGTCCACACGGTGCCCGTGAACCGGGTCATCAACGCGATGCGCACGCTCGGTGTCCGGTACGTGACCTCCCACGCGGAGGCCGTCACGCTCCTGCGGATGCTCGACCTCGACGGTCTCGTCGTGGGAACGGTCACCGCGTACGACGCGTACCGGCCGCTCGAACTGGGCATGGCCATCCAACTCTACCGGCGTCCCCCCGCCGGCAGTTGGGACGGCCTCGACGCGCGTGAGCTCGTCCGCTCGACGGGCGGCGGCGCCCACCGGGCGTCCGCCTGGCAGTTCCCGGTCGCGCAGACCGCGGGCGTCTTCGACGCGTCGAACCACGGCACGCTCGCCCAGCTCGAGTATTTCGCGGCCGGGCGCAGCGAACCGGAGAGCGCCTACGGCTCCGAGATCTACCAAGTCAGCATGGATCGCTTTGCACACTTCGTGTGCTACCGGCTCCTGGAGGACCTGCTCGATCAACAGCAGGTGAATCCGGGCTCGGTGGCCGGACATGAACCCTGATGCGTTGAGGCCCCGGGCCCCGGCGCACGAGAGTCGAGGCCAGGAATGGCACCAACGAGCGACCAACCGACCTACGGCGCCCCCGCGCCCGCGGTCCACCGACTGCTCCTCCAGCGCGACGGACACCGTTGGCAGTTCCAGTTCACCAGCGACGACGCCGGTGCGCTGAACCGTCGCATCGCCGAACTGGCCGTCGATCCCGACGCCACCCTGGACCACCACGACGCCCGCATGCTCGAGCGCCGCATCGCGCGGATGCGCCCCGAGCCGTCGAGCCCGGATTCTTCCGTTCCCACCACTTGACGATCCTGCCTCCCGTCGGGCCTGTCTTGCAGAAAGCAACACCATGACCTCCAAGCTTCCCATCATCGAGGCCTTCATCAGCTACCTGCTCGATGAGCGACACTTCAGCCCGTACACCGCGCGATGCTACGGCGTGGACCTCCGGCAGTACTGCGAGTACCTGACCGACGCCCACGACATCACCGCGTCCATGGAGAAGGAGCGAGAGGTCTTCGAGCAGCGCAAGAGCAACCCGCCTGGCGATCAGCGCGACGTCGTCGGCACGCTCGGCCCCACGACGCTGACCGGGCTCATGCTCAACGCCGACGTCAACACGATCCGGGGGTTCCTCGCGCGGCTCGACGAGCACGACTATTCCTCGGCGACGATGGCCCGGAAGATCGCCACGCTCCGGTCGTTCTACCGCTGGCTCGATCGCTGTGGGCTCAACGGCACCAACCCGATGCTGCTCATCCGCACGCCGCGTCAGAACAAGCGGCTGCCGAAGGCGATCGACGTGAACCAGGTCGAGCAGCTTCTCTCCGCCCCCGACGACTCCGAGCTGCTCGGCGCACGGGACCGGGCGATTCTCGAGACGCTTTACTCGACCGGCATTCGCGTCAGCGAGCTGGTCGGCATCAACCTCGCCGACATCGACGAACCGGGACAGGCCATGATCGTGCGGGGCAAGGGCAAGCGGGAGCGCATGGTGCCCCTGGGCTCACACGCCCTCGTCGCCCTGCGGCACTACCTCGGGATGCTCCTGAACGACCCGCGCGCCGCGAACAGTGCGTCCGATCCGGAGGCCCCCCTCTTCATCAACAAGCACGGCGGGCGCCTGTCGACCCGTTCGGTGCGGCGCAAGGTCAGCAAGTACCTCGCGAAGGCCGGTCTCGATCCCGAGATCAGCCCGCACACGCTCCGCCACAGCTTCGCCACGCACCTCCTGGACAACGGCGCCGACCTGCGCTCGGTACAGGAGCTGCTCGGCCACCAGTCGCTCTCGACCACGCAGGTGTACACGCACCTGACCACGCAGCGCATGCGGGACGCGTACGACGACGCCCACCCGCGGGCCGAGGCGGGTTGAAGCAGAGGATTGCCGGGATAAAGCAGGGATGGCGGGGATTGCCGGGATGGCTGGGACATCCCCGCCATCCCCGCCATCCCTACCATCCCAGCAATCCCTGCCATCCCCGCGGAATCGCGGGCCCGCCCCCGAGGAGGAGAGTCGATGCTGGATCGAGCCGGAGACCTGCAACCGCGCGCGGTGACCCCACCGCGACGCCGCACCGAGCCCCGCCGCGTGCACGTGCACTCGGAGACGGGGCGTCTGCGCAGCGTCATCATCGGCTACCCCGATACCTGGGTCATGGCCGACCCGATCAACAAGAAGCACCGGATCTATCACGGCGACCACCCGGACCGACCCACGCGCGAGCGGCTCATCCCCGAACTCGCCCGATTTCGCGCGACGCTCGAGTCCTTCGACATCGAGGTGATCCAGCCTGAGTCCGTCGAGGGCGTGCCCGATCAGCTCACGCCGCGCGACATCGGCTTCGTCGTCGGCGACACCTTCGTGGTCGCGAGCATGGCCACGACCTGCCGCCGTGAGGAATGGCACGGCATTCGGTCCGTGCTCGACACGATTCCCGACACGGACCTGATCCGCGCCCCCGCGAGCGTGGTGATCGAGGGCGGCGACGTCATCCTCGACCGGGACATGCTCTACATCGGCTACGGCGAGCGCACGACCCTCAGCGGCGCCGAGTTCCTGCGCGAGCGGTTCGGGGACCGGTACGAGGTCGTGCTCGTCCCCCTCGACGACCATGACCACAAGGACGTTCTGCACCTCGACTGCGCATTCGTCCCCGTCGGCGAGCGCCACGCCTTGATCTACCCGCCGGGGCTGAAGGAGATCCCGGACGTCATCCGCGATCGCTACGAGTGGATCGAGATCGACGACGACGAGCAGCATCACCTCGAGACGAACGTCCTGAGCATCGCCCCTGATCGCGTCATCACCCGGCACACTGCTTACCGCGTCAACGAGCGGCTGCGGGACGTCGGCATCGAGACGATCGAGATCCCGTTCGACTACACGCCGCGGTGCGGCGGGTCGTTCCGGTGTGCGAGCCTACCCCTGCGGCGCGAGGGCTGACGAACGCGGCGGCTCCCCTTTTTCTCGTACACTGCCGCCCATGATCAAGCGGCCCCACACCATCGAGCTCAAGCAGCGGCAGGTCGAGTACCTGGAGCGCATGACGAAGAAGCACGGTCTGCCCGATGTCGGCAAGGCCGTCCGCATCCTCGTCGACTTCGCTTTGCACGAGACCGACGAGGAGCAGCGCATCTTCACGAAGCTCCGTTGCAGCGGCTGCTGACCGCGATGCTTCTTCGCTTTCTCGGCGCCAACCGACAAGTCACCGGATCACGCTCCGTGCTCGAAGCGTGCGGCCGGCGGATCATGATCGACTGCGGGCTGTTCCAGGAGCGCGAGTTCGCCGAGCGCAACTGGCGCACGCCGCTCGTCGACCCCGGCGGCATCGACGCCCTGCTGCTCACCCACGCCCATCTCGATCACACCGGGCTCGTGCCGCGGCTCGTCGCCCACGGGTTCGACGGACCGATCATCGCCACCGAGCCGACGACCGACCTCGCCGCCGTGATCATGCGCGACGCGGCGCGTATCCAGGAAGAGGACGCGGCGTACAAGAAACGCCGGCACCGCAAGGAAGGCCGCCGCGGGCCACACCCGGAAGTGCCGCTGTACACCGAGGACGACGCGGACCGCGCGGTGCGGCTCCTTCGCGGCGTCCGGTTCGACGAGCCGGTCGACCTCGGACCAGGACTTCACGCGACGTTCCGTGAAGCGGGACACATCCTCGGGGCGGCGATCATCGAGATCGAGGCCCAGGAGAAGGACGTCACCCGCCGCATCGTCTTCTCCGGGGACCTCGGCCAGTGGCACAAGCCGCTCGTCGCCGATCCCGCCCTGCTCGCCGGCGCCGACTACGTGGTGATGGAGTCGACCTACGGCGACCGCAACCACGTGGACGCGGGCGACATCACCGGGCAGCTCGAGCGCGCGGTGAACGCGACGGTGCGTCGCGGCGGCAACCTCGTGATCCCGACGTTCGCCGTCGAACGCGCCCAGGAGCTGATCTACCACTTCGGGCGGCTCGTGCACGACGATCGCATCCCGGACATTCGCATCTTCCTCGACAGCCCGATGGCGGTGGACGTCACGTCCCTCTTCCTCCGACACCGGCGCTACCTCGACGACGAGACGCAGCGCCTGATGGCAACGAACGAACCGCCGCTGAAGTACCACGGCCTGAAGCTCGTACGCTCCGCCAAGCAGTCGAAGGCGATCAACAGGCACCGCGATCCCTGCGTGATCATGTCCACCAGCGGGATGTGCACGGCGGGTAGGATCAAGCACCATCTGCGTCTGAACATCGAGCGCCCGCAGTCCACGATCCTGTTCGTCGGCTACCAGCCCCACGGCACGCTCGGCCGCCAGATCCTCGAAGGACGCGACCGGGTCCGGATCCACGGACGCTCCTACGACGTCCGCGCCACGATCGACCAGATCCACGGCATGAGCGCCCACGCCGACCGCGACGACCTGCTGCGCTGGATCGCTCACCTCCAGCCCAAGCCACGCGGCATCTTCCTCAACCACGGCGAGTACGACGCCCAGCAATCGCTCGCGGAGGCCGTCGCCGAACGAACCGGAGCGGAGGTCCGCGTGCCGGAGTTCGGCGAGGAGATCCGGCTGGATTAGGAACCCCTCTCCCGCGCCGGTGCGGCCCCCTACCCTTCTCCGATGGCACGTCCCTTCAGCGGCCCCAAGATCCCGCCCTACTCGGTGGTCTCCGAGAAGAGGGCCCTCGGCGCGATGCTGCGCACCCCGGGGTTCGTGGATGAGGTGCGCCCGATGATCCCCAGCGGCGTCTGGTTCTTCCGGCTCGAGCACGGCAAGCTCTACGACGCGCTGGTCGAGATCGGCGGCCGGGCGCGAGGCGAGGGAATCGACACGCTCATCGAACGCATCGAGGCGCTCGGCGTGCTGGAGTCGATCGGCGGCGGCGCCTTCGTGCGGGGGCTCGCCAACGAAGCGCCCGATCGCGGCGAGGCGCTCACCCACGCGACGAACGTCGCGGAGAAGGCGCGTATGCGCCAGCTCATCGACGCCGCCGCCGACATCCTGCACGACGCCTACCACACGCAGGAGTCGTTCGCCGCGTTGCTGAAGAAGTCCAAGAAGCGTCTCAACGAGCTGGCGCGAGAAGCGAAGTCGACCGGACAGGCCTAGCAGCCCGTTGAAGAAGTCCCGCGCGGCGAGAGCGCGACCAGATTCGTCAGATCAAGGAGCCGAATCGATGGCATATCCAGGGCGATACGGCGAGATTCGGCGACGCAGAGCTGGCGGATCTGGGCCGCTCGCAGCC
>JAAELP010000518.1 GCA_024226535.1 Planctomycetota bacterium | reverse complement strand
GTGGACGAGCTCGGTCCGATGATCGCCGAGCGCGGGGTCGACGTCGAGGTGGCGGCGGACCTGCCGGTGGTGTGCGTCGACCGCGTGCGGCTGCTCGAGGCGCTGCGCCACCTGCTGGCCAACGCCGTGCAGTACCTGGGAGATTCGCCGGCGCCGCGGGTCGAGGTCGGCGTACGCCAGGTCGGGACGCAGGAGGTCGAGCCACCGATCTTCTACGTCCGCGACAACGGGATGGGCATCGATCCGAGGTACCACGACAAGGTCTTCGGGCTCTTCGAGCGCCTCGATCCGGAGGCCTCGGAGGGGACCGGGATCGGCCTGGCGCTGGTCAAGCGCATCGTCGAGGTCCACGGCGGGCGGATCTGGGTCGAGTCCGTCACCCCGGAGGGGGGCAAGCGAAAAGAGGGGGACGGCAGGGGCTCGACCTTCTGCTTCACCCTGCCGGGAGCCGGCCGGCGGCAGGACCCGCGGGGGCCGCCGGCGGCGTTCTGAATCCCCCCTCTGGGATAGTATCGACGGACAGCAGGAGGCGACGGGACGTGAGGCAGGGACGCAGCGCAAAGGACTCGGGCGCGGCACCCGGCCGCCGAGAACGCGGCGGTCGGAGGCCCGGCGGCCGGCGGATCCTCTACCTCTTGGTGCTCGGCGCCGCGGTCACCGCGGCCTGCGCCGACCGGCGGACGCCGGACCGCGACGTCGTCGTCGGGTTGATCGCGCCCCTTGCCGGCAATCCGGCCGCGCGCGACGGCGCGCTGATGGCGGAGGAGGAGATCAACGCCGCGGGTTGCCGGTCCCGACCTCGGGCCGTTGAATCGTGACCGATGGGCCGTCGTCCGCCGTTCGGGGCGGAGGATCTCCCCGCGGCGGCGGCGATCACGACCGAGGGCCGTTCGATCGCGGGCGAATGCCGTTGGGCACGACTCAACGCCCGATGGTCGTGACCGATGAGCCGTCCTCCGCCACCAGGGACGGAAGATCTGCCCGCAGGGGCCTCGGTCACGACCGAGGGCCGTTCGATCGCGGGCGAATGCCGTTGGGCATGACTCAACGCCCGATGGTCGTGACGAAAAAAGTTTCGTCACGATCGATTCGCTGACGATCGTGACGAAAAAAGGATCCGTCACGACCGATGGCCGACGGTCGTGACGAAGAAAGATCCGTCACGAACGATTGCCTTATGATCGTGACGAAAAAAGATCCATCACGAGTGATGGCCGACGGTCGTGACGGATGCGTTTTCGTCACGAGTGAATGGCGGACGATCGTGACCGGGGCCCCCACCCTGCCAGATCCCCCTCTTTCCGCCTTTCCTAAAGGGGGCGGTCCGGCGTGCCGGCGCCTCCCGCCCTCCCGGGAGCTCCCGCCCCCAGAGCCTCGAACGGGCGTCGTCGCGTTGATGCTCGACGCCGATCCGTCGCTCACCCCGGACGAGGTCAAGTGCCGGTTGATGGCCTCGGCGGGTTCGACAGCGGTTGGACGACGACCGATGCCGGCCGGCGCCGGGCGACCTACACCAATCTCGACGCCGGCAGCTACCGGTTCCGGGTCCGGGGGGCCAACCCCGACGGGGTGTGGAACGAGGAGGAGGCGACGGTGCGGAT
>JAAELP010000517.1 GCA_024226535.1 Planctomycetota bacterium | reverse complement strand
GGCCATGATCGCCAGGCGCACGGTGGTGGCGTCCAGCGACCCGATGTGGTAGAGCCCGATGATCGTGACCCCGATCGCGACGCCGATGGTCACGAAGCCCCATCGGGCCGCGATCGCGGTCATCGTCTTGCCGCGGGCGACCGACTCGCGCCACGCGATCGGGTTGCGTCCGACGGCGCGCGGGGGACGCTCCGTCGCGCCCTTCGCCGAGAGACCGAAGAGCCGGCGGTACCAGGGGATTGCGCCGATCCGCGCCCCGATGAGCCGAAGCTGGAGCGTCGAGAAGATCATGAGCCCGACGCTCACGATCACGCACAGCCAGCAGAAGGTGGCCGTGGGGCGGCTCATCCAGGCGTGTGTGATCCACGACGCGCCGGCGCCGGTGAAGTCCCGCGGGACGTACATGTTCGAGTCGAGGAGGACCTTCAGGGCGAGGAACGGGTTCAGCGGCGTCATCGCCGTGGTGAACATCGCCTTCCCTCCGGCGGTGCCGACGGGTTGCTGGAGATACTCGTCCAGCGCGATCGTGATCGAGAGGTAGGTGATCACGCTCACGTAGAAGAGGAACACCGCCCGGCGGCCCGCGGTCCGGGTCACGCTCAGCGTCACCGCGACCGTCGCGACCAGCAGGGCACTCGTGCCCGCGATCGCGTAGCTCGCGAAGATCGACTCGCCCGGCACGCCGCCGAAGTACTGCGTCATCACGAACAGCGGCAGGCTCGAGAACAGCAGGGCGATGACGAAGAAGAGCCGGCCGAAGAGGTTGCCGAGGACGAGCTGGAGGTTGTTCAGCGGCGTCGTGAGCAGGATGTCCCACGTTTTGGGGTTCGCCTCCTGGGCGATCGCCCCGGCCATGAACACCGGCGTGAGCAGGCAGATCAGGCCCACCTGGAGATAGCTCACGATCGCGAACATGTTCGCACCGGCCCCGGCGAGGTCCCGGAGCGAGATGCCCGTGCCCGAGACCGAGGACAGCAGGACGAACAGCAGGACGACGATCATCAACGCCAGGTAGCCGGCGCGGATGTACAGATGCCGCATCCGCCGCGAGCCGCCCTGAACGAGGCGCATGCAGATGGGGTTGGTGAGCAGGAGCCGCAGGAGCCAGTTGATGAAGGCCGGCATGCGTGGGGGGATCCTAGCAACGACGGGCGAGTTCCGGTCCTTCCCGGCTCCTCGACCCTCTCCGTGAGGGATAGCTATAATCGGCGGATAACTTGACGATGGAGCGGAGCGGTCCGAACCGCACCTCCGTGGCTCTTTTTCGTTCCACGGCCCGCCCATTTGCGACACGGGTGCCCCCGTTTTTTCCGTCCGCTCCCGCGGGCGGCGGCGGCGCGTGGCCCGACCCTCCCGTTTCCCGCGAGGGCGGTTCGTGCGACCCGCCGATAGATTTGAGTGCAGATCGATGCTGACCACAGCGTGTTTGGGCTTTGCAAGGGAGTTTCGTCAGGAACCAGTGAGATACGGATGCGTTCACGCCCCAGTCGGGGGCTGTTGACACCCCGATCGGTTCCGCTTCTTCGACCCGCCAGTACGGCCCTCCACGCTCGTCACCGTCATCTCCCGCCCGTGTCGTAAACGCCGGTGTTCCCGGCGCGCCTTGGCGCGCCGTGACGTCGGGGCGGTCCGACATTCGAGCGGGGTACCCCATGCTCGCTATTGACGTGAATCCCCTCCATGCCGGCATTGCCGTGCTCCTCGGGGCCATCGTCGGCTCACTGCTCACGTGGGTCATCTTCCGCGCGCTCACCGGGAACACGGTCAAACGTGCCCGGACCGACGCGGAGCAGATCGTCCAGACGGCGAAGGTCGAGGCCGAGGCCGAGAAGCAGCGCATCGAGCTGGAAGGCGAGAAGCGCGCCGCCAAGCGACGCGAGGAGGTGGATCGGGAGATGTCCGCCGCGCTCGCCGAGGTCAAGAAGGGCGAGGCCCGGCTCGACAAGCGCGAGGACGTGCTGGACAAGAAGCTGGAGAAGATCTCCCAGACCGAGACCCGCCTCGAGAAGGCCGAGGCCAAGTTGCGCCGCACCGAGGAAGAGCTCGTCCAGCGGACCGAGGCGATCGCCGCGACCCACGAGCAGGTCAAGGCCCGCCTCGAGGAGGTCGGGCGGATGAGCATGGACGAGGCCCGCGAGGCGTTCATGACCGAGGTCCGGCACGACGCGGCCCACGAAGCGACCGCTCTCACGCAGGAGATCCTCGAGGACGCGGAATCCGAGGCCCGGACGCGGAGCCGCGAGATCACGATCCAGGCGATCCAGCGGTTCGCCGCCGAGCACGTGGCCGACTCCACCGTCCGCAGCGTCCGAATCCCCTCCGACGACATGAAGGGCCGGATCATCGGTCGCGAGGGCCGCAACATCAGGGCCCTGGAGCGGGCCACGGGCGTGGACATCCTCGTGGACGACACGCCTGGCGTCATCGCCGTCTCCTGCTTCGATCCCATCCGACGCACGATCGCCGGGGAGGCGCTCTCGAAGCTCGTCGCCGATGGTCGGGTGCACCCCGCGCGGATCGAGGAGGTGGTCGAGACCGTCCGCAAGGACATGAGCGAGCGGATCATCAAGGCCGGCAACGAGGCGGTCATGGAGGGGAACGTCCGCGGCCTCAGCGCCAAGATCGTCGAGGCGATCGGCAAGCTCCACTTCCGCACGAGCTACGGGCAGAACGTGCTGCGGCACTCGATGGAGGTCGCGTACCTGAGCCAGATCATCGCCGACCAGCTCGGGCTCAAGGGCGAGCTGGCGCGGCGGTGCGGTTTCCTGCACGACATCGGCAAGGCGATGGACCACGAGTTCGAGGGCGGTCATCCGGCCATCGGCATGGAGTTCTGCCGCAAGAACGGTGAGCGTTCCAAGGCGGTCCTCAACGCCATCGGCGGGCACCACGGCGACATCGAGTCCACGACGCCGTACACCCCGATCGTCATGGCCGCCGACGCGATCTCCGGCGCGCGGCCGGGAGCGAGACGCGAGTCGATGGAGCTGTACATCAAGCGGCTCGAGCAGCTCGAGGGCATCGCCCGAGAGAGCCGGCTCGTGACCGAGGCCCACGCCTTCCAGGCCGGACGCGAGGTCCGCGTGATCGTGGACGCCAAGCGATCCAGCGACGCCGATGCGTTCGCGCTCTCCCGCGAGATCGCCGCGAAGGTCGCCGAGGAGATGACGTTCCCCGGCGAGATCAAGGTCACGGTGCTTCGCGAGGTCCGGGCGGAAGCGGTGGCGAGGTAAAGGCTTCGTCGCTTCTGCCCGCTACCATACGCCCGATCACCCATCAGCCCGACCGGAATCCCCCCCCATGCCCATCAAAGCAACCGATCTGAAACGCGGCCAGGCCCTCATCTGGGATGGACAGTTGAACCTCGTCATCGACACCGAGTTCGTCAAGCCCGGCAAGGGGCCCGCCTACGTGCAGGCGAAGATGAAGAACGTCGAGACGGGCACGATCAAGATCAACCGCGTCAACTCCTCCGACAAGCTCGAGGACGCGACGATCGACCGCAAGACGATGCAGTATCTCTACGACAGCTCCGGGCAGGGGGTGGGCCCGTTCGTCTTCATGGACAACGAGACGTTCGATCAGCTCGAGGTCGACTCCGACGTGCTCCCGAAGGATCAGAGCCAGTGGCTGAAGGAGACCGAGGAAGTCCTCGTCATGGTCTTCGAGGGCAAGCCGCTCGGCGTGGAGCTGCCGGCGTCGGTCGAGCTGGCGATCACCGAGACCACCCCGCAGGCGAAGGGCACCACCGCCACGAACCAGCTCAAGGAAGCGACGGTCGAGACCGGCGCCCGTGTCCGCGTGCCGCCGTTCATCGAGGTCGGCCAGGTGGTGAAGATCAACCCGTCGACCGGGGAGTACATGGGGAAGGCGTGAGTGCAGTCCCTCCGCGAGATCCGCGCGCTGCTCGCTGAACGCGGTCTCCACCCCCGCAAGCGCTTCGGCCAGAACTTCCTGCACGACAAGAACCTGCTCGGCAAGCTCGTCGAGGCGGCGGCGATCGCGCCGGGTGATCTCGTGCTGGAGGTGGGGCCGGGCACCGGTACGCTCACCGAAGCGCTGCTCGACGCCGGCGCGGAGGTCGTGGTCAGCGAGATCGACGAGGATCTCGCGGACATCATCGAGGACCGGCTCGGCGCACGCGTGACGTTGATCCGCGGCGACTGCCTGCCGCGTCAGCGCCGGCTGGCCGAGTCCATCGTCGCCGCGTTCGGTGATCGCCCGTTCAAGCTCGTCGCCAACCTGCCATACCAGGTCGCGAGCCCGCTCATGACGGCGTTGCTGCTGGACATGCCCCACTGCACCGGCCAGTACGTGACGATCCAGAACGAGGTCGCCGACCGGCTCATCGCGCCGCCGGGCGGGAAGACCTACGGCCCGCTCGGGATCATCGTGCAGGCTCTGGCGGACGTGACGCGTCTGGCGAAGCTGCCCGCGTCGTGCTTCTGGCCGGCCCCGCAGGTGACCAGCGCGATGGTGTCGATCCTGCCGCGACCCGAACACGGAGTCGAGGATCCGCACGCGTTCGCGCGGTTCGTGACCGCGCTGTTCGGCAAGCGCCGCAAGCAGCTCGGCACGACGTTCGGACGTGATCGCTCGTGGCCCGATGGCGTCACGGAGGATCAGCGACCGGAGACGCTGACCATCGATCAGGTGGTTGCGCTCTGGCGCCTCGTCGACTCGCCCACGCCATGACGAGCAGCCCCGTCAGCACCAGCGTCGCGCCCGCCGCGAACGGCCAGCCGACGCCTTGGCCGTCGAACAGCCACCCCCACAGCGCCGCAAGAACGCTCGCCATGAACAGGTAGGTCGCGGCGCTGACGGCGGCCAGCCCGCGCATCGCCGTCGCCCAGGTCAGGAAGGCGACGCCGAGGCCGAAGACACCGAGAAACACGGCCGCGAGCCAGCCTTGCGTCGTCAGGTGCGCGACGTCGCCGAGGTTCGCCCACGGGTGGAGGACGGCGTTGAAGACGACCGTGAGCGCGCCGCACACCGCGACCAGCTCGAACGGCCCGTAGACCGAACGCGGTCCCCGCGTGCACACGGCGACCCCCGCCCCGAGCATGGCCGCCACCGTTGCGGGGATCGGTTCCTCCTGGTGCGCCGGCAGAAGATCCAGCTGCTCGCAACGACCCCGAAGGACCACCGCGACGCCGACGAGCCCCAGG
>JAAELP010000516.1 GCA_024226535.1 Planctomycetota bacterium | reverse complement strand
GTACGTCGAGCGCACGACGGTCACCGTTCCCTACGGCGCCGTCGACGCCCATCATCTGCGTGTGACCCACGAGCGGGACGGCGGCGTCACCGAGACGCACTACTGGTTCGCGGCCGACCCGGCCCTGCGCCGCGTCATGGTCAGGTACGAGGGCCCCTACGGCGTGCGCTACGCCCTGAAGAAGTTCGGGTTGTGGGCGTACTGGAATCGAAACGAGCCCCGCCCGGAGTGACGGCGCGAGAAGACCCCGGCCGCAGACACGAAGATCCTCTATCACTCCAATCCCCGCCATCGCCCCATCGCAGTTGTCCTCGGATTCCCAGCGCCAATCGGGCCGACGCCCCATCCGGGACCAGGGGATTGGGCGTTTGAGGGATCGGGCGTAGGGAGTCGGAGGACACTCCCGGTGGGGCGATGGCGGGGATTGGAGTGATAGAGCGTGTCTCGCACGCGTTAAACCCCCCCGACTACTTGAACTGTGACCATGAGCACGGGGGTTCGAATCCCCCCGGCTCCACTCCTTCGCACTTCCGAAAGAACCGGGAGTGCGCTGCAAACCCCAGAACGTGTTCCGGAAGTCCGTGAAGAAGATCTCGTCCGCGGACAGGCCATGCACCGACAGAGACGCCGAGCCCGGGGCGAGGCTGAACAGCGCGTTAGTCCACGCCGGGCTCACCGCCCGGACCCCCGAAGGCGGGGCCGGCGATGTGGGCGAGATCGAACATGATGAGGGCGTCGATCGAGTCGTCCTCTTCGAGCCCCATCATCATCCTACGAGCCGTTCTACGAGCACGGGCCCCAGACACCGATCACGGCGAGTATGTCGCCGAAGCCGACCTCGCCGTCACCATTGAGGTCGGCGGGGCACGACGGACCGCACGGCCCCCACTGCGCGACGATCTGGAGAACGTCTCCGAAGTCGATCGCGCCGCTGGCGTCGAGGTCGAACGCGCACGGGTCGGCGTAGCTCCACGCCGTCGCGGGAATCGGCTGCTTGCTGACGCCCGGTCCCTGGTAGCTGACGATGAGCCCGGCGCCGCCGCCGTTCTCGAAGAACTCCACGCGGATCGGGTGCGCGCCCGCTTCCAGCCCCATGGCCCCCGAGCGCTCGACCATCCCGTGCAGTCCGTCGTTGGCAACCACGTGATCCCCGCCGACGTACAGCGCCGACCCGTCGTCAGAGTCCGTGAAGAACGTGTAGACGCCGTTCTCGGGCACCGTGACGTAGCCTTCGAAGACCGCGCCGACCTGGTCGCCGCGACCGCTCGTCGCGAAGTTGCCGCCGGTGGACGGGAAGTCGATGTCGGTGACGACGTCGGTGTCATACGGTGTCAGGGTGTCGAAGTCCGGCAGCACCGAGGGGCTCGAGAGAGCGTAGTACGACACCTCGGCGCCCGTCTCGACTGGGCCGGTGACCGCCGCGTCACGCAGGTCCCGGCCGACGACACGCACGAGCGTCGGTTCGCCGCCGAGGGGCGTGTAGTGGAAGCGGTCGCTGTACGGGCCGTCGTCCGTCGGGGTGAAGACCAGGCGATCGCGCGGAAAGCCCCCGCCGGCGGGAAGCACCGTGATCGTGCCGCGCCCGTGCTCGCCGACCGCGTCGACCGTGTCGATGACGACCGGATCACAGCTCGCGTCCTCGTCGTTGGCGAGCACGTCGAGCGTGGTGACGACGTTCTCGAAGGTGTAGATCGTGTCCGCGAGGCCGGTCACTCCGGAGGCCGTGATGTCGCAGGCGCCGTCGAGATACGAGAGGATCTGATCACGCACCGTCGGGTGGAAGTCCAGAACGATGTTCGAGACGCCACCCGGACACAGGTGGCAATAGCTCATGATCGTGCCACCGTAGGCCTGCGAGCAGTCGTCGTTGCCGCATCCGTCGATCGGCGGGTTGTAGGAGTGCGTGTGGCCCGTGCCGAAGTTGTGGCCGATCTCGTGGGCGGTCACGTACGGATCCCAGTTGCCGCTCTGATGATCCTGCGCCGGGTAGGGGTAACTCCCGTTCAAGTTGCCGGAGACGCCGTACCCGTTGCTCTCGGAGCAGACCACGCCGACCCACGCCACGCCACCGCCAAGGTTGCGCCCACTGACGTAGTGGGCGATCTCACGCTCGACGTCACCCTCGTTGGCCGCCCAGTAGCTACGAAAGGCGTTGAGGGCCGCACTGGACGTGCCCGCGTCGTACGGATCGATGTCCGAAGGCCACACGCGCAGGAAGCTGACGAGCAGGCGCGTGTTGAGGTTCTCGATGTAGATGTCGCTGAGCGAACCGAACAGCAGGGCGGCGTACGCGGCCGAGGCGACGAAGTCACCGCCGAACAGGTTGCCGGTGAACTCCCAGTCGCTCTCGATCGCCACCCGCGCGATGCGACATGGCCCGATGGGGAACGGCCCGTCGGTCGCGGCGCCCGCGGGGGCAGGCCGGCCGAGCGGGAAGTAGAAGTCGTCGTCGGCCTCGACGGCGCAGCCGGGAAGCTCGCCGGCGGGCACCGGGAGGTCGCGGGCGTCGGTGACGGCCAGCTCACGCTCGCCGTCGTGGCGCCCGGTGGAGATGAAATAGGTGGTGTCGGCGCGACGGATGCTGCCGTGCACGCCGTGCGGCGCGACGCCGATGAACACCCGCGAGCCCGGCTCGCCGGCCACCTCGCCACGGAGCAGCACGACGTCCGGCAACGCGATCTCCCGATCACCATCCGGGCCGCCCACCACGACCTTCGCCCCCGGCGCAAAGACGTCGAACCGCTCGAGCAGGAGATCCACGGTACGGCCCGCCGCCAGCTCGAAGCTGGCGATGTCCACCGCCGCCCCGACCTCCAGGCCCTGGAAACGACGATGATCGACCTGATTGGAGAGATCGGCCGCGGCGACCGGGACGGAGAGCGACGCGGCGAGCACCGCGCTGAGTCTGATCGATCGGTACATGACAACTCCTCGGGACGATGCTGGCCGGCCCGCCAAGTCCTAAGTCACCCATGGACAAAGACTTGACGCCGCCCCCCCCGAGCCGAAAGCCTTCAACCGTCGTTGCGGATGAATGGATCCTTGATAACGGATACGTGCGGCGCGTTCAAGCGGATCCCGAGGATCACACACCCGGTGCTACGGATGGTGGTTCGGGACGGTGTTCCGGACGTGGCCGACTCAACGCCCTGTTACGGGCAGCCGCCGATCCGGCTCGAACACCCGTCGCTCCAGCACCCGCCGCCCGGACCACACGATCGTCGTGTCTCGCGAGTAGAAGCGGATGAGGCGGAGGCGGCTCCAGCCCGCGTCCCCGTTGGCGTGGAAGACGGTGACGAAACGCCCGGGGCGATCCGGGTGCTGCATGGTGTGCAGCACGGCCTGCTCCGGTTCGCTGTACGTCTTTCCGCCGACCGTGAACGAGCCGGGGCGAACGACGATCGGATCCGTCGTCCGCGCGAACAGGTCCGCGACGGCGCGCGCCGATTCGTGACCGATCACGAGCAGGTTCTCACCGGCGTCGTCGATCTCGAGTTGCTCGCGGTAGGCTGCGATCTCCGGGCGGTCGGAGTCCGCCCGCACCGCCACGCCGCCGCGTCCAAGCGTTCCGGCGATCGTCGGCACGATGTGCTCGGGCGGGAGCACGCGATAGAGCCGGAAGTCCGGGTCGATCTCCACGTGCTCGTCGTCGACCGAAGCGATCGACACCAGGTCGCTCTCCATGGCCGCCGCGTACTGCCGGGCGAAGGCGCGCGGAAGGTCCGGTGACGCACTCGGCGGCACCGTTCGCGGAACGGTGTGCTCGCGCACCCACGTTCGGAAGAAGCCGTCGAGCCAGCCAGCCGGGCGGTCGGGATGCTCGGCCTCGAAGGCCGCCTGGAGATCGTCCCACGTGGCCCGGCGCCCGAGGTGCCTGGCGGCGAACCGCCGCAGCGCCGACCATGTCCTCTCGGATCCGCCAACGGCGTCGGTCAGCATCGCGAACACGAACGCGCCCTTGTCGTACCCGACGAACCGGTTCACGCCGCCGCCGGCGGGATCGGCGGATCCGAACGCGGCGAGGGGTCCGTCGTCGAGCGTCTCGGGATCGGTCGAGAGCTTCATGAGGATCCCGCGCCGGTACGCGCGCCCCGCGTCCTCGCCCTCGTCGGCGATCCGCCGGAAGTAGTTCGCGCAGTAGCTCGTCAGCGCTTCGCACCAGTTCCCGTCCCGCGCATCGACGTACACGCCGTTGCCCCACCACGCGTGGATGAGCTCGTGATCGAGGTAGCCCGGCGCGAGCGAGCGCGGCGCCATGCCGACGACCTGGGGACCGAGCACGGTGAAGCCCGGCAGCGCGAACCCCGACGAGAAGAAGTTTTCGACGATGGTGAAGCGCCGGTAGGGAAACGCGCCGAGCCGCGGGACGTAGAGGTCGAGGTACTCGCACGCGGCGTCGACGAACATCGGCGCGAGGTCGCGGTGCTCGTCGGACACGTGCATGACGACCTCGACCGGCCCCCGCGCCGTCTCGTGCACGCGTCCGTGCAGGTGATGCCGGTTGCCGGCGATGTCCGCACCGTCCACCGGGCGCGGCGAGACCCAGAGCCAGCGCCGCAGGTCCTCGCCGGCGCGCCCCTGGGGGTCGCCCGTGGCCACGAACGACCAGCCCTCCAGCGGCAGGATCTCGGTGGTGACGAGGTGCAGGACCGGCCGGCCGTCACCGTCGAGGAGCCGTGGGTGCCACGCTGAACCGGCGGAGAGGAACACGCCGTCGGGACCGACGTGAGCGTCGACGGAGAAGTTGTGGATCTGCCCCGGCTGTTCCCCGGCGGCGACGTCCTCCTCGAGTTCCGCGCGGTAGGCCAACGTGACGACGCGCCCCTGGGGGGGCACGTTGACCTCGTAGATCATGGTCCCGCCGTCCCCCGGCTTGGCGAGGGTCGCGACCCGCTTCCCGTCAACGCGCATACGCATGATCTCCGCGTCCGTCGTCAACTCCAGACGCACGGTCCGGCCGGGGTCGGCGATGTGGATCTGCGACGTGACCGTCACCGTGTGGGACGGCGGGTCCAGGGTGACCCGCAGGTGCTGGGCGTCCACGTTCAGACCGGCCAGCAGGAGGACGACGGGCGCCACGCTGATCATGTCAATCTCCTAAGCCACCCCCACCGCATCCGCGTCGCGATCAGAGAGCATACCGCCGTCGCTCCGCTGCTTCACGGTGCCGTCGCGTTTCCACGATCGCTCACACCGCGGCTCGGAGCGCAGGTCGTTCACGGTGATCGCTCCGGCGGGATCGTCGTCGGTGAACCTGACGCGCGACACGCCGAGCATGTCCGCGAAGTCGCCGGCGAACTTGCGGAGCACGCTGCCGCCGTCGGGCAGCACGACCTCCGCGTCGAGCGGGTTGTCGATGCCGCCGGCCTTGGCGTCCTCGAGGGCTTTGAGCGCGCGCTCCCGCGCCGCCATCGCCGTGGGCCAGTCGGCGTCCACCGTCACCTGCGGCGGATCCGCGAAACGCAGGAGGTGCACGCATCGCTCCTCGTCGTCGGCGCCGCCGCGCCCCTTCCAGAGCGCCCGGTACGACTCGTCGGCGGTGTGCGGGAGGATCGGAGCGATCAGGCGCGTGAGCATCTCCAGCAGGTCCCACATGACGGTCTGCGTCGCGCGTCGCCGTGGCGAATCGGGCTTGTCGCAGTAGAGGCGGTCCTTGACCGCCGCGCAGTAGAACGCGGAGAGCGTCTCGTTGCAGAAGTCGTAGAGCGCCTGCTGGGCGCGCCGGAACTCGTAGTGCTCGTAGGCGTCGAGCACCTGCTTCTGGAGGTCAGCGGCGCGATCGAGCATCCACGTGTCGATCGACGCGGGATCGAGCCCGGCGAGATCGACGCACATGCCGCCGGGACGCTCGGCCGTGCACGGCTCGAAGTCGCTCAGGTTGCTCAGCAGGAACCGGAGGGTGTTGCGCACCTTCCGGTAGGAGTCGCCGGCGAGCTGGAGGAACGACTCGTCGCCCTTCACGTCGTTCTCGAACGCGAGCGAGCCGACCCACCAGCGGCAGACGTCGGCGCCGTGTCGCTCGAGCACGTCGTCGAAATCCATGGTGTTGCCCTCGGACTTGCTCATCTTGCGGCCGTCGCGATCGACGACGAAGCCGTGGGTGAGCACGCTCCGGAACGGTGTGGCCCCGGTGACCGCGAGCCCCGGAAGCAGCGAGAGCTGGAACCACCCGCGGTGCTGGTCCGAGCCCTCCAGGTAGAGATCGATCGGGAAACCGAGGTCGCGCTCGCGCATCACCGCGTTCCACGACGATCCCGACTCGAACCAGACGTCGAAGATGTCGTACATCTTGCGCAGCGAGGCAGCGTCGAGATCGTCCGGGGCATCCGGGTCCGCGGCCGCGTCGTACCGCTCCAGGAGCTGCCCGGGCGTCTCGCTGAACCAGGCGTCGCTGCCCCGCTCGCCGAAGACCTGCGCGACGGTGCGCACGGAGGCCGGCGTCAGGAACAGGCTGCCGTCAGCGCGCTGGAACGCCGGGATCGGCAGCCCCCACGCCCGCTGGCGCGACAGGCACCAGTCCGGACGCGACTCGAGCATCCCGCGGAGGCGGTTGCGCCCCCACTCGGGATAGAACTTCATCGTCGACTCGGCGGCGTCGAGGGCGAGGCTGCGGAGCGCGCGGCCGTCGTACTTCGTCGGCCGGTCCACGCCGATGAACCACTGCTCGGTCGAGCGGAAGATCACCGGGGTCTTGCTGCGCCAGTCGTGCGGATAGCTGTGCACGAACGTGTGATCGTGGAAGAGGTGACCGGACTCCCGCAAGTGCTCGGTGACCGCGGTATTCGCGTCCCAGACCGACATGCCCCGCAACCACTCGGGCACGGTGTCGTCGTAGGTGCCGTCGTCGCGCACCGGGCAGTAGGTCTCCAGCCCCTCGGCGAGACCGGTGGCGTAGTCCTCGGCCCCGTGGCCCGGCGCGGTGTGCACGAGCCCGGTGCCGTCCTCGAGCGTGACGTAGTCGGCGGACACGACGGGGCAGACGCGATCGGTGAACGGGTGCCGGTAGGTGAGGCCCACCAGGTCCGCGCCGTCCGCCTCGGCGAGCACCTCGACGGACTCGGCGCCGGCGGCGGAGGTGACCCTGGCCAACAGCTCCGTCGCGAGCACGGTGATGTTGCCGTCCACCCGAGCCAGCGCGTACCGGAACCGCTCGTGGACCGCCGTCGCAAGGTTCGCCGGAAGCGTCCACGGCGTCGTCGTCCAGATCATCAGGCTCGGCGTCTGGTCGAGCTCGACGCCGAAGACACCCATCGCGGCGTCGCGGTCGGTCAGCTCGAAGTCCACGTAGACGGAGATGTCCTCGCGGTCGAAGTACTCCAGCTCCGCCTCGGCCAGCGCCGTCTGGTTCGCGATCGACCAGTGCACGGGCTTCAATGCCCGGTAGACGAGCCCCTGCTCGACCATCTCCGCGAAGACCTCGAGGACCGGACGCTCGTAGTTCGGATCCATCGTGACGTAGGGATGGTCGTAGTCGGCCAGCGTGAGCAGGCGCTCCATCTGGGTCGCCTGCCGCTTGACGAACTTCGCCGCCGACTTGCCGCACTCGCGACGCACGGCCGTCCGGAACGCGTCGTCGTCGAGCGCGTGGAGCTTCTCCATGCGCCCGGACTCCACGAGCCCCGTCATGACCTGGTGCTCGATGGGAAGACCGTGGCAGTCCCATCCGGGGACGAACCGGCAGCGCCGGCCCGACATCAACCGGGACCGAACCACGAAGTCCTTGAGTGCCTTGTTGAGCAGGTGGCCGATGTGCAGCGATCCGCTGGCGTACGGCGGGCCGTCGTGGAAGACGAAGTCCTCCGCGTCTGAGCGGGCCTCGTCGGCGCGCTCGTAGACCTTCTTCTCGAGCCACCGGCGCTCCGACGCCGGCTCGTTGGCGGCGAGGTTCGCCCGCATCGGGAAGCCGGTCTTCGGCAGGTTGAGCGTCTTCTTGTAGTTCCGCTTCGCGGTCGTCTCGGTCATGGTGATGGTCTCGGGCCGAAGATGCGGTCGCGCGTGTCGAACACCAGCGAAAACCGGCCCCGCTGATCGAGCGAGGCCGGCTGGAGTTGCAAGGTGTCGGGGGGCACCAACCGCGGCTCGCCCTCAGCGGGGCTTGGCAATCCAGATGATGATGGCCTGGCGGGCGGTGGTCATAGGTTATGAGGATAGCTATCGGTCGTGGGCGGTCAAGACATGAGCGGCCGCGGTCGCTTCGTGCTCGTGGTCCCCGGCGCGGTGCTCGAGGGCCCGGACCCCCCACGCCACGACGAGCCCCAGCACCAGGGCGATCGTGAGCTTCCATCGATCGTGCTGGTGGAACTGGAGCTCCGGCAGCAGGTCGCTCAGCGCGATGCAGAGGAACGCGCCGGCGGAGAACGCCAGCGCCGCGGCGAGCACGCCGTGCGGCACCTCCTCGGACCGCCCGAACCCGAGGAAGAACAGAATCACCCCCAGGGGGATGAGCAGGCTGAACAGCCCGTTGACCACGTGCCGCTGGAGCGCCGGGCGCCGGCCGGCCGCCATGAGCGTGCCGATCGTCAGGGCATCGAACGGCTTGTGGAGGACGATCACCATGAACGTGCCGAGTCCCGCCGGCACCAGGGCCTCGCGTTGCTCGCTCTCGACGCTGGCGGCGAGGGCGACGCCGGCGATGAGCGTGTGCAGGCTGAGCCCGATCGCCGCCCCGCCCCACGTGAGCGAGTGGCCGTGCACGGCGTGGTCGTGATCGTGGTCGTGGTCACCGGGATCGTCGTGCGGCGCGTCGTGGTGATGGAAGCTGAAGAACCGCTCCAGCAGGAACAGCACGAGGAAGCCCCCGAGCAGCCAGAGGATCACGGTGTCCAGCGCCTCGTGCTCGACGTGCCCGTCGGCGGCGCCCTGCTCCAGGATCGCGTGCGGCAACAGGTGCAGCAGCGCGACGCCGAGCATCACGCCCGAGACGAACGAGAGCGCCAGCTCCATCCGCCGGTGGGTCAGACGCACGAGATGCGGGATCCACCCCCCCGTGAGCGAGGCCAGGAGAATGAGTACGCAGTACAGGGTCAGCGCGAAGACGGGTGTCACGGTCGGCATGGTACCGCGTCCCGCGACGGAGTCTGCTTTCCCGCGATGCGGTCAGGCCACCCCGCTCGCGATGAGCCCGTTGCCGTTCAGGCCGCTGAAGCCGACGCTCATGTTCACGTGTCCGACGTTCACGTGGAACGACTCGGGCTCCTGCGCGCTCAGGTGCTCGGGGTTCAGCGAGTAGTAGACCTGCTTGCCGTCCCGGCGGGTCGACAACAGGCCCGCCGTGCGCATGAGCCCGAGGTGATGGCTCACCGTGGGCTGGGCGAGGGTCAGCTCCCGGCAGAGGGCGGAGACGTTCATCTCGCCCGGCTGGAGCAGTCCGAGCACACGAATACGTGTGGGATCGCTGAGCAGCCGCATCAGGTCGGCCATCTCACCGACGGCAGCGGGGTCGGCAAAGCAGTTCGCAAGCATGGTCCTCGTACTCCAGGGCAGGCCTTGGGCCTGGGGCGTGAGATCTGGGTCGGGATCCATCCTGGGACCCCGGTGCCTTCGTTCGTCATCGGCCCGTTCGCCGGGCATCCCCCAGGGATTTGAGCGTTTACGGCTCGCGACCCGATCGGTTCCGGTCGATGCCGGCGAATCGCGGCGGGCGTACCTTGACATGCCGCGATCGAGGGCACAGTATATCCCCCCAGCCGGGGGTGCCACGACAACCTATCTTGGGGCAGTAGCTCAATTGGGAGAGCGCCTCGGTCGCATCGAGGAGGTTGTGAGTTCGAGTCTCATCTGCTCCACTTCGGCCCGCGAACAACTGTTCGCGGGCCTTTTTCGTCGTGGCCCAACGGTAGAATCGCCGCGATGAAATCGGCGCCGAGCAAAGATCCCAAACGCTCGCGCGATCCCCGCGCGACGCCCGCGATGCGCCAGCACCGCCGGTTCAAGGAGCAGCATCCGGACTGCATCCTGATGTTCCGGATGGGCGACTTCTACGAGCTGTTCGACGACGACGCCGAACTCGTGCACCGGGTGCTCGGTCTCACGCTCACGCAGCGCACCGAAGGCGTCCCGATGGCGGGTGTGCCCTACCACGCGCTGGACGGCTATCTTCAGAAGCTCATCGCGCAGGGCTACCGTGTGGCGGTCTGCGACCAGGTCCAGGACCCGCGCGAGGCGAAGGGCGTCGTGGAGCGAGCCGTCACGCGCGTGCTCACGCCCGGCACGCTCGTGGACGAAGCGCTGCTGGAGGAGACGCGCCCGAACCAGGTCGCCGCCGCACAGCTCCCGCGCGATCCAGCCGCCGACGCGGCCATCGCCGTCGCCGAGATCTCCACGGGGCGTTTCACGGTGATGATGGTCCCGGTCGCGCGTCTCGCCGACGAGCTCTCGCGGCTCGGCCCCGCCGAGCTGCTGCACGCCGCCACCGACGACGGCGTCGTGCCCGAGACGCTCGCGCGGGTGGCGGAGGTCGTCGGCTGCCCGCTCACGGCGCGGCCCGACTGGACCTTCCGCCCGAGCGACGCCGAGGACCTGCTCCGCCGGCACTTCGGCGTGCGATCGCTGGAGGGCTTCGGGCTCGCGGCCGACGCCCCGGAGATCGCGCCCGCCGGAGCCCTGCTCCGCTACCTGCAGGAGACCCAGGCCCCCGACGCCGCCGGCGGCGACGACGCCGGCCGCCTCGCCCACCTGCGGCCGCCCCGTCGCGAATCGCGCGACGAGAACCTCCTGATCGACGCCACCAGCCTCCGCGCGTTGGAGATCGAGCGCACGATGCGCAGCGGGGAGACGCGCGGGTCGCTGCTGTCGGTGCTCCAGCGGTGCGTGACGCCGATGGGCAAACGCCTGCTGCGACGGTGGCTCTGCTTCCCGCTGCGACGCATCGAGATGATCGAGGCTCGGCAGGCCGCCGTCGCCGCCTTCGTCGCCGACCGGACGCTCGCCGAACGCCTCGCCGACGAGATCGGTTCGGTGCAGGACGTCGCCCGCATCGTCGGCCGCGTCGCCACGCAACGCGCCAACCCGCGCGACCTCGTCGCGCTCGGCGTCTCGGTCGGGCGCATCGAGACGCTCGTCGACCTCATCGACGGCCCCCCTGCCTTCGCCCGGCACGCCGAACGGCTCACGAGCCTGCGCGTGACGCTCGCGCCGCTCGCGGAGGCGATCTCGCTGAGGTGCGTGGAGGCGCCGCCGGCGCACCTGCGTGACGGCGGGCTCTTCCGCGACGGCGTCGACGACGTGCTCGACGAGGCCCGCACGCTCCAGCACGACGGAACGACCTGGCTCGCCCGCTACCAGAAGGAGTTGATCGAATCCACGGGGATCGGTTCCCTGAAGGTCGGCTACAACAAGGTCTTCGGCTACTACATCGAGGTCACGCACACGCACACGAGCCGTGTCCCCGACGCGTTCACGCGGAAACAGACGCTCAAGAACGCCGAGCGCTACGTGACGCCGGAGCTGAAGACGTACGAGGAGAAGGCCACGACCGCCCAGGCCCGCGCGATCGAGCGAGAGAAGACGCTGTTCGACGAGCTGTGCGCCGAGATCCGAGCCCATCTCCAGGCGCTCGGCGAGTACGCCGACGTCGTCGCCGAGCTCGACGTGCTCGCCTGCTTCGCCGACGTGGCGCTGCG
>JAAELP010000515.1 GCA_024226535.1 Planctomycetota bacterium | reverse complement strand
TGGTCCGTGCGTCGGTGGAGGGGCTCCCGGGGCACTGGACTCCATGACCGGCCCGCGAGAGAACCTGCGTGTTCTGCCCGACCGCGACTGGCCGGCGGCGGATGCACGGTCCGTCGGTGGCAAGGTCGCGGGCCTGGTTCGGCTGGCGGAGTGCGGGTGCCCGGTCCCGGCGGGGTTCTGCGTGACGACTGGGGCGTATCGCTCGCATGTCGAGCGCGCTCTGGCTGGCGACGGCGACGGCGACGACGACGGCCACCGTGCGGTGCGGCCCGCGGCGATCCGGCGCCGGATTCTGGACACGCCGATCCCCGAGTCGCTCGTCGATGAGATCGCGGAGGCCTTTGGCGCGCTGTCCGCTCCCGCCGGCCTCGGCCCCGTTGCCGTCCGCTCCTCCGGCACGCGCGAGGACATGCCGGCGACGGCCTTCGCGGGACTCCACGACACAACGCTGAACGTCCGCGACTTGCCGACCTGCCTCACAGCGATCCGGCGTTGCTGGGCGTCGACGTGGTCGGATCGCGCGGTCGCGTACGGCCGCGAGCGCGGTCTCGACCCGCGCGACGCCGGCATGGCGGTGATCGTGCAGGCGCTGGTGCCGGCGCAGGTCTCCGGCGTGCTGTTCTCGGCGGATCCCGTCACGGGCGACGCGGATCGCGTGGTCATCGAGTCGTCGTGGGGGCTCGGGGAGTCGATCGTCTCCGGCCGCGTCGCGCCGGACCGGTTCGTCGTGTCGAGACGCGACTGGACGATCGTCGAGACGCACGTCGGTGACAAGCGCAGCGAGTGCGTGCCAGACCCGACCCCCGGCGGCTTCGGCACCATCGATCGCGACGTCGAACCGGAGCGTCGCGGGCGCCGCACGCTCAGCGACGAGGACATCCTCTTCCTCGCCCGCACCGCCGTCGAACTCGAACGCCACGCGGCGTGCCCGCAGGACATCGAGTGGGCTCGGACTCCCTCCGGGTTCGTGTTCCTCCAGGCTCGTCCGATCACGACCGCGCGCGGGCACTCGTCGGCGCCGACCGGCGCCGACGACTCGCAGGTCTGGAGCAACCTCAACACCGCCGAGGTCCTGCCGGATGTCGTCTCGCCGATGACGTGGTCGGTCATCGGGCAGCTTGAGCCGATCTGGCGCCGCCGTGCTTGCCGCCTCGGTCTCGATATCGGCGACCTGCCGCTCATCGGGCTCGTCGCCGGGCGCGCGTACTTCAACGTGACGTCGATGGCCGCGATCGGCCGGAGCATCCCGTTCGCCCGGAACGTCGACATCGACATGGTGCTCGGCGGTGCGGGGGCCGCGTCCGCCGGCCGCCCCGCGGAGCTGGAGTTGGCGTTCGACGATCTTCCGAAGATCCGCATCCGCCCGCTGCGCACGCTCGTCGCGTTGCCCGGCCTGCTCGTCTCCTGCGTGCGGCATCATCCGCGCGGCGCGACGCGCCAGACCGCGGCACTCGCCGGGTGGCGCCGCGCCGCCGAGGCCCGGGATCTCGCGGGCCTGTCCGATCCCGACCTGCTGGAGCTGTTCGACACCGCGCTTGACGAACTGTTCCGTGACGAGGATCTGCTCATGGGTCCGGCGGTGGGCATGTCGTACTTCCTCGCGTTGCGCCGAGCCTGTGCGCGCTGGCTCGGCGACGACGACGGTGCGATCGCCAACGCGTTGCTCGCCGGGCAGGGTGGCATCTCGTCGGCCGAGTCGGGGCACGCGCTCTGGAATCTCGCCACCCTCGCCCGTCGCGACGACGAGGTGGCGGCGGGGCTGCGCGCGGCGAGCACGTTTGCCGAGGCCCGCGACGAGCTAGCCACCAGCGATGGCGGTCGCGACTTCCTGGCGGGCTGGGACGAGTTCCTCGCAACGCACGGGCACCACACGCGCGGCGAGGTCGAGCTGCTGAACCCGCGCTGGCGGGAGCGCCCGGACTACGTGCTCGCGTTGCTCCGCGGCTACCTCGAGTCGATCGACGCGTCGGATCCGATCGCGCGGTACGACGCCCAGGCGCTGCGGTGCGAGGAGAACACCGAAGCGTGCCGGCGCCGGTTGCGGAATCCGCTGAAGCGAGCTGCCTTCGATCTCCTCCTGCGCAAGGCGCGGGCCGG
>JAAELP010000514.1 GCA_024226535.1 Planctomycetota bacterium | reverse complement strand
TAACATATCGACGGACCTCGCCGCCGCTGGCTGCGTTGCCGCTCCTCGACGTATCCATGGATATGCCAGCGTCGCGTCGCCTTGCCAGCGACGACGATCTCGCGCCGATAAGTCACAAGCTGTTTGGCGGACACCACTAGATCAGAGATGCAGCATCGCCGGACCCCTCTGTTGAGTGTCCCCTTGGGAAGCCGTAAGCCACTGCTCGGGCGCTGGCCGTCGTTTGTGCAGCCTGGAGGTCAGCGCGCGACACGCATCTACTGTGCCAGCAGATCCTTCCCCACGAACCGGATCACCGACTCCAGAAGCACCTCGCGCGGGTAGGCGTTGTGGTCGACGAGCGTGTGCGCGAGGAGGGGGAGGTCTCGGTCGATCGAGAGCGCGATGCCCCAGTGGTCGACGCTCGCGAAGCCGACGAGCGTGCTGCCGGGGATGATCGCGTCGGCGAGGGCGACCTGGCCGTCGTTGCGTGGGTCGATCGTCGCTAGTTCGTCGTAGGTCGAGCGGAAGACGAGCGACGTGTTCGGACGGTTGGCGAAGGCGACCACCGAGTAGAAGCGGATCTCCTTCGGCAGCGCATGCGTGGCCAGCCATGTCTGGCGGGTCTCGGAGCGCAGGCCGTCGATCGCGCCGCCGTCGCCGCGGGGGCAGCCGGGTACGTCGAGCATTCTCAGCATGTCGCTGAGGATCCCGTCGAGATCGTCCGCGACGGACGTGCCTCCGATCGGTCCGGCCATGGATACGACGGCGGCGACGCGGTCTCTGACCTCCGGGTACTCGGTGACGGCGACCAGGCTGTCCACGGCGCCTTTCGAGTATCCGACGAGCACGAGCCTGTCGTCGGCGTCCAGCCTTGTCGTGACCAGGGCGTCGCGAATCTGCCGGGCGTTGTGCTCGCAGCTCGACCGGCCGCTGACGAGGATGAGCTCCGTGCGGTACCCATGCTCGGCGAGGTGTGCGCGGGCGTGGCTGAAGGGGCTGAGCGAGCCGAGGACGCACTCGCCGAAGAGACCGGGCACGATCATGATGCGCAGCGATGTTCGCGGTGGTCCGATGTGGACGGGGAGCGTTCCCGCCGACCCCGCCGCTCCCGTCGACCCCGCCGGCTCGTCGCCGAGATCGTGCAGGGCATCGGCTACGGGTCGATCGGCGGGAAGCTCGCGGCCGTGATCGGCGCGCACGGCGGTGTAGATCTCGCGGAAGCGCCCGCGGCCGTCGACGACGTCGGGGTCGGGTCGGTACCCGGCGAATGAGCGGGGGGGCTCCGGCGACCAGAGCGATGTCGTGCACCCGACTGCGCACGTGATCGCGGCGCTCGCCACGCAGGTCTTAAGGGCGCTCATTGCGCTCATTGCGCTCATGGCGTCCACGCTCCGATGACGAGGAGTATGTCGCTGAAGCCGACGGTACCGTTGCCGTCGAGGTCGGCGGGGCATGGGTCGCTCGTCGGGCAGTTGCCCCACGCCCCGATCACGATGAGGATGTCCGCGAAGTCGACGCGGAAGTTGCCGCTCAGGTCCGCAGGGTTCGGGCACCCGGACACCGGTGTGCCGGAGTAAGTCACGTCCGCGCTCCCGGCCTGGTAGCCGTACACGTGCGCCGACAGCGGCCGCGTCGTCGTGCCGTTGATCTCGATGAACTCGTAGCCGTACTGCCCGCCGACCCCGTTGTAGCCGGAGTAGCAGTACTCGACCCCGGCGTACTCGACGCACTCCAGCGACGCGCCGTCGAGCAAACCGCCCGGGTAGCCGACGATCAGCGTGCCGTCGGTCTCGTCGACGAGCCGGAGATCGACGTCGTCGTCGGACGCGATGTCGATGCGCACGTCGTCGAGGCACACCGGAACATCGCCCAGCGGCAGCGTCTGACCGAGCGGCACGAACAGCGAGAAGGCCCCGTCGCACGACCCCCGCGCCTGCCAGCTCACCGTGACGTCGGCGGTGCCGGCGGTGTAGCCGTAGACACGCACCTCGAGCCTCCGGTTCGACACGCCGTGGACGTCGATACGCTCGTTCCCGTGCTGCCCGCCGATCCCGTTGTAGCCGGAGTAGCAGTACTGGAGCCCGGCGTACGTCGCGCACTCGTAGCCCGCGCCGTGAAGCACGCCGTCCGGCCACGCGACGATCTCGGTGCCGAAGGCAACGTCGATGAGCTGGAGGTCCACGTCCGCGCCGGAGATCATCTCGATCACGAGATCGACTCGGCCAACCGGGATCTCCGCGACGACCACGCTGCCGGCGTGCGGCACGAACACCTGGTGCGTCTGCTCCATCGTGAGGCACCCGTGGAAGTCGATCTCGCCCGCGGCCCGACCCGCGATCGCGAGGCCGAGCAACGCTGCGAACGCTCCGATCAGGAATCGGTTCGACATCGGTCTCTCCTGCCCGTCATGGCGATGCACGATCGCACCGCGCCACACCGCAGGCTACCGAACCGGCAAGCCCCGCGCGGAGGGCATCACGACCCGTTTCGACGCTCTCGCTCTATAGTCCGCCCCCATGCCCGGTCTCGGCGACCTCAACTTCCTCGGCCCGATCGCGGGAATCGTCACCAGCGTGCTGTGGACGATGACGTCGATCTTCTTCTCCGTCGCGGGGCGGCGGATCGGGTCGACGGTCGTCAACGCCACGCGCATCGCGCTGGCGATCATCCTGCTCGCGCTCATTCACCGGTTCGTGATCAGCGAGAGCGGGTCGTGGATCCCGGCCGTCCAGTCGAAACAGCTCTGGCTGCTCGCGTTGTCGGGCGTGATCGGTCTGGCCATCGGCGACCAGTGCCTGTTCACCGCGTTCGTCGACATCGGACCGCGTCTGTCGAACCTGCTCATGACGACGGCGCCGGTCTTCGCGGCGGTGCTGAGCTGGGTGTTCCTCGGCGAGGTCCTCTCGCTCGTGGCGTGGATCGGCATGGCGATCACGATCGGCGGCATCGCGTGGGTCATCCTCGAACGCGGCGGGCAGCGGAGCGTTCCGGCGCCGCACCGCGTGCGCGGCGTGATCCTCGCGGTGGCGGGGGGGTTCTGCCAGGCGGCCGGGCTCATGCTGAGCAAGGCCGGCATGGGTCACGGCTGGCTCGCCGACGAGCAGCACCTCGACCCGCAGGCGGCGACGCTCGTGCGGATGGTGTTCGCGGGCGTCGGCGTGCTGCCGATCCTCGTGATCGCGCGGTCCCGGTTCGCGCCCGCGCGACGGGTCGCGCGGATCGGGCGTCCCGCAACGGGGTTCGCGTTCGTGGTGGTCGGGACGATGGTCGGCCCCGTGCTCGGCGTCTGGATGTCGCTCGTCGCCGCCGATGCCACCGACGTCGGCATCGCCCAGACGCTCCTGAGCCTCACGCCGATCTTCATCCTGCCCTACGCGGCGTTCATCGAGCGCGAACACGTCTCGTGGCGGGCGATCGTCGGCGCGGTCATCGCGGTGATCGGGGTGGCGGTCCTGTTCGGCGAGGCGTGAGCCGGGATGATAAGGTGGGTCCGGCGAGCCTCCCATGGCAAAGTCCCGCGTCACCTCACTCTACGACCTGCAAGAGAAGGCCCTCGAGACGGCCCAGCGGTTGGTCGACTACGACAGCTACCAGGAATCGGAGACGCGGGCCACCTCGGCGCTCGCGAAGCGGTGCGACGGCTGGTCGAAGGACGAGTGCCGCGCCTGGCTGCTCAAGGCGCTGGAAGTGCACCGCGACGGGATCGCCTGCGTGAAGGGTCACGAAGACCGCGCGTGGGAGATCCACCGCAACGGTGAGCGGCTGGCCGACGATCGAATCGCCGCTGACTTCGCGGCCCGGCACGAGCACCACGGTTTCCCGCGCGACCTGCTGGATGGCGTGCTCGGCTGGGTCTTCTATTTGTACCACCTTCGGTAGGTCTCTTCCGCCGCGGACGAAGAACGCGATGAGCGTCGCCCTCCCAGCCTCCCCTCCAGCCGCCCCCTCCGCCGTCCCCGATGGACTGCTCGCCCCGGACGGCTGGCCGCTCGTCATCATCGGCCTCTGTCTCCTCGCCGGGTTCGTCGCGCACGTGATCGGCCAGCGGGCGCACGTGCCGCGGGTGACGCTGCTGCTGCTGATCGGCGTCGTCGTCGGACCCAGCGGGTTGGGCGTGGCTCCGGAAGGGCTCGTCGAGTGGTTCCCGCTCGCTGCGCAACTCGCGTTGAGCATGGTCGGGTTCGAGCTTGGCGAGCGGTTCGTCGGCCGCAACGTGCGCTCCAGCGGCCGAACGATCCTCGTGGTCGCCGTCGCGGTCACGCTGTTCACGGCCCTCGCGGTCTTCGTCGGCCTCCTGATCGCCGGCGTCTCGTTGGTCATGGCGTTGCTGCTCGCCGGGATCGCGTCGGCCACGGACCCGGCGGCCACGGTGGACGTGATCCGCGAGACGCGATCGGGCGGCACGCTGACCGACACGGTGCTGGGCGTGGTGGCGGTGGACGATGCGATCGGGGTCATGCTCTTCAGCGTTCTCGTCGTGATCGCCCGCGTGGTCGGCGACGGCTCGCTGGAAGCCGGCATTGCCGGGCTCGCCCTCTGGGAGGTCGGCGGGGGAGTGCTCGTCGGTCTCGTGTTCGGCGTGCCGATGGCCCTGCTCACCGGGCGCATCCGCGCCGGCGAACCGACGCGTCTGGAGACGCTCGGCTTCGTGCTCTGCGCCAGCGGCGTCGCCTCGCTGCTCGGCGTCTCCTATCTGATCACCGCGATGGTGCAGGGCGCGGTCGTCGCGAACTTCGCGCGGCACCACACGCGTCCGTTCCACGTCATCGAGAACGTCACGCAACCGTTCCTCGTCGTGTTCTTCATCCTCGCCGGCTTCAGGCTCGACACGACGGCGCTGGTCGAGGCGGGGACCGTCGCCGTCGCGTACCTCGTCGCGCGTTCGATCGGCCGCGTGGTCGGTGGAACCCTCGGGGCCCGCCTGGCCCGCGCCGATCGGACGGTCGGGCGCCACGTCGGATGGTGCCTGCTCCCCCAGGCCGGCGTCGCGCTGGGGCTCGGTCTGCTCGCCGCCGACGAGTTCCCGGAGTTCGGCGACCGGATCGTCACGCTGCTCATCGGAACGACCGTGGTCTTCGAGATCCTCGGCCCGCTGGCGACACGCATCGTCCTGCGGATGTCGGGCGAGTCACGGGCTGCTAGCATCGGGGGCCCGTCTCAGTCCGAGTCCTAGCACAAAGGAAGCATCATGCGTCGATCCCTCTTCGTCACCGCTGTGGCCGCCGGCGTCGTCGGCTCCGTGATCCTCGCGTCGATCCAGCCGAGTGCCAGCGCCCACTGCGAAGTGCCGTGCGGCATCTACACCGATCACGCCCGCATCGACCAGATGCTCGAGGACGCCACGACGGTCTCCAAGGCGACCGGCCAGATCATCGCGCTCAGCAAGGAGGCCGACGCCCTCAGCCTCAACCAGGCCACGCGGTGGGTCGTGACGAAGGAGGAGCACGCGACGCGTATCCAGAACACGATCGCGCAGTACTTCCTCACCCAGCGCGTGAAGCCCAAGGACGCCAGGTCCGACGAGTGGGATGACTACGTGAAGCGTCTCACCGAACACCACGCCGTCATGGTCGCGGCCATGAAGACGAAACAGACGGTCGACCCGATCGCCGTGGCGACGCTGCGCCAGTCGATCGAGCGCATCGCCCGGTACTACCCCGCGCCCGACGCGCGCGAGCACGAACACGGTCGTGGTCACGACGCCGGGCGCGGCGGCTGAGATCGGAACCGGGGCTCGATCAGCCTCCGGAGCGGGCGTCGTGCGCCATGTCGACGGTCTTCCGGAACCGGCGGGCCCAGTCGTTCATCGCGCCGATGGCGTCATCGAACTCGGTCGGGTTCCAGGAAAGGTTCCGACCGATCGACGACTCGACGAGCGCGGCTGCCTGCACGTTGGACACCGAGTCGATGACCTCGGCCTCCATCGCCAGGCCGCCGAGACCGAGATCGGTGATCTTCGGACGCGGGATGGCGTTGAGGATGGGCGTCGAGCGCTGGAGGTCGGTGAGGGCGACGCGAAGCTCGCCCACGTCCCACGCCGGCGTGGTCACGATCTGGTAGCGGTCCGACATGGCCTTGACGACCGCGTCGTGCATCGCCTTCGCGAGCATCTGCTGGTTCGCCTCGCTGACGGTGACGCCCTGGTGATACCACTTGATCTCGACCGGCTGGAGCATGAACTTGTCGTAGCGGGCGAGCCGGTTGTTGGGATTGATGTACCGCAGGCTCGACGGACCGGCCTGCTCGAGGCGGGAGTACGTCGACAGGAAGCCCGTGGCGTCCGGGAGCGGACGCATGGCCTTGGGCGGCGCGGGCAGCGTGGAAGCCGAATCGTCCTTCGGGGTCGACTCGCAGCCAAGCAGGGCGGTGGCCGTGACCAGGGTGAGCACGGCGAACGATCGAAGCATGCGCGACATTGGGAACCTCTCCTGAGTGAGCGTGGATAGCTGTTTCGCGGGGCGGAGGATACCCGTGGGTCAGGTGGCTGTAAACGAGGACCCCGCCCCACCTCACCCGGCGGGGGTGTGGGGTGGTTCGGCGGCGGGGCCCCCCTCGTGGGCGGGGCCATTATCCACAACGGCGGGCCTCGTCCCACCGGTTGGACAAAACGGAGGCGCGGGCACACTCTGGGGTGAGTCGCTCGAGGGCACGCATGTACGTTCGTTTCCTGCTGTTGCTCGCCGCCGTCGCCGTTCCCTTCGTCGGGATGGTGGCGTGGCTGCTCAGCCAGCCGAGCGCATGGTCCCGATCGGCGCTCGTGATCGTCGTCATCGCCGCGTTCGCGTGCGGGATCGCCACCGTCTTTGGTTGTCTCTGGCGCCCCATGCTCGCGCCGTTCCCGCCGCGGGAGCCGGCGCCGGATGCCGTGCGTCGTCGCTTCCAGAGCTTCGGCCTGGGCATCGTGAACATGGGGCTGAGCGTCAACGTTGCCGTGGACGACGAGTGCCTGCACCTCATGCCGCTGGCGATCTGGCAGACCCTCGGCGCGCGGAAGGCGAGCATCCCGTGGTCGGCCATGGAACCCGTCGGCGCCAGCCGGCGCGTGGTGCGCGTGAACGGGCACCGGCTCGACGGCCCGAAGTGGTGCATGCAGTTGGCGTTCCCGCCGGAGGGGGAGGACGAGGGGTAGAGGTGGACGTCACTCCGTGACGAAGATCTCGTCGGGATCGAGACCATGTGGCAGATCGAGCCAGTCGTATCCGTCCTTCGCCTTCTCGTAGCCGTAATCGAAGAGTTCGCGCATCCGGGTCGGGTCGAAGTCCGATGGGTCCATCGCGAACTTCGGATCGTCGGGGATCGCCGCGAGGTTGAACTCGATCCCGTTGCGCTGCGCGAGCACGTACACGCGGTACGTGCTCGCCTGAATGGCAAGCTCGAAGGCGTTCTCGATCGTGCGCGACGCGACGGAGACGACGTTTGGTCGCACGTTGCGGCGGGTCGAGGTTTCGCCGAGCGGTGAGTTCCGCACGATGAACAGCCGGGTCTCCGGCGGCGCGGCAAGCAACGACTCGTCGTAGGCGTCGTCGAAATCGAGGAGCCAGGACCGGAAGAACACGCTCTGGAACGTCGCGCCGTCGCAGTGCATCTCGTAGAAGGTGTCGTTGCCGTACCGGACCGGAACATAGACCGGGGGAAAGAGGACGGGGACCGAGCACGACGCGAGGATCACGCTGCGGAAGCGCTCCAGCGCGTTCGGTTGATCGCTCGCGGCGATGGCCCCGAGATCCCAGATCACGAACTCGCCGGTGTCCATGTTCGTGGTGCCGACGTACAGGCGGTACCCGGCGCGGTGCCGGGCGGCGATGTCGGCCAGCATCTGCTCGTTGCCGTAGCGTGCGATCAACTCGGCGAGGGGGGCGCTGTCGTAGAGGCCGTCCTTGACGAGGGCGACGAGCGGCCGGCGCTTCGTGCGGATGGCCTCCGTCCCGTACTCCGTGAAGACCGCCTTCAGCTCGTCGTCGTAGTCGGGCCCGAGGAACGCAAACGGCGCCTGGAGCGAGCCGGTGCTCACACCGGTGACGACCTTGAAGTTCGGGCGCGTGCCCGAGGCGGTCCACCCGCAGAGCAGGCCCGCGCCGAACGCGCCTTGTGAGCCACCGCCGGAGAGCGCGAGCAGTGAGTAGGTCCGCACGCCGTCACCGTCCGGGTCGAAGACCGCGGGATCCTCCTGGGCGATCGAAGCGGCGATCGCGTCCTCGAGCGGGGAGTCTTCAGTCTCGGCGCGCCGCGCGAGGTCCACGGCGCCCCACGGCAGCAGTTGCTCGACGACGGCGGGCAACTCGGGCGGTCGGCTCGAACGCGAGAACACCAGCACGCAGACGACCAGGGTGAGCGCCGTGGCCACGATCATGCC
>JAAELP010000513.1 GCA_024226535.1 Planctomycetota bacterium | reverse complement strand
TCTGCCGATCAGGCCGCCCCACGCGTGATCGAATCGAAGGTCAGCGATTTAGAAGAACATGACCCGCCACAGCCACAAGAAGGTCGGCTTGCCCTTCTTCCCACCGGTGTTGCCAGTGTCTTCGCTGTCGCCACTGCCACCAGAGCTCGAGTCGGAACTGTCTTCGCTCCCGCTGCTGTGGTCGTCGCAGGGCGGGCCGGAGGCGAGGCCCTCCGGGCAGAAGTAGCACGGGCCATCGCCGCCACTGGAACTCGAGCCGTCGGAGCGGTCGTCGCTGTTGGCTTCTCCGCCCCACGCGCCGCCGTTGTCGTTGCTGCTGTCGGCGCTGCTGCCGCTGCGGTTGTCGTCGGGGCAGAGCTCGCACTCGACGGCGGGGCCGACGCACTCAACCGGCTGGTCCAGGGCGCCGCCGCCGCTGATGCTGGCACCGACGAAGTCGGGGCCGAGCGGGGAGATGATGTACAGCTCTTGGCTCATCTCGCCGGGAGCGATCGGCGTGTCGAAGAAGTCCCACTCGACGCGGTTGTCGGAGATGGTGACGTCGCTCGGAGCGATGCCCGCACCGCCCAGCGACCCAGCATCCACGACGGAGCCGGCCGGAACGAGAACCTCGAACGCGATCAGGTCGGTCGCGCTGCTCGCATCGTTGGTGATCTTGTAGGTGTACGTGAAGTAGCCGTCGTTCGGGAACGGGTCGCACTCCTCGATGCAGCCGCAGAAGTTGCCGGAGGATCCGCTCGCGCTGCTGCCGGAGCTCTCAGGCGTTCCGCTGGAACCGCTGGAGCCGCTGGAGCCGATGCTGCCGCTTCCCGCGCAGCTTGCGGAGCTGTTGGGGCCGGAGCCGCCGGACGCGTTCGGACCACCGGAGCCGGTCACGCCGGAGCTGGCGCCACTGGCGCTCGAACTGTTCTGCTGGCCGCCGCTGCCGTGGTCACCATGACCGCATTTCACGTCGAAGCAGACACGGACTTCCTTGATCGCCGTGAACGCGACGTCGCCGTTCGGCACGGTGCGAACGACGGTCACCGAGTCCTCGAAGATCAGCCCGCCACAACCGCCGGTTGAGTCTCCTGCTCCTCCAGCCGTGGCCGTTGACGTCGAGAGCACCAAGGCCACCATCGCGCCGAATGCAGCCATCAGCATCGGGACGGTCAAAAGCCAGAGGCGTTCCCTGATTGCCTTTCTCATCGAACCTTCCTCCCAGAGTTTCTCTGGATTCCTCTTGCGGTCGCCCACGATCGGGACGTGAGGATTCGCCTACCCCCTGGATTCGCTTGTCGTGTCAGCGGCGACGACGCCGCCCGATGCACAGTGCGCCAGCGCCGAGCGCCACTAGGACACCCGGTGCGGGCACGAGCGGTACGGTCACCGTGAACGTCGGAACGCTGTCGGTGATCATGAAGTTCAGGTCGAGGCTGCCGTCGAGGGCGAGCGAGCTGTACGAGACGAACATCAGGTCGCTCATCTGGCCCGCCATCACGGCGCCGGCTCCACCCTCGTCGAAGCGGAACTCACGGGTATCCGGCGTACCGGAGATGCTCGTGATGTCCACGTTCCCACCGGGGATCCAACCGGCTCCGGTTGACACCAGCGGCGTGACGCCGTCGGTGATTCCGATGCCGAGGTCGGAAACCTCACCGACATCCACCGTAAGCTTGAAGATCAGTGTCACGTCGAACGCGCCGGGGGCAACGCCACCCGGAAGGCCCGTGTCGCCACCGACCGGCAGGCCTTGCACGATCTCAACGAGCTCAATGGTGCCGGTAACGGCCCCAGTGCCATCGTCGAAGTTTACGATGAGTGAGCCGCTTGCGCCCGCTGTAAGCGCGCCGCAAATCAGCAAAGCCGCGGCTGCCTTTCTCATCCCCATCTGGCCACTCCTTCTTTCCCCTCTGTGCAGGGGAAACCTTTCTTCGATCCCCGCGGTCGGGGAAGAAATGGTCTCTCTCTTCAGAAGGACCCTCGTTCTCCTAGCGCGGATCCTCATCTGCAAGTTACCAGAGGCTCGTTCGACGTCAATGGATCCTTGGACTTAAATTCGTGTTTGTGGACAAGTCCAGCCCTCCCAGAAGCGTTTGTCTTGACCACCTTTACTGGTCCCCCCAGATTGACATCGCGGGGCCCGCGGGGCCCTCCGATCCGGTCGCAGAATGTGGATATCTCGTGGAGGATCAGGCTCGGACCTGACCTCGAGCAGCCCTTTCGAGACCCGTGAGGCATCTCTGCATCGGGTAGGCTGCGATCCGCCTGGGAAACAGGGAGACGCGCAATGTCCTCAGCAGCTCTGATGATTGGCCTGGTCCTGGTGGTCGGGGTCCTGCTGGTGGCCCTGGTCGCGATCGCGATCGCCATCTACAACCGCCTGGTGACCCTCAAGAACCGCTACGTCAACGGGTTTGCCCAGATCGAGGTGCAGCTCAAACGCCGCTACGACCTGATCCCGAACCTCGTGGAGACGGCCAAGGGCTATCTCAAGCACGAACGGGAGACCCTCGAGGCCGTGATCCAGGCGCGGAACCAGGCGGCCTCGGGCCTCCAGGCCGCCGCCCGAGACCCCGGCGACGCCGCGGCCCTGAAGTCGCTGATGGGTGCCGAGGGCGCTCTCCAGGGCGCGCTCAGCCGCCTCATGGTCGTCGTGGAGCAATATCCGGATCTGAAGGCGAACGAGAACATGCTCCAGGTCGGCGAGGAACTGACCTCGACGGAGAACCGCATCGCGTTCGCGCGGCAGGCGTTCAACGACGGGGTCACCGCGTACAACACCTACAAGCAGACGTTCCCGCCGGTCGCGCTGGCCGGGCTCTTCGGCCACGGGCCGGACGCGACTCTGCTGGAGTTCGAGGACCGGGGAGCGATCGCGGAAGCGCCGAAGGTCTCGTTCTAGGTAGAAGCGACGAAGCGACGGAGGCGGCGGAGCGGATCGCGTCTGATGGATTTCTTCGAGCACCAGGACCGGGCGCGGCGGAGGACCGGGCGGCTGGTCGTCCTATTCGTCGTTGCGGTCGTGGCGATCATCGTGCTGGTGGACGTGGCCGTCGCGCTGTGCACGCTGCTGGCCGGCGGTGACGTGACCGGTGGCGCACCGTGGTTGATCCTCGTGAACCCGATCGTGCTGGGCGCCGCGACGGTGGCGACGCTGTTCATCGTCGGCGGCGGGAGCCTGGCCAAGATCGCGCAGCTTCGAGGCGGCGGCACCGTCGTGGCCGAGTCGCTCAACGGCCGCCCCGTTCGTCCCGGCAGCGCGGATCGGATCGAGCGCCGGCTGCTCAACGTCGTCGAGGAGATGGCGATCGCGTCGGGCACGCCAACACCGCCGGTGTACATCATGGATGGCGAGCCCGGCATCAACGCCTTCGCCGCCGGCTACTCGCCGGGCGACGCGGTCGTCGCCGTGACACGCGGCACCGCAGAGCGTCTCTCGCGCGACGAGCTTCAGGGTGTCATCGCCCACGAGTTCAGCCACATCCTGAACGGCGACATGCGTCTGAACATCCGACTGATCGGCGTGCTGCACGGCATCCTCGTGCTCGGCATCATCGGGTCCTTCCTTCTGCGTTCGCTGCGGTACACGGGGGGCCGGCGAGCGCGGAGCGACGGCCGGGTGCTCCTCGCCCTGGCCGCCCTCGGCGGCGGGCTCATGGTGATCGGATCGATCGGCACGCTCTTCGGCAACCTCATCAAGGCGGCCGTGAGCCGGCAACGCGAGTTCCTCGCCGATGCGTCGGCGGTGCAGTACACGCGGGCACCCCATGGCATCGCCGGGGCGCTGAAGAAGATCGGCGGCGCCGCGCAGGGCTCGGTGATCCGCAGCCCCAACGCGCCGCAGGCGAGCCACATGTTCTTCGGCCAGGGCGTGCGGTTCGCCGTCAACAGCCTGTTCGCCACCCACCCCCCGCTCGACGATCGCATCCGCCGGATCGAGCCGGGGTGGGACGGGACGTTCGTGGCGAGCGCGCTCGTGGAGTCCGAGGAGCGGGCGTCGCGCGGACACGCCGCGGAGCCCGCTTCCACACCCGCCAGCCGGTTCGCTCAACGCCGGCGCCGCGTCATCGACGCCGACGCCGTCGTCGCGGGGCTGTCGCAGGACATCGGCCGACCGACGCATGCACACGTCGAGTACGCCCAGGCGCTCCGCGAGAGCCTCCCGGCCAGTCTGACGGAGGCGGCCCGCGACCCGTACGCCGCGCGGGCACTCCTCTACGCGTTGCTCATGAGCCCGCGCGAACCGGTGCGCCGGGAGCAACTGCACCTGATCGAGCGCCGATCGGACGACGGCGTGTCCGCCGAGACCCTCCGCCTGCTCCCGCTCACGGACACGCTCGATGATCGCCAGCGGCTCCCGCTGATCGATCTCACGCTTCCCGCCCTGCGCTCGATGACGCGCCGCCAGTTCGTCCGGTTCGATCGAACCGTCGCCGATCTCGCGGCGGCGGACGAGACGATCGACCGGTTCGAGTGGCTCCTCAAGCGCGTCGTGCGCCGGCACGTCGCGGCGCGGTTCGAGCCGGCGCGGCGCACGCCGGTGGTGTACTACGGCCTCGGGCGTCTGCGGCACCCGCTGGGGCTGGTGCTCTCGACGCTGGCCCATGCCGGCCACGACGACGAGGCCGAGACGACGCGCGCGTTCGCCGCCGGCGCCGCGAAGCTCGATCCGGTTCCGGTGCGCCTGATGCCCCCGGAGCAGTGCACGCTCGACGCCCTCGACGGAGCGCTCGAGGAGCTGAACAAGATCGCCCCGCGGCTCAAGCGCAAGCTGCTCAGCGCGTGCGCCGCATGCATCACGGCCGACGGCCAGTCCACCGTGCACGAGATCGAGTTGGCGCGCGCGATCGCGGATACGCTGGGGGTGCCGGTGCCGCCGGTCGTCGCGTCGGAGTAGCGCATGGGCCAGTCCTCGATCCCGATCATCGCGTCCTTGCTCCTCGGCCTCGTCACGCTGGTGCTGGCCAGCGGCGGGCTCATCTGGATCTGGGTGCGCGTGGCGCAATCCGGGCGGCGGCGTCGACCGGGATGCGGGCAGTGCGGCTACGACGTCGCCCTGCTGGAGACGATGACCTGCCCGGAATGCGGGAGCGACTTTCGCGCGGTGGGGATCACGCGGTCCGCTCCCGCCGGCGTGCGCCCGTGGGTGTTCGTCGCCCTGTGGACGCTGCTGCTTCCAATCCCGGCCCGCTCCATCACCTCCCTCGTGATGGGTTTCGCGCCGCTGTACGTGACCACTGGGTACATGATCGATCTCGCTCCGCATTCCGGCGTGGCTCCAACCGTCTCGCTCAGTTTGACGACGACGTACAGGATGCAGGGCAAGACCGGTCGGCCCGGACTACCGGGGGTCTCGACGATCGGGCGTGGGACGGCGGAGCGCCCGATGGCGACGCTGACGCTGCCGCCCGTCGGCGCCGCGGGCGGTGCCACGGAGCCGGTCACCGCGATGATCTCCTCGACGACGCGCATGCGCGAGCTTGGCGAAGGTCCGTACGACGCGGCGACGATTCGCGCGTATCTCGGCACGCTCGGCGCCACGACGTCAGACGAGGAGTTGACCGCCGACGCCGAGGAACTCGCCGCCCTGCTCAACGCCTGGCGCGCGACGGGCACCTTCACGACCACGCGTTTCGGTTTCACCGGCGGGCGCGGCATCGGTCCGTTCGGGCCGATGCCGGCGACGTGGTACGCCCCCGCCCTTCTCGCGGGCTGGCTGTTGGTCTACGTCGCGGGGATCGTGGTGTTCGTTGCGGTGCACCGCAGGCGTGTCGCGCGGCAAGACTACGGCACCCGGTGATCAGAGCCGCGCCTTCGCCGCATCGACGTTGTCCGACATACCGAACAGCTTGTGCAGCTTGGTGATCTTGAAGACCTCCATGATGTCGGGCTTCACGCCGGCAAGCTGAAGGGCCCCCCCCTTGCCCTCGATGGTGGTCTTGAGCGTCAGGAGCATGCCGAGCGCCGACGACGAGAGGAACTGAACACCCTTCATGTCCAGGGCCACCTTCGCGGAGGGTTTGTTGGCAAGGTACTTGGTGATCTGGTCCCCGCACTCCTGGATCTTCTGGGCGTCGATCATCTCGCTGCGGAGGAGCGTGATCACATAGATGCCGCGCTCTTCGATCACATCGAAAGGCGGGTCGATCGGACGCGGTGCGGCGCCGGCGGGACGTCCGCCGGTGTCCACGCTGTACGGATCTGGATTCTCGGTCGGGGTCATCACGGGACTCCTGGCTGACCACAGTGTACTCGGCGGATTCGACCCACGGAATCCGGGTGGGGGAGCGATCGCGGTATCCTCCGCGGAAGGACGACGCCCATGCGGTGCACGAGTTGCAACTACGCCCTGTGGAACATGGCCGATCGCACCTGCCCCGAGTGCGGTGAGATCTTTCAGCCGAGCCAGTTCACGTTCGCGCCGGGCCGGGTCCGCTTCTCGTGCCCGCATTGCGACGAGGTCTACTACGGCACCAGCGAACGCGGTCATCTCCAGCCCGCCGAGTTCGAGTGCGTCGGCTGCGGTCAGCGGATCGCGATGGACGACATGCTGCTCTCGCCCGGCGACGGCGTGCGCGAGCAGGACACGACGCCGGGGAGTATGCCGTGGCTCCAGCGCCAGCACCGGGGCGTCCTCATGGCGCTCTTCCAGACGATCGGCATGGCGCTCGTGCGGCCCCGGCGGCTCATGAGTGGTGTACCCGCCGACGCGTCGGTGGGCGAGTCCCTCGTGTTCGGCGTGATCACCACCGTCGCGGTCTACCTCGTCGGCGGGATCGTCCCGCTCGCGATGTGGATCATGGGTTTCATGGGCCCCGGCGGCATGGGCGGCTGGGGCATGGCGGTCTTCTTCGGGTACTACATCCTCTTCGGCGCGGTCACCACGGTGAGCGTGCTCCTGATCTGGCCGATGGTCGCACACCTCGCGCTGCGCATCACCGGCGGCACCGAGCAGGGCCTCGACCGAACGATCCAGGCGATCGGGTACAGCGCCGGGGCCAACGTGATCAGCGCGGTCCCCTGCTTCGGCATGTACATCGGCTGGCTCTGGTGGCTCGTCAGTGCGACCGTCATGGTGCAGACGGCGCATCGCGTGAGCCCAGGCCGTGCCGCGCTCTCGGTGCTCGCGGCACCGCTGCTCGCGATCGTCACGGTGATCGTCGTGATCAATATCTCGGTCTTCGCCGCCACGACCGGCGGCGCATTCGGCGGCGGGTGGAACCCGCAGCAGCAGAACACGATGACGCTCGCCGGCGCGATCGTGAACTACGGATGGCAGAACGCCGGCAACGGGCCCGAGCACGCGGTGGAGCTGACGCTGAGCGGCAACATCGGTCCGTGGACGTTCGCCGGCGCCACGCCGGCGCCATCGCCGTTTCTCCAGCCCGGCACGAAGACCACCGAGAGCGACCTTCCCGTCGGCACCGGCTCGCTGGCGGACTTCGTGAAGATGTCGCGGAGCGCTCGGCTCGGCGAGATCAAGACAACGCTCGACGCCCAACCGGCGGGCCGGGTCGCGCATCGCTTCGGCGACTTCGTGTTCACCCACCACGGCGTCGACCTCTCGACGCAGGATCCGAGCCTGTGGGTCGTCGTCATGCTGCCCGACCCGGATGTGAACGGACCCCCCGCTGCCGTCGACCCCGTTTACATCGGGTACGCGAGCTACCAGGTGCACGAGATCACCTACGGCGCGATGGCCCAGGAACTGGCGACCCAGAACCAGTACCGCACGGGCCTTGGGATGCCCCCGCTCCCGGACCCGGTCACGGTGACGCACGGCACGCCGGCGTTCGCGCCGGCGACGGGCTCGCCTTCGCAGTAGACGAGCGACGTTTCGCTCCAGCCGCGGCGCTCCCGCGCCGCGGCGAAGATCGCCCGTCTGGCTTCGCCGATCCCCTGAGCAAACGAAAACCCGCAAACCTCGAGGGGTTTGCGGGTTCCGTGAAGTGGAGCCGATCGGGCTCGAACCGACGACCTCCTGCATGCCATGCAGGCGCTCTCCCAACTGAGCTACGGCCCCTGGGATTGGAAGGGGAAGCATACCGCCGCCAGCGAGATCGGATCAAGCGAGGCTCTGTCGGATGAATCCGGACCCCGCCTGAGCCGCCAGACAGAGCCGGGACGAGCCTGAAGAAAGACGCCGCCCGTTTGCCGGACGGCGTCTCGTGGAATCCTGGTTGTCGGGCCGCCCGTCAGGCGGTCGCGGTGCGGCGGCGGCGGCGGCCGAGCATGGTGAGCGCACCGAGCGTGATCAGGGAGAGCGCGCCGGGAGCTGGCAGTGGCTGGTCGAAGGGAGCATCGCCGAGGCCGACGGTCCTGCTCGGCGCATCAATGAGCCCTGGATCCAGGAGCGCGATGACCTTCGTCGCGGGCGGCCGGGGCGTGTGCTCGGGCGCCAGCGGTAATGGGATCAGCCCATCCGGGAGCGTGTCCAGACGCTGCATGGGATCGCCGATGAGGTCGTCGAGCGGGAGATCGGGCGGCAGAGCCGGTGCCGGCGGCGCATACTTCACGATGCGAATCTGATCGCCGAACGGGTTGATCGTCCGCACGAACAGGATGTCGATCCAGATGGGATTCGAACCGGGGTCGTGGAAGAGGCCTCCGGGTGGTGGCGGCGGGGGCGCTGTCGGAGGAAACGGCGGAATCCTGTCCTGGTTGGTGTGCTTGACGGGGTCTTGGTTCTTGGGGCTCCCTGGCTTACCTGCGAGCGCCGTCGCGGGATAGGCGGCGACAGCCGTGACCAGGATCGCACCACCGAGCAGTCTCTCGATCATGTATCGCTTCATGACTGCTACTCCTAGTTCGCTCGGACCACTTTGGCGGAACGGAGGATCTCCCAACCGGTCTCCCGGAAGGTCGGGAATCTCGCCATCGTTCCCGTGATGACCTTGACATCCTCCTCATCCACCACGCGCGGGATGTCGAAGCCGGTGCTGCCCACCGCCCTCTCCCATCGCGAGTGCTCCATCGTAAACACGCGTTCACGCATCGCCCAGTTGTCGAGTCGCTCGGCAATCTCGTCGGCCTTGTTCGTGAAGACCGCCATGTGCTGCTGGAGTTCCCGCTCGTCGCGGAGATTCGCAAGGGCGATGTTGCATCCGAAGATGCACCACCAGCCGTAGCTCTCCAGGCGGTCGCCGACGGGCTTCAACTCGGAGTCGGCGACCTCGTCGAGACCGCCGCTCAGCTCGGCGAGAGCGTTCCGCACGCTCCGCTCGCCCAGCACCACGTCGACTTCGATCAGGCCGCCCTTGCAGGTATTCGCGATGCCGCGATACGAGTCGTCGTCGAGTTCGATGCCGATGGCCTCGTAGAGATCGAACGCCGTCTGCAGATCCGCCCGGGCGGACTCCGCGAGCATCTGGGCCTGGTCGGAATCCACGCTCATCAGCCGCCGGTGCGAATGGCCCGCCACGTAGTGGGCAAACGCCTGCGACCGGCGGTCACGCATCGTCTCCGGCGGGTTCTTGCCATACCAGGCGATGAGGTCGCCGGCGATCGAACGCGCCTCGACGAGCGACCACAGGCTGTAGTAAGCGTTCGCGAGGTTCGACTGGAGCAAGCGCTGGAACTCGGCGGAGACCGGTCGCAGAGCCAGTGCTCGCTGCATCGCCTTGAGCACGTTGCCGTAGCGGCCGAGGCCGTCCCAGCCGCCCGCCTCGCGGTTGTGTGCGCGGGCGCGGTGCTCGGCGGTCGTGGCCACCTCGGCGGCCTGCTTCGCGAAATCGATCATCAGGCGGTACTCGCCGTTGCGGTGCGCCTCGCGTGCCGCCTCGTCGAGCGCCTCGAACTCCTTGGGTTGCTCCTCGGCCTGTTCCTCTTCGCGCTTGCCGTCCCACAGGTGCGCAACGACGTCGGCCACGGGCCAGTCGAGCACACCGGCGAGATCGACGACGAAGTCGAGCTTCGGTATGCCGCTGCCCGGTATCAGCTTCGTTGGGTCACGGCGGAGGGACTTCGCAAGTTCCTTGCGCGTCCAGCTCCGGTAGGTCTGGGCCAGGTCCAGAAGCTGGCCCAGGCGCGTCCTGCGACGTTCGGACTGGTCCATTCGACGGTCCTCCTTCAAAGGTACCGGAGACGCCCCGAACCCCCCTTTGGGTCGGAGGTGGTGTGTGGCCACCTCTCGGGGCCTCCCACTGGCCCCAGGAACGCTGTTGGCTCGCTCCTCATACCTATACCCCGCTTCAGAGGACCTGGCTCCCCCCACGTGGGCATTTTGTGGAAATGTCAAGACAGGGGGAATTTCGCGGATGTCGCCAATAACGCCGCCCCGCGGACCAAGGCCGTTCACTGATCCGTCGAAGGACCGAAGGAGACGCTCCGTCGCCGCCGTCCGATAAGAGGCACTTTTCTCCTTAGTTCTCATGGGCCAGCCCCGCTGATTCGAGAAGACGCCAGCCGATCGGTCGGAAGGCCGGGAATCGACCCATGGCGCCCATGATCTTCCGCACGTCCTCGGCATCGAGCACATGGGGTTCGGTCGCGGACCAGCGGGCGTACTCGATGCTCACCACCCGCTCGCGCAACGACCAGTTGTCGAGACGCTCGGCGATCTCATCCGCCTTGTTGGTGAAGATGGCGGTGTACTGTTGGGCGTCACGCTCCCGGTCCTCCGAGCGCAGCGCGACGTTGCACCCGAAGATGCACCACCATCCGAAGCTCTCCAGCCAATCCCCCGAGTCCCAGTCGGTGCAGTCCACGACCGCGTCGAGACCCTCCGCGAGACTGCGGAGCGCCGCGCCCGGATGTTGCCGTCCCAGCACGACGTCGACTTCGAGGAGGGCGCCGCGACAGGTGTTGGCGATACCCGAGTAACACGCGTCGCCGCTCTCCTGCGCGAGCCCCTCGCAGAGCCGCACCGCCGTGGCGAGTTCCCGCCGCGCGCCCGCCGCGATCTTCTCCGAGCGCCGGAGATCCAGCCCCATCTGCCGGTGATGCGTATTGCCCAGGACGTAGTAGGCGAACGCCTGCGCAACACGGTCCGTGAGCGCCTCCGGCGGGCGCCCGGCATACCACGAGACCAACTCGCCGGCCACGCACCGCGCCTCCGGCAGCAGTCCCATACCGTAGTAGGCGTTGGCCAGGTTCGCCTGGAGCATGCGACGCACGTCCGCGGGAACCTCGCGTTCTCGAAGACCGCGCCGCGCCGCTTCGAGGGCATCGGCGTAGCAGCCCATCCCGTCCCACCCGCCGACCTCGCGGTTGCACGCGCACGCGCGCTCCAGCGACGTGGCGGCGGCGACGTATGCCCGCCGCGCACGATCGACCAACTCGGCGTAGCGCCCGCGTCGGTGGGCTTCTCTCGCCTCGGCGTTGAGCGTGGCGAAGGTCATGGGCTCCGCGCTGTGGTCACGACGATGGGTACCCTCATCACGCCAGAGGTGATCGACGATGTCGCGCAGCGGCCACCCGAGAACGTCGGCGAGGCGCACGACGAGATCGAGCTTGGGCACCCCGCTCTCCGGAACGAGCTTGCTCGCGTCGCGCCCGAGCGCGCGGGCAAGGCGACGGCGGCTCCATCCATGGGCCGCCTGGGCGAGCTCCAGAAGCTCCGTCAGACGGTGTTTGCGCTGCTCGAGCCCGCTCATCTTCACCTCGCCTGCCATCCAAGGGCCCTCCGGGCCCCGAACCATCCCCCGCCACATCCCCGCCGCATCCCCCGCCACGGCCCCCGCCACGGCCCCGCCGCCAAACAGCGCCGGAAGAGCCCGCGGCCCGGCCTCCCCCCGAAGATGAGGCGCGGGACCGGGGCTGGGGGCATTTATAAGTGCATGCGTCCGGCGAACCTCACGCGGCGCTGTTCTTCTACGGGGCTGCCAAAACGCATCCCTCACGCCTTTGGGGAGACCTTTCGAGGACACTCTCCGCGAGGCGGTAAAAGGGTGCATCGACGAACGGTCGTCGACCAGCACGCCACACAATCGAGGCCCGTGTGCTGTTCCTCTTCCTCAACCTCCTCTGTCACGCGGGCCTTCTTCTTCCTCCTCTTCCCCGCACCGGCCGACGACGGTGCGGGGACTTTAATTCCGCTCGGACCGTCTTTACCGCTCGGACCGCCCTACGGGACGGATCCTCGCTCTCGTGGGGCGGGGGCGGGTACCGACACTCGGTGGGCGGTGGTGCCACGGACCGCGAGCGCAGCGAGCAGTCCGTGTCCGGTCGTACGAAGTCAACGGCCCCCCGGTGGCACGAACGACCCACTGGGATCGTCCGTAGCACCGGACGATCGCCGAACCTCCCGCGACCGAGCACGGACTACTCGCTCCGTTCGTGGTCCGTGGCACCCGCGTAGGAGAAAGACGCAATCGTGAGGGCGGAAGTACGTTCTTATGGGACCCGGGTCCGATGCGGATTCGGGATTGCCGGGTTTGCCCCCCCTTGCGTGGGTTGACACCCGGGTCGGGGGCGGGCCTTTGGGTGCCAAAAGGCCGCCGGGCCGAGAGCGTGCAGTAAGCTCCTCGGGTCCGGGGGAACGGCCCCTGTGGGGGATCGTCTGGCCGCGCGCAGGGCAAAACGCTCGCCGGCCACAACTGACTGAGGCCTTTCTTCCTCCTCCTCCTCCCCTCGCCGTGTTCAAGCGTCGGGGGGAGTTTTTTTACCGCTCGGACTGTCTTTACCGCTCGGACCGCCCTCCGGGACGGATCCTCGCTCTCGCGCAAAGGCGGGCTTGTTCGGACGTTCGGCGGACCGCCCTCCGGG
>JAAELP010000512.1 GCA_024226535.1 Planctomycetota bacterium | reverse complement strand
CTCTGGAGCGTGATCGAGACCGCTCGCCAGCAGAACGTGCCCGTCTTCGCATTCCTCGCCCGCGCACTGGATGCACACCTCCGAAAGGCGGAAGCGCCCGTGCTCCTGACGTAGATCCGTCAGGACCCGTGAACGCTTACAAAATGACCAACTCCAAGCTCAACGCGTTCACGCTTGCCGCCGCCCTGGCGTTCGCCACCGCCGCGAGCGCCGCCGACCCCGGCGTCGCCAGTCAGGATCCGGACCTCGGGAACCTGACCGGGACCGAGGAGGCCACTCCGTCCGCCGCCGAGTGCTCGATGGACTACGACAACAGCGGCACGATCGACTTCGGTGACTTCCTGCACGTCATGTCCAACTGGGGCGCCCGGAGCAACCTGCTGACGGGCGACGCGCTCCCGACGGGCGACGCGGGCGGCTACGGGTTCGCCGACCTGATCGAGGTCATCAACAACTACGGGCGTAGCTGCAAGCCGGCCATCGGCTGAACCGACCACTCGCCTTCTTCCTCCTCGCCTGGTTTCACGCAGGCACCGACCCCGGACAGCGCGTCCGGGGTCGTCTTGTTTTCTCCCGCAAGAAAAACCGGATCCTCCAGCTAGATGATCCTCGAGCCGTCGTTTGGAAGGGTGAGAACGACACGGCCACCCACACGACACCCACTTGCGAGGCACCGACCATGACCAGCACCAAGCTCACCGCGTTCGCCCTCGGATCCGCCCTGATGCTCGTCCCCGCCGGCGTGGCGAGTGCCGACGCGGAGCCCTTCGCCCCCGGCCAGCGGTGCGAGATGGACTACGACAACAGCGGCTCCATCGACTTCGGTGACGTTCTGCACGTGATGTCCAACTGGGGGCTCCCGAGCGGACACTACACCGCCAGCGAGCAGACCGGCGCGCCGACCGCCAAGGAGGCCGACTTCGGCTTCGCCCAGTTGCTCGAGGTGATCACCCACTACGGCGACCTCTGCCAGAGCATCATCGACTGAGCATCTGACCACACACCTTCTTCCTCCTCAGCCTGCGGATTCCCACACACAGGCAAAGCTCCGGACGGCCGCCCGCCGTCCGGAGCTTCTTTCTTTGGCGCCCCCGGAAGGGATTCAGAGGACGAACTTGCGCAGATCCTCGTCCTTCATGACCGCGTTCAGACGCTCGCGGACGAACGTCTCGGTGACGGCGATCTTCCGCTTGCCTCGCGGCAGGTCCGGCGCCTCGAAGCTCAGCTCCTCGAACACCTGCTCCATGACGGTCATGAGACGCCGGGCGCCGATGTTCTCCATGCTCGCGTTGGCATCGGCGGCGAGTTCGGCCATGGCGTCGATCGAGTCGGCCTCGAAGGTGACGGTCAGGCCCTCGGTGGCGAGCAGCGCCGACTGCTGGCGGGTGAGGGCGGCATCGGGCTCGATCAGGATCCGCTTGAAGTCGTCCTTCGTGAGCGCGTCGAGCTCCACGCGGATCGGGAAGCGCCCCTGGAGCTCCGGCATGAGGTCGCTCACCGACGCGGAGTGGAATGCCCCGGCGGCGATGAACAGGATCTGGTCGGTGTTCACCACGCCGTAACGCGTGTTCACCGCCGAGCCCTCCACGATCGGCAGCAGGTCGCGCTGCACGCCCTGGCGGGAGACGTCGGCAGACTTGGCGTCGGCGGACGCGGCGATCTTGTCGATCTCGTCGAGGAAGATGATCCCGGTCTCCTCCGTGCGCTCGATCGCCTGCTCGATGATCTTCTCGTCGTCGACGAGCTTGGCCGTCTCTTCCTCGGCGAGGATCACGCGGGCGCGGGCGACGGTGACCCGGCGGCGGCGGTGACGCTCGGGGACGAGGCTCTCGAGCATCGATGCGATTCCGGGATCGAGTTGGTCGGGGCCCATCATGCCGATGATCGGCGCCGCCTGCTTCTCGCTGACGCTGATCTCGACCTCGCGTTCCTCGAAGAGGCCCTCGCGCAGCTTGTCGCGCATGCGCTGGCGTACCCGTTCACGTTGCTCGATGGTCTCCCCGCCCTCGGCGTCGCCGTGGTCGTCGTCGGCGCTCGGCGGGCTCCACGGACGTTGATCGTGCTCGCCGAGGAGGAGCCCGACGAGCCGCTCGTTCGCCGCTTCCTCCGCCTGCTGCCGCACGTCGCCTGCGTGCTCGGAACGCACGATGGTCACGGCCAGCTCCAGCAGGTCGCGGATCATCGACTCGACGTCGCGCCCGTGGTAGCCGACCTCGGTGTACTTGCTCGCCTCGACCTTGATGAACGGCGCCTTCACGAGCTTCGACAGGCGGCGGGCAATCTCCGTCTTGCCGACGCCGGTCGGCCCGATCATGACGATGTTCTTCGGCGCGATCTCCCGCGCGACCTCGGGTTCGATCTGCTGACGTCGCCACCGGTTGCGTACGGCGACGGCGACCGCGCGCTTGGCGTTGTCCTGGCCGATGATGTGGCGATCGAGCGCGGCGACGATCTCGCGTGGGGTGAGCGGGGGCATGGCGGGCATGGTACGGGGATGCTGCGACGGCGTCTCGACCACGAGATCGGGGTCGCGTTCCCGTACAAGGCGGCCTCTCGACGCATTAAGGTCTATCTGGAGCAGGTCCCCTCGACCACCAGGGGTGGGGCTGAGGGTTTTGATGTGCGCCTCGAACAATTGAGCAGGAGGTGAACGAATGTTGCGGCATGCCGTCGTATGTGCGTGCGTCGCTCCCATCGCGCTCGGCGCGACCGATCTGGCCGCCCAGACGGTCACGATCGAGCCGGTCCAGGACGCCACGCTGATCCAGGAAGACGCCCACAAGGCGAACGGGGCGGGCCAGTACATCTTCGCGGGGCGAATCGCCAGCGGCGAGCGCCGGCGCGCTCCCATCATGTTCGACGTCGCGGGGGCGTTGCCGCCGTTCGCGACGATCACCGGCGTGACGCTGCGCATGAACATGTCGAGGACGATCGTCGGCAGCGAGCCGGTGCGGCTGCACAGGCTCACGGCGGACTGGACGGAGGGGTCGTCCGATCCCGGCGGGGAGGAGGGCGCTGGCGACAGCGCCACCGAGAACGACCCGACCTGGCTGTACCGTTCCTACCGCGAGAGCGACCCCGAGACCTCGCCCGCGTGGTCGAGCGGAGGGGCGACGGGTGATTACATCGCCCTCGAAAGCGACAGCACGATGGTCGGTGGCAACGGGTACTACTTCTGGTCCTCGTCGGCGATGATCACCGACGCGCAGGGCTGGCTCGATGATCCCGGCTCGAACCACGGGTGGATCATCGTCGGCGACGAGTCGAGTTCGCCCACCGCGAAACGGTTCGACTCCCGCCAGCACCCGACCGCGTCGCGGCGCCCGCAGCTCATCATCGACTACGACCAGCCGCCGTCGCCGCCGGACGTGGAGCTCATCGCGCCCAACGGGGGCGAGGTGATCGAGGCGAACGGGCCGACCACGGCGATGTGGACGGCGTCGGACGAGAGCGGCATCCAGTCGATCGACCTGTACCTCTCCGACGACGGTGGCCTCACGTGGGAGCCGATCCTCGTCGGCCTGCCGAACACCGGCAGCGCGACGTGGTTCCCGCCGAACCGGCCGGCGGTCCTCTCGCTCTTCCGCGTCGTCGCCACCGATTTGACGTTCGACACCGCGCAGGACGACAGCAACGCGTTCTTCACGGTCTCGTCCCCGCCGGGCGGCATCGTGCCGACCACGCTGCGCGACTTCGACGAGCCCGGATCGCAGCCCTTCGAGGCGGGCACGCTGCACAACCCGGACGCGTGCGTCGCCTGTCACGCCAACTACGGCCAGCAAAGCGTCGAGCCGTACTTCAACTGGCAGGGCAGCATGATGGCGCAGGCGTCGATCGATCCGCTGTTCGAGGCGTGCATGGCGATCGCCAACCAGGACGCTCCGGACTCCGGCGACCTCTGCCTGCGGTGCCACCTCTCCAGGGGGTGGCTGCGCGGTCGCTCGCGGCCGACGGACGGCAGCGAGATGCTCGACACCGACCTGACGGGCGTGTCGTGCGACCTCTGCCACCGGCTCGTCGATCCGTTCCACGCGCCGGAGAACCCGGCCGAGGACTTCGGCATCCTCTCGGGTCTCAGCAATCCTCCGATGGAGGTCGGCACGGCGATGTACGTCGTCGATCCGACCGGCGCGCGGCGCGGGCCGTTCGCCGACGCGTCGAGCGGCCACCCGGTGCTCGTCTCGCCCTACCACCGCGAGGCGGCGCTGTGCGGCACCTGCCACGACGTGAGCAACCCCGCGTTCGAGAGCGACGGCGCCGGCGGCTACGTGCCGAACGCGCTGGACACGCCGGCGGCCGACTTCTCGCCTCACGTGATCGGACCGGTCGAGCGCACGTACAGCGAGTGGTTCAACAGCGCGTACAACTCACCGGGCGGCGTCTTCGCGCCGCAGTTCGGCGGCAACAGCCCCTTCGTCAACTCGTGCCAGGACTGCCACATGCGCGACGTGACGGGGCGCGCGTGCAACCACCCGGAGGCGCCGACCCGACCCGACCTGCCGCTCCACGACATGACCGGAGGCAGCACGTGGCTGCCGACGCTCCTGGCGAGCCTCTATCCGGACCTCGTCGACGCCCAGGCGGTGGCCGACGGCGTCACCCGCGCGCAGTACATGCTCCAGAACGCGGCCCTGCTCGACGTCTACCGCGAAGGCGACCAGCTCTTCGTCCGCGTGACGAACGACACGGGTCACAAGCTGCCCACCGGGTACCCGGAGGGGCGGCGCATGTGGCTCAACGTGAAGTTCTTCGATGACGGCATGTCGCTGCTCTCCGAGTCCGGCGCCTATGACGCGAGCACCGGCGTGCTCACGCACGACCCCGAGGTGAAGATCTACGAGATCCTGCCGGTGACCGAGGGCATCCCCGGCGTGCCGGACGGCACCGAGTTCCACTTCGTCCTGAACAACGCGGTGGCGAAGGACAACCGCATCCCGCCGCGCGGGTTCATCTATGACGCGTACGAGGCGTTCGGCGGGGCGCCCGTCGGGGCGACCTACGCCGACGGCGAGTACTGGGACATCACCCAGTACGCGATTCCGCCCGGCACGGTCACGGCCGAAGTGACGCTCTACTACCAGAGCACGTCGAAGGAGTTCATCGAGTTCCTGCGGGACGAGAACACGACCAACTCCGCCGGCGACTTCATGTACAACTTGTGGAACAACAACGGCAAGTGCCCGCCGGAGCTCATGCGGACCGAGCTGTTCGACATCCCGCCGTGCCCGGCGGACCTCGACGCCTCCGGCGACGTCGGCTTCGGGGACATCCTCCAGATCATCGGTGCGTGGGGACCGTGCGGCGTCCCGTGCCCCGAAGACATCAGCGGCAACGGCGCCGTGGACTTCGCGGACATCCTCGCGGTGATCGCCGCGTGGGGCCCCTGCCTGTAAGCGTCACGCGCTCGATCCGATTGCATTCAGCCGCCGGCCTCGTGCCGGCGGCTTTCGTTACCATGACGCCGATGTCCACGCTCCTCCTCCGCACCGCCGGCGAGTCGCACGGCCCGGCGCTCACGACGCTCGTCGACGGTCTGCCCGCGGGGCTGGAGGTGGACGTCGCGTTCATCGACGGCGAGCTGCGACGTCGCCAGGGGGGATACGGACGCGGTGGGCGGCAGAAGATCGAGTCCGACGCGGTGACGTTCCTCGCCGGGGTACGGCGCGGGCGCACGACCGGCGCCCCGATCGTCATGCAGATCCCGAACCGCGACAGCCGCCTCGACGATCTCGAGCGCACGCCGCCCGTCTACCGGCCGCGGCCCGGGCACGCGGATCTCGCCGGGTCCGTGAAGTGGCTGACGACCGACTGCCGCGAGACGCTGGAGCGAGCGAGTGCCCGGGAGACCGCGGCCCGCTCCGCCGGGGGGGCGCTCGCGCGGTGCCTGCTGCGGGCGTTCGGCATCGAGACGTTCGGCTTCGTGCGCGGGCTGCTCGACGCGGAGACCGGGGTGCAGCCTCTCCCCGGCGACCTCGACGCGCTTCGCGCCGCCCGCGACGCCTCGGAGGTCTACTGCCCGGACGACGCGGTGAGCGAGCGCATGATCGCCCGAATCCGACAGGCCAAAGTCGACAAGGACACCGTCGGCGGTCTCGCCGAGACGCACGTATTCGGTTGCCCGATCGGTCTCGGTTCGTGCACGCACTACGACGCCAAGCTCGACGGCCGGCTCGCGGGGGCGGTCATGAGCATCCAGGCGTTCAAGGCGGTGGAGATCGGCCTCGGCCGGGAGTGCGCCCACCGCCCCGGGTCCGAGGTCCACGACCCGATCACCTACGATGCGTCGGATCGCGATACGCCCGGCCTCGGTTTCGCGCGAGCGAGCAACAATGCCGGTGGCATCGAAGGCGGCATGACCAACGGCATGCCCATCGTCGTGCGCGGCACGATGAAGCCGATCAGCACGTTGCTCCGCGGGCTGCCCAGCGTTGACCTCAACACGAAGAAGCCGGAGCACAGCGCGTACGAGCGCTCCGACGTGTGCGCCTTGTCGGCGGCGAGCGTCGTGATGGAGAACGTCGTCGCCTTCGAGATCGCCCGCGCATTCCTCGAGAAGTTCGCCGGCGACTCGATGACCGAGCTCCGCGCGAGCTACGAGGCGTACCTGGACCTCGCGCGCCGCCTTCCCCTCAAGCCGCCCGCCGACGGGGGCGGGCTGGAGGCCGAGCAGACGGAGGCTTGACGCGCGGCGTCAGCCTGGAACGGCGCGCGAACCTGGGGGAGCGCACGGTCCCATAAGCGAGGCGTGTTCGGCGCGTTTCGGCGTATTCCCGGTGGACACCGCGCCAGGATGCGGCACCTTGAATGTCGTAGGCGGGAGTACGACACGCGTGGTGTCACGCGAGATGGAGGGGTCCAGATGTCCAGAAACACGATGCTCGGCGCGCTGCTCGGCAGCGTCGCCCTGACCATGATGATCGCGCCCGCCGCGTCGGCGACGGCCGACGGCAACAAGAAGGGGAGCCTGCTCATCTGGTCGAAGATCGACATCCAATGGGATGCCGCGGGCTTCCTGACCCAGGACACGTTCCTGGCGCTCACCAATGACTACCCGGGCGACGTCCTGGTGCAGCTCTACTTCATCAACGGCGATCCGCCGCTCGACACCGACCCGATCACCGGCGAGCGCGCCCACCCGGGGTGGAACTGGGTCGACAACCTGCTGCCGCTGACCGGCGACCAGCCGGTGTACTGGTGCGCGCTCACGGGGCAGCCCGCGGGCGGCGGCCTGTCGCCGTTCACCGCGCTCGACCCCGGCTTCCCGCCCGGGCGGCCCGACCCCGAGACCGGCGGCCGCATGCTGCGCGGCTTCGTGGTGGGCTGGGCGGTCAACTCGAACAACGAGCAGATCGCGTGGGATCACCTGAACGGCGAGGCCACGATCGTCAACTACCTGGACGGGGCGGCCTGGAAGTACAGGACGTGGGCCTACGACACGAACGATGCAAGCCGCGGTGACACCGTTGGCACGGCCGGTCACCTCAACCTGGACGGCGACGACTACGAGGAATCGCCATCGCAGTTGCTGCTCAACTTCCAGGCGGTCGGCTCCCCGGCCTACAGCGGTCCGCGCCTCGTGGTGGCGGACGTCGATCTCACGCTCTTCCCGATCGACGACATCGACATGCGGCAGGAGGGGTGCGGCCCGCCGACGACGAAGATGAACTTCGACGTGTGGAACATGAACGAGATCAAGTTCTCGGGCCAGCATCGCTGCGTGACCTGCTGGGACCAGACCCGGTTCAGCGACTACGGGGCCCCGAACCACTTCACGCTCGAGCATCTCCAGACGAACAACGGCAAGGCGCGCATCGACGGGATCGCCAGCCAGGTCTGCGACGTGGACGTCGATCCGAACGACGGCTTCTTCCCGTTCGACCTCGATTACGAGGGTTGTGTTCGCCTCACGCCGGACGGCCAGGTGCCGCAGCCGGGCAACCCGGCCAGCTCGCACCCGGACGACGTGGCCAGCCGGAAGGCGTCGATCCTTGGCGTCTTCATGGAGCTGCTCAGTTTCGACGGCGGCACGGACATCGGCATGGCCGGCGCGACGCTCGGCGTGATGGGCTCCGGCGGAGACGGCGACGTCTACTACGACGTGCTCTCCGCCCCGCCGGAGGCCGTGATCCCGTCACCGGGCAAGACCGACGCGGAGCGGATCATCACCGGGCTGCAGGAGGAGATCCGGCGGGCTCCCGCCAAGCCGAAGCGCGACGCGAGGCGCACGCGCTGACGCGCGATCACGACGATCCGATCCAGCGGCGGCCGTTCCATGCGGCCGCCGCTGTTCTTTGTGGAGCGGGCGGCGGTCGCGGCGGATCCGGTCGTAGCCCGGACCGTATAGCCCTGCGGTCGCACCCGCCGGGGGAGGGAAGGAGCAGGCATGCGGTCCAACGAGGCAGTGGGGGTCCTGGTCGCGGGTGTGGTGGGCGTCTCGACGACGGCCGTCGCCGACTTCACGGGGCTCGCGGTGACGTACGACCCGAAGGTCACGGGCAACGCCACGATGTTCACCGTGGACGTCTACCGGCTGTACGCCACCTTCGACAGCGCCGACGACCAGGTGATCGCGGTCGGGGGCACGCCGGCGCACCCGCAGGTGCTCGAGTCGGGTGACGGCTTCCTCCAGTGGACGGTCTTCTCCACGCACCAGCATCTGCCGCTGTTCGATTTCGGCCAGGATCCGATGGCGTACGACTCGTTGCTGACGATCGGTGTTCCCCAGTTCTACCAGGGGTCCCCGCAGCTCCCGGTGTTGACGAACTTCAACGTGACCGACTTCGTCTTCGGGACCGGCGGCGTCGGCTTCGGCGCCCCCGTCGTCGTCACGCCCGACGGCGGGTGGGGCACCGACGCGACCAACCCGGCCACGTTTGCCGTGCCGTTCCCGCCGATGAACGGCACGACCGACGAAGGCGGCGACGGGACCTTCTGCGCCGTCGCCGCGCCGCCCGGCGCGACGCACGCGGTGCAGATCGCGCAGTTGACGGTGGGCAGCGGGGAGGTCCTGACCGGCGACCTCGGGACCCTGTCGATCCGCGAGAACGGAGTACCGCGCGTGATCACGAGCGCGGACCCGCCCGGACTCGACACGCTGTTCAGCTTCCAGCTCGAATGCACGCTGGGCTTCTGCTGCCTCGCGCCCGACTGCGTGGAGAACGTAACCGCCGCCGCGTGCGCCGCGGCGGGCGGCGTGTTCCTGGGCAACCTCGGCACCGACCGCGAGTGCCCGTACACGGTCGCGACGGCCGAGCTCGTCGGGCCGCCGCAGGAGTGGAGCCACACGATCGGGCCACCGGTCATCTGTCCCCCGGAAACCGTGCCGCCGTGCGTCGGCGGTCCCGCGAAGATCGACATGTGGATGACGTCGGGCGCGGCGAACTGCATGGACTTCGGAGCACCGACCGCGTGCGCGATCCCGGCCGGCTTCTTCGGGCCCGGCTCCGACCCGTTCTTCGGGGTCGCGTGCTTCGAGGGACAGCCGCTCGGCGTGGTCTCACTGCCCGGGTTCCCGAGCCTCGACTTCGGCGACGCGGACATGCTCGTCCGGCGTCCCGCCGATCCGTTCGACCGGTGCGCCGACGCGACCACGGGGCAGGCCGAGGTCGAGGTGAAGGTCGAGCAACTGCATCTCGTCGGCGTGAGCCCGATCAGCGTCACCATCACGGGCGAGGAACCGCAGCCGTGGGATGTCGAGATGCGTGTGTTCTCCAGCGCGTCGCAGCCGCTCGCCGGCGCGATGACCGTCACCAAGGACGGGTGTTCCGGCGGCACGTTCGACATGACGCTCAACGTCTGCCCGACGTTCGTGTTCCGGCGCGTCGACCCGCCGTTCACCGAGCTCCAGTGGAGCTACTGCACGCAGTGCAGCATCGCGGGCATCCCCGTGAGCACGACCGGCGTGCCGTGGGCGCACGAGGCCGACGCCAACAGCACCATTCCGAACTCGGTCTGCTCCGGGTTCCGCCCGGGCGTGGCGCACTCGGACTTCCCGTACATCCCCTGCGACTGCAACGGCAACAACGTCCGCGACCGGTGCGACATCGACAGCGGAACGAGCGCCGACTGCAACGGCGACCTCGTTCCGGACGAGTGCCAGCTCCCCTGGCCGTGCCCGCCCGACCTGAGCCGGAACTGCCGCGCCGACTTCGCCGACATCCTCGCCGTCATCGCCGCGTGGGGACCATGTCCGCCGTTCTCGTGCCGGGCCGACATCGACCAGAGCGGCGACGTCGGCTTCGGCGACATCCTCGCGATCATCGCGGGGTGGGGACCCTGCTGAGGGGCTGATACGATGGTCGCCGTGAGACGCAAGCGGCGGCAACGCGACAAGCAGGCGGGCCGGGCGATCGTCGTCGCGCGGGGCGAACGGGGGGAGATCCTCTTCCCCGACCGCGGGCAGCAACCGCTGCGGTTCCGCGTGCGTCGATACCAGGATCGTCCGGGCGACGGCTTCGGGTCGCATCGCAACGGCAGGCACAAGCTGGGGTGACGGAAGGACTCGTCGGGTACCTGCGCTTCCTCTCGGCCCACCGGCGCTTCCTCGTGTTCGGATTCACGCTCGCGTTCTTCTCGTCGTTCGGGCAGACGTTCTTCATCTCGCTCTTCGGCGAGAAGATCCGCGCGACGTTCGACTTGACCCACGGCAGCTTCGGGCTCTGCTACTCGCTCGCCACGCTGGCGAGCGGGTTCACGATCATCTGGCTCGGCAAGAAGCTCGACGACGTGGACCTGCGCGTCTTCTCGGTCCTGCTCTGCGCCGGGCTCGCCGCCGCGTGCCTGGGAATGTCCGTCGCTCCGGTCGTCGCGGCGCTGGCGGTGGCGATCTACCTGCTGCGGCTGACGGGGCAGGGGCTGCTCAGCCACACCGCCATGACGAGCATGGCGCGGTACTTCCACGAGCAGCGCGGCAAGGCGATGAGCGTCGCCGGCCTCGGCTTCCCGGCGGGCGAAGCGGTGCTTCCCATCGCGGCCGTGCTCGTCATGACGCAGATCGGATGGCGGCAGACGTGGCTCGCGATCGCCGTGGCCGTCGGCCTGCTCGTGATCCCGCTCGTGATCTGGCTGCTGCGCGGGCACCATGTTCGGCACGCCGAGCACGTCGAGACGCTCGCGCGGGCCGAGCGCGACGCGGCGTCGGGCGACTCGACCGCCCAAGCGCGCACGCAGTGGTCTCGCCGCCAGGTCCTGCGCGACCTTCGCTTCTACCTGCTGCTCCCGGCGGTGATGGCGCCGGGCTTCATCGTCACCGGAGTGTTCTTCCACCAGGTGCACCTCGTCGAGACCAAGGGGTGGGAGCTGACGTGGTTCGCGGGGTGCTTCGCGGTGTACGCGGCGACGCAGTTGCCGTCGGGGCTCATCGCGGGTCCGCTCGTGGACCGGTTCGGGGCGACGCGCCTGCTGCCGGTCTTCCTCCTGCCGATGACGCTCAGCCTCGTCGTGCTCGCGATGAGTTCGCATGTCATGGCGGCGCCGCTGTTCATGGCGCTCGCGGGGATCACCGGCGGGATCGGAAGCCCGATCGTCGGCTCGATGTGGGCGGAGGTCTACGGCGTGCGTCACCTCGGCGCGATCCGCGCGATGGTCACCGCCATCATGGTGTTCGGCACGGCGGGCTCGCCCGTGGGCATGGGTTGGCTCATCGACGCGGGCGTGACGATGGAGGCGATCTCGTGGATGTGCTGCGCGTACACCGTCATCGCCACGGTGGTCGCGTGGGTCGCGCTCCGCCGCTGAGTGCTTCTTCTACACCAGCGCTGATTCCCGCTTTGCGAAGATGAAGCTCTTGCCCTGGTAATCGACGTCGATCGTGTCGCCGGGCTCGAGTTCGCCGGCGAGGATGCGGGAGGCCAGGGCGTTCTCGATCCGCTGCTGGATGACGCGCTTGAGCGGGCGGGCTCCGAACTGCGGGTCGTAGCCCTCGTCGGCGAGCGCGGTCACCGCGTCGTCGCTGATCACGAGGGCAAGCTCGCGATCGGCGAGACGCTGACGCAACTGGCCGAGCTGGATCTCGACGATGTCGCCGAGTTGCTCGCGGGTGAGCTGGTGGAAGACGATCGTTTCGTCGATGCGGTTGAGCAGCTCCGGGCGCAGCGCCTTCTTCAGCAGCTCGCGCAGGTGCCCTTCGATCTCGATCTCCACGGCGCCCTTCTCGGTGAGCTCGAGGATGGCGTCGGAGCCCAGGTTGCTGGTCATCACGATGATCGTGTTGCGAAAATCGACGGTGCGACCGTGTCCGTCCGTCAGGCGACCGTCGTCGAGCACCTGGAGCAGGACGTTGCTGACGTCGGGGTGCGCCTTCTCCATCTCGTCGAAGAGCACGACGCCGAACGGGCGCCGGCGCACGGCCTCGGTGAGCCGCCCACCCTCCTCGTACCCGATGTATCCGGGCGGGGCGCCGATGAGCCGCGCGACTGCGTGCCGCTCCATGTACTCGCTCATGTCGATGCGGACCAGGGCCTCTTCGCTGTCGAAGATCTGCTCCGCGAGCGCCTTGCACAGCTCGGTCTTGCCCACGCCGGTGGGGCCGAGGAAGAGGAACGACCCGATCGGGCGCGTCGCCTCGCCGAGGCCCGCGCGGTTGCGGCGCACGGCGTCGGAGACGGCGCGGACCGCGTCGTCCTGTCCGACCACGCGTCCGCGCAGGGCGTCCTCCATCTGGAGCAGCTTCTCGCGCTCGCCCTCGACGAGCTTGGCGACGGGGATGCCCGTCCACGCCGAGACGATCTCCGCGATCTGCTCCGGGTCGACCTCCTCGCGGGCAAGGGCCTGTCCGGCTGCCTTGCGGTCCGCGAGCGTCTGCTCGGCGGCGTCGAGACGCGCATCGAGCTCGCGCCGCTCGCCGTACTGGATGCGGGCGGCCTTCTCCAGGTCGCCCTGGCGCTGCGCCTGCTCCAACTCGACCTGCGCGCGGTCGATCGCCTCCTTGATCTCCTTGATGGCGTCGAGCTCCTGCTTCTCCAGCTCCCACTGCGCGGTGAGCGCCCGGCTGCGCTCGTTGAGGCCGGCCAGTTCCTCCTCGAGCGTCTCGAGGCGCTTCTTCGAGTCGACGTCGGGCTCGAGCTTGAGCGCCTCGCGCTCGATCTCGAGCTGCATGGTGCGCCGACGCAGCTCGTCGAGCTCGGCGGGCATCGAGTCGTTCTCGATGCGCAGGCGCGACGCCGCCTCGTCGAGCAGGTCGATCGCCTTGTCGGGCATGAAGCGGTCGGCGATGTACCGGTTGCTCAGGCTCGCCGCCGACACGAGGGCCGCGTCCTGGATGCGCACGCCGTGGTGCGCCTCGTAGCGCGGCTTCAATCCACGCAGGATCGCGATCGTCTCCTCTACGCGAGGCTCGCCGACGTACACCGGCTGGAAGCGCCGCTCGAAGGCGGCGTCCTTCTCGATGTGCTCGCGGTACTCGTCGAGCGTCGTCGCCCCGATGCACCGCAGCTCACCACGGGCGAGCGCGGGCTTGAGCAGGTTGCCGGCCGAGACCGCGCCCTCCGCGGCGCCGGCGCCGACGATCGTGTGCAGCTCGTCGACGAAGAGGATGACCCGGCCCTCGGAGGCCGTGACCTCGCGCAGCACCGCCTTGAAGCGCTCCTCGAACTCGCCGCGGAACTTGGCGCCGGCGAGAAGCTGACCGACGTCGAGGGCGACGATGCGCGAGTTGCGCATCGTCGTCGGGCAGTCGTCGTTGATGATGCGCAGGGCGAGCCCCTCGGCAATGGCGGTCTTGCCGACGCCGGGCTCGCCGATGAGCACGGGGTTGTTCTTGGTTCGGCGGTTGAGGACCTGGACGCAGCGGCGGATCTCTTCGTCGCGTCCGATCACGGGATCGAGCTTGCCCGCGAGTGCCAGTTCGTTGAGATCGATGCCGTACTTCTTCAGCGCCTCGTACGTGGACTCGGCTCCGGGGTCCTGGATGCTCGTCACGCCGGAGGCGGCGCGGATCGCCTTGATCGACTCCAGCAGACGCGCGTGGTCGAGGCCGACCACCGAGAGCACCTCGCGTGCCGGTGACTTCACGACGGCGAGCGCGAGCAACAAGTGCTCGCAGGAGACGTACGCGTCGCCGAGGGTCTTCGCCTCCTGCTCGGCGCCACCGAGCATCTGCACGACGCTCGGCGCCGTCTGCACCTGGGCCGCGTCTCCGCTGACGGTCGGAAGCTGGTTCATCTCGCGCGTTGCGACCTCGGTGACGCGGGCGGCGTCGACGCCGGCGCGGTCGATGATCGATCGGCCGATGCCGCCGGCATCGTCGAGGAGCGCGGCGAGCACGTGCAACGGGTTCAGCTCGGCGTTCGAACGCTCGATTGCGGTGCTTTGCGCGGAGGCGAGGGTCTGCTGTGCGAGGGTGGTGAAACGATCCATCTGCATGGGTGTGGGTCCTCCGCCCCTTGTTCGGCAAGCCGCGTGCCCGCTCACGGCCCGTGGGCGGGGGGAAAAGCTGCCACCTTGGCAGCCACGGCCGTTCCTATCCTTTGTCCATGACAGGACGACGCGTGATTCTCTCGGCCGGGGTGCTCCTGATCGCCGTCGTCGCCGCGGCGGCGTTCGGGTGGTGGTACATGGCAGCGGGGCGCTTCCCGCTCAAGGGCGACGTGCGTCACGACTTCGGGGACATCCCGATTCTCGGGAGCGAGGGCTCCGCCGCGCACACGTTCCGGCTCACGAACAAGACGGGCGAGACGATCGAGATCGAGAAGATTCAGCCGAGCTGCGGCTGCACGCGCGCCGAGGCGAACCCGCGTTCGGTGCCGCCCGGCGCGACGGTCGAGATCGACGTCGCGCTCACGCTCTCGCGCCCCGGTCACAAGAAGACGCACGTGAAGATGATGCTCGCCGGCTTCGGCGTGCAGACGCTCTGGATCGAGGGCACCGGGCGCAAGGATCTGGTGATCTGGCCGAACCAGGAGTTCCTCCGCCTCGCGCCCGGCGAGACGACGCCGCTGATCATCTCCGCGGCCCGTCAGGGCAGCGATCAGCCTCCGGACGCCCCGACCATCGAGACGCCGGAGGGCGTTCGCGCCGCGTTCGTCTCGTGGCAGCCGATGGGCGAGCGCGAGACCGGAGACCCCGCCGAGCCGTGGCACTGGCGGGGGAGATTCGACGTGACGCTCGACGCGCGCGAGCTGCCCGGCAACAGCGCGCTGGTCGTCAGCGCCGGCGGCCAGACGCTGACGGTGCACCTGGCGCCGGTGCGAGCAGCTCCGCCGGAAACGCCTCCGGCAACACCTCCGGTCGATCGTTGATCCAGGCGACGAGCCATCGGAAGGCGTCGACGAGACGGCCGTCGGGGTGGTGGAACATCTCGCTGCCGTCCACGAGGGCGACGCGACCGTCGCCGACGGCGGGAAGCTCGCGCCACCACGGCTGCTCCGTGAGCGCGGGAAGCTCGCGCCGGATCGCAGCGAGGTCGGAGCCGCACGGGCAGACGATGACGCGTCGCGGCTTCAGGGCGACGACGTCTGCCGGTTCGACGGTCCGCGGCGGGGCGCCGGCGGCGTTGATCGTGTGACGTCCGCCCGCCGCGTCGATGAGTTGCGGTATCCAGAGGCCGCCGACGACCAGCGGGTCGATCTTCTCCAGGAACACGACCTCGTCCCCGGTGGCGTACGGGTTCACGTAGTCGACCGCGCTCCAGTAACGCTCGCGCAGCTCGATCATCTCTTCCTGCGCCTCGTGCTCCCGCCCCGCCGCGGCCCCGCGACGCAGCACGTCGTCGAACACGTCCTCGATGCACCGCATCACGATCCCTGCCCGCCGAGTCCGAAGAACCGCGTGGCATTCTCGTCGAGCACCCGCTCCATCTCCTCCGCCGCGACCCCGCGCACCTCCGCGAGCCGGCGGACCGTGTGCACGACGTAGCGCGGTTCGTTCGGCCACACCTTCCGGTGCGGCGCCGGGGTCAGGTACGGCGCGTCCGTCTCGGCCATGATCCGGTCCGCGGGCACGATCTTCGCCGCTTCGGCGACCTCGGTTGCGTTCTTGAACGTGACGATACCGGTGAAGCTGATCGATGCCCCGAAGTCGAGCACGCGGCGCGCCTCTTCGGGTCCGCCGCTGAAGCAGTGGAAGACGTATCGCGCGGGGTCGAGCCGCGCGGCGCCGAACACCGCGAGCAGCTCATCGAACGCGTCGCGGCAGTGCACGACGACGGGCATCACGAGCCCGTCGTCCGCCGCCGACTCGATGCACGCGATCTGCTCGGCGAGCACCCCGTCCTGGAGTTCGCGCGGTGGACGCTCGTAGTGGTTGTCGAGACCAAGCTCGCCCCACGCCACGCAGCGGGGGCTCGCCGCGACCTCCCGCACCACGCTCCAGTCGCGCTCGCCGTCGGCATACAGAGGATGCACGCCGGCCGTGCACCACACGTCCTCGTGGCGCTCGGCGAGCGCGAGGGCTTCGCGCGCGTCGTCGGAGGTCACCGCCACCGAGATGACGCCGTTGACGCCCTCGGCACGGGCGGCGTCGAGCACGTCGTCCACGCGATCGCGAAGGGCGTCAGACGTCAGATGGCAGTGCGTATCGATCATGATCAGACAACAGGGGGCTGTCCCCGGTTTCCTCTCTTCCCTCGCCTCGAAAGCAGGGGACAGTCCCCGGTTTTCTGGTGGCACTT
>JAAELP010000511.1 GCA_024226535.1 Planctomycetota bacterium | reverse complement strand
GATGTTGAAGGTGAGGGAGGACAGGGAACACTGGCTGAATCCAAGAGACCGTCCTCCACAGCGGAACTCCGTAGAAGAGACCCCAACTTGAATGGGGAAGAGACAGGGACAAATGGAAAAACAGAAGATGAAGAAAGCGACGGTGACGAACAGGGATGACCTGAGTCCGAAGCGACTTCATTCCAGGAAACACGCTCTTCAATAGCAGCGCTGACAACATCACCCTCAGGGCCAACTCGAGAAGAGAACCTGGAATCACAAGAGGTGAGTGCAGCGGAATCAGAAATGGAAGAGCAGGAAGAGAAAGCATCAACAGATGAAGCACATGAACAAGAAGAAGAAAGACCACCAATGGTGTCGAACTGCGGAAGCAGATGAGGTGGCAGAGGAGGACAGCTGGAGTCACACGAAGCGACTGGAAGGTCGAAGTCCGGAAGGAGAGACTCCAGCGTGGGGTTGCAGACCTCTGTGGGTTCAGCAACAAAAGAAGAAGCAGTACCTGAAGAGAAAGAAGACGAAGGTCGACGGTCAACAGGACTGGAAGGTAAAGGCGTGATGGCAGTAGGAGCAACATCACGAGGCTCAGACTTGCGGTGAGCAATGCTGGAGGGGTCTGAAGCGGTGTGGGCACTCGGAGTGGGCACACGAACACCAACAGCATACGAGTTAACCGGTCACGTGGCTGGTTAAAGATGCAAACGGCTCGTTTTGGCACGAAAGACCCGCGCAGTGGATGCGCAGGTAGTTGTGCCTGGAAAGAAGTCAAAAGTGATGGGAGGGTGGAGGGAAAGATTTTTACGAAAGATCGGCCTCAGGCGTCTACGGGACGAGCCGTGGCAGACAAGACCTTCGACCTGGCGAGGACTGAAGCAAGACAAAGGCTCTGCAAGGTCAAGTCAAGCGAAGGACAGGTAAGGTGGTCAACGGAGCTTCCAGCGCCGTC
>JAAELP010000510.1 GCA_024226535.1 Planctomycetota bacterium | reverse complement strand
GACGACGAGATCGCACCGCTCCGGAAGCTTGCCCGACTTCTGGTCCCGGCTCACGGGAATCCCGTCGGCTTCGAGCGCCCCGGTGACCGCGCTCGGCGTGCTGTCGGAGCCGGAGCAGACCGCGCCGAGGCTCTTCAGCAAGCGAGCGAGGCCGCACACGCCGCACCCGCCGATGCCCACGAGATAGACGTGCCGTCCGTCGAACCACGACGGGGTCTCGATCCCGGGCTCGGGTCGGGCGGTGACGGGAACGGAGGCCATGGGCGTGGGATTGTATCGACCGACGCGAGCGCCCCCGGCCAGATTCGACGTGGCGGCCCCGAATCGTCGCGGGATTGCTCGTAGAATCGCCGACCGTGAGCAGCACTTCCGAAACCAACGCGCCCCTGCACGCGCAGGTGCTCATCGTCGACGACGAGGTCGAGCACGCCGAGGTGATGGCTGAGGCGCTGCGCCGGCCCGGCCACGTGTCCACGATCGTCCACAGCCTCGCCGAGGCCACCGAGGAGATCAGGCACGGGAGCTTCGACGTGATCGTCACCGACCTCGTGATGGAGAACGAGACCGCCGGCCTCACGGTGCTGGAGCTTTCCAAGCGGCACCAGGAGGACGTCGAGACGATCATGGTCACCGCCCACGGCGACGTAGCGACCGCGAAGGCGGCGCTCCAGGGCGGCGCGTACGACTTCATCGAGAAGCCGCTGGACCTCGACGTCTTCCGGAACCTCGTGAACCGAGCCGCGGAGACCGTCCTCCTGCGGCACCAGAACACCGCGTTGCGCGGGCAGCTCGACGCCGCCTACGGCTTCGAGGGCATCATCGGCGAGTCCGCGGCGATCCGGCAGGTGATTACGACCGTCCGGCAGGTCGCGCCGAGCAACATTCCCGTGCTCATCACGGGGGAGTCCGGCACGGGCAAGGAGCTGATCGCCCAGGCCGTGCACCGGCACTCGAAGCGGCGCCACAAGCGGTTCGTTCCGTTCAACGCCGCCGGCCAGAGCGAGACGCTGCTCGAGGATCAACTCTTCGGGCACGTCCGGGGGGCGTTCACCGGCGCCGACCGGGATCGCGAGGGCGTCTTCCAGTATGCCCACGAAGGCACGCTGTTCCTCGACGAGATCGGGGACATGCCCCTGACGATGCAGTCGAAGCTCCTGCGCGTCCTGGAGACGGGCGAGGTCGTGCGGCTCGGCGCGAACGAGGCGTCGAAGACGGACGTGCGCTTCGTCAGCGCGACGAACAAGGACATGAAATCGCTCGCCGTTGACGGCGGCTTCCGCGAGGACCTCTACTTCCGGATCAAGGGGGCGGAGATCCACGTGCCGCCCCTGCGCGAGCGCCGCGAGGACATCCCGCGTCTGGTGAACCACTTCATCGGGCAGTACGCCGCCGAGCTGGACCGGCCGATCCCCGACGTCTCACAGCCGGCGATGATGCGTCTCGTCGCGTACCGCTGGCCGGGCAACGTCCGCGAGTTGCTCAACGTCGTGCAGAACGTCGTCGTCACGTGCGAGGCCGACACGATCGACGTTCGTCACATCCCCGAGGAGATCCGCGTGGACGAGTCCGACGATCCCGGAGCGATCGGAAGCCTCGCCGGGATCGGTCTCGACAAGCTCGAGAAGGAGGCGATCCGCCAGACCCTCGCCATGACCGGCGGCAACCGGGAACAGGCGGCGACGATGCTGGGGATCGGGGAGCGAACGCTGTATCGGAAGCTGAAGGAATACGGGTTGAAGTGATAAACGTGGAATCCACATTCCGCATTTTTTCGCATTCCGCAACCCGCAACCCTCATTGCTTGATTCACGATCCTCGATTCCCAATCGTGCGTCGATTGGGGATTGAGGATCGGGGATCAAGGACTTGGGATTTCGGAATGCGGAATGCGGAATGCGGATTCTCGAGGACGTCAGTCCCCCAGGTCGTCTTCCGCGTCGTCTTCTCGCTGCCACGGCACGTTGACGAACCCGACCAGCGACGCGCCGTCCTCGACGGTGAGCACGCGGCTGTTGAGGACCTTGCCCTTCCAGGAGGACTTTGCGCCCAGCGCGACCGAGCCGTCGGTCTCGACGTCGCCCTCGAGCGCGCCTTCGCATTCGATGCCGTCTCCGGACTGGATCGTCTTCGCGGCTACGCGTCCGCGGCGCGTGACCTCGATGCGTCCGCAGGTCTGGAGCTTGATGACGGGCAGGTACGACTTGACACGCACGTCCTCGACCTTGATCGCGCGGTGACACGAGGGGCACGTCGTGCTCATCGTCAGGGCCGACACGTCGAACCGCCGCCCGCAGAGGTAGCAGCGGATCGGGCGCTGATCGTGCGTCTTCTTCTCCCGGGTGAGCGCCGTCCTCTTCTTCGCCGCCTTCTCATCGGCGGCGGCGATGCGGCGCTGGGTCGCGGTCTTCCGGGTGGTGACCTTCGTCGTGGGGGCCTTCTTTGCCGCGACCTTCCCTGTCGTCGTCTTCTTCGCCACCACCTTCTTCGGCGCGGCTTTCTTCGTCACGACCTTCTTCGCCGCCACCTTCTTCGTGGCGACCTTCTTGGTGACGGTCTTCTTGGTAACGGTCTTTTTGGTGACCGTCTTCTTCGCGACGACCTTCTTCGAGGCGGTCTTCTTCG
>JAAELP010000509.1 GCA_024226535.1 Planctomycetota bacterium | reverse complement strand
GTAGGAGTCCTTGAGCCGGCCAAGCTCGAGCAGGAGCCGTTCCGTCTGCTCGGCGCGGTCCACCTCGCTTCTCGGCGAGATCACGCTTCCCGACAGGTGCTGCCAGAGCGGGCTGGAGTGCAGCGCGGTGCCGACGTTCGACTCGAGCGAACGAACACGCCGGCCCTTGCCGCCCTCCCGTTGCCAGCGTCTCAGCGCTTCGGCGACCTGGTGACGCACCATGCCCGAGACGTACGCCTTGAGACCACCCACGGTGCGGTGCTCCAGGCGATCGAGGCCGCGTGCCAGCGCGGTCATCACCTGCTGGCAGATGTCTTCCGCCGCGTGGAACTGGGCCGGCGTGGGCAGGAGCCGCGCGGCCACCATGAGCCGTACTTGTGGCGACAGCGCGTCCGCCACGCGTGCGAGCGCCGGCGGTGACCCGTCGGCGGCGGACCGCACGACGTCGTCGGTGAGTTCAGCGGTACCGAACATCGGGAGCCGATCGAGTATAGCTCCGCCCTCTCGCGGCCCGTTCTCGATGTCGAAAGGGAAGAAACCCCGGAAATCGCGTTACCGACCGGGGGGTCCGGCAACTGGCTTGGAAGCGGCGGGCGCCGGCCACACGGCCGACGACCGCCAAGGGCTCGCGTGGGGGACCGAGCCGGCGGGCGGGCCGCGAGGGATTGCGCTCGAGCCCGGAGCCCCGGGGGGCCTCCGGGCTGCCTGCTCGCCGGCGTTACGGGCGAATGCCGTTGAGACAAGGCGCAACCACTTGCGCGAGCCGAGTCACGGATGAGCGCTTCATCCCTCCAATCCGTGCCATCGTCCCATCGCAAGTGTCCTCCGACTCCCTACGACCGATCCCCCGACGCCCAAACCCCCGTCACAGATGGGTCGTCGGCTCGATTGGCGCTGGGAGTCCGAGGACACTTGCGACGGGTGCTGCGGTACACAGGGGCGGTCGCTGCTCCTGATCGTGCCCGGCCCGGACTCCGAACGACCCGAGTCTAACAGTCAGCTCTACCGCCCTAGATTCGCCGCCGCCTATTCAAGAATAGATGGTATCCTTTTCTTGAATCTCCGCCGGAGCCAACACGCTCCATTGCCAGAGACGGGGACCACGGAGCAGCGATGTACGGCAAGGCCACCCAGAACGCAATCGCGGCGATGAGCCGTCTCGCCGAGGTCTACGACGGGGGGAAGACGCGGTTGTCGGCGACGGAGATCGCCGCCGCGCGCGGGCTCCAGAAGCCGTTCGTTTCCAAGCTGCTCTCGTCGCTCTCGACGGCGGGGCTGGTCACGGGCACCCGCGGCCCGGGTGGCGGGTTCACGTTGTCGCGGCATCCGAAGAAGATCAAGCTCATCGACGTCTTCTCGCTCTTCGAGCGCGAAGACGACAGCCTCGCGTGCCCGTTCGGCGGCGGCGTGTGCGGCGTCGGCGACCCGTGCCCGCTGCACGACAAGCTCACCAGTGTCCAGGACCAGATGGACGAGTTGCTGCGCCGCACGACCTTCGACGTCTTCCGCGTCGCGTACCAGGATGACGGCAAACGACCGACCGCGGCCGGCAAGAAGCCCAAGGCCAAGCGCGAGTCCTACCGCGCCCCGGTGAACCGCCGGCGCGGCGGGTGAAAAGCGTCGATCACTCTGCCCGCGCCGCCGCCTCCAGCATGAGCACGACGTATCGCTCGGCGCGCTCCGCGCCCATCACGCCGCCCGCGTCAAGAACGTGGGCGACGAACGGACCGGAGCGGGCGACGTACGCGGACAGCTCGATACGCTCGCCGGACGCAGTGATCGTGCCGCTGAGCACGTGCAGCTCGATGCCGTCACCGATCGCCCGTGTCTCGTCGGCGCTGGTCTCGACGGTCGTGCCGGGAATGCCGGACACCTGGTCGAGGGAGACGCGCGAGCGTGTGACGAGCGCGGCGGCGAGACCCTCGGCCAGGTCGGGCTCCTTCAGCTCCACGAGCAGAGACGTGAGCGCCGCTTCACCGGCGGTGCGGCCGAAGTCGGCGACCTGGCCACGGACGAACCCAAGCTCGAGGGCCATCAGGCCCTGAACGTCGGCGCCGAGCTGCGCGCTGAGATCGCTCTTCGTCAGCTCCCGGTAGTCGCCGGTCCACGGGCCGTCGTCCATCACCTCGTCGAGCCGGGCGAGGGCGCGCACGAGCGGGTCCTGCTCGTTGACCCACGCCACCGGGACGAGGCCGTCGTCGGCGAGCGCCCTCTCGAGCACGGTCGTGAGCGCGCGGGCGATCACGGCGTCGTCGATCTCCGTGCCGTTGCCCGTGAACTGCACCGCCCACCGGCCCCGGTGCGCGGCGGCGATCACGAACACCATCGTGACCGGCGGCTGCTTCTGGCGGACGACGAGCCGGAAGCGCCGGCTCGCGGTGGCGTCGAGCCCGGGGATCTCGGCGGGCTCCGCGACGTCGACGGTGTAGGCGTCGCCGGTGGCGAGCCCTCGCACCCTCTCGAACTGGAAGTCCTTGAGCTGCCCGGTCAGCTCCAGCAGGCGCGGACCGAACTCGGGGCGGCTCAGCTCGATCGCGCTCACCGTCCGGAGCGTCGGCATGGTCGACGACGACTGGGCGAGGACGAGGTTGTACGCGGGCCCGACGTTCTCGGCGACCTCGCGGTCGACATCGGCTCCGAGCGGCTCGAACGTCTTGCCCACGCGATGCGGATCGACGGTCATGACCGTCCGCACCCACTCGCCGCTTCCGATGAGCGCGGCCACGTTTCGGAACAAGCGCTGCGCGCTCATCTCCATGGCGACCGGTTCGCCGTAGCGCAGCGGCTCGCGGATCTGCCCGTAGGTCAGCGGCGGAGCTTCCAGCAGACTCCACGGCGCGCCATCGGTGCCGGCGCGATCGTGGGCCTGGAAGAACCGCCAGCCCGCCTCGTACGTCTCGCGGTAGCGACGCTGCGCCGCGCTCGCGACCTCCAGCTCGACGCCGCGCACCGACATGAGGTCCACGACCTGCGTCTGGGCGAGCTGCATCCCGAGCTTCTCCGCCACGCGCTCCTGGATGAGCATGGCGAAGCCTTCCGACAGTGCCTCCAGCGCGAGGGCCTGGTCGCGTGTTCGGACGCGCGCGAGCTGGCGGCTGACATCGACGTGTTGGCGGTGCAGTGCATGGGCAAGCTCGTGGGCGACGATGAGCTGCATGATCTGCCCCAACGCGTCGGCCGGTGTTCCGCCGAGCTGCATGAGCGGACGGATGTTCCCTGCGGCGAGCAGGATGCGCTCCCGCTCCTGTTCAAAGCGGCCGACCAGCGCGGGCGCCTTCAGCAGCGCGTCCAGCTCCAGCTCGAGACGATCGTTCTCGTCGGTTTCGTCGGGCTCGAGACGCTTCAGCAATGCGAGTTGGTCGTTGACCAGCGATTCGCCCATGACGCGCCGCTTGACGAGCGCAATCTCCGGAACACGCTTGAACAGCCGGCCGGAGACCTGCTCGACGACGGGCAGCATCTCGTCGCGCCACGCCTCGGCCTGGGTGAGATCGAACGCGAACCTGGTCTCCTCGGGGAAGCCGAGCCCGTCGCGGGCAGGTGCCGTCGTCGGGGCGTTCTGCTCCTGCGCCGCGGCGAGGGCGGCCGGAGCGGCGAACGCCGCGAGCGCGAGGAGCAACAGCGTGATCGGTGTCGAGCGAGGAGTGCGCATCGGTCGGAAGGGCCCTGAGACTTGGAATCCGCGAAAACGGACGAACGATTCGGACAACGATAGCCTTAAGCCAACGAAAGGAAGGCGTACCGGGTGCTCTACCGCGTCCTTGCCGATCTCGTGCTCGTCGTCCACGCGGCGTTCGTCGGGTTCGTGGTCCTCGGTCTGGTGCTCATCCTCGTCGGGGCCACCCTGCGGTGGGGCTGGGTCCGCAACCTCTGGTTCCGCGTGCTGCACCTCACCGCGATCGTGGGGGTGGTCATCCAGTCGTGGTTCGGGCTCGTCTGCCCCCTCACGACGCTCGAGAACCGGCTGCGGTGGGAGGCCGGCGACCGGACGTACACGGCCGGGTTCATCGCCGACTGGCTGCACCGGCTCCTCTTCTACGAGTTCGAGCCGTGGGTCTTCACGATCGTCTACTCGGTCTTCGGGGTGTGCGTGCTCGCGGCATTCATCTTCGCGCCGCCCCGCCGCCGCCGCGGCCGCTCGATCCGGACTTCCCGTTTTTGATCTTGGCGCGCCGAGAGGGCGCGGGTAGCGTCAGGCCACTGCACCCGGGAGGCTTGACCATGAACATTCGAATGCACGCGCGCACGTTCGTCGCAATCGCCGCCGGCGGTCTCGCGGCCGGGCTCTGTCTGACCGGAGATGCCGGCGTCATCGGCGGCGATCCGAGCTTCGTCGGGGCGGCGGCGGGGATACCCGTCGAGTTCGACGTGGTGCCACTTCCGCCGGTCACCGGCGGCCCCGGCCCCAGCCCCGGCGCGATCACGCCGGCGGCGCCGAGCTTCGGGATCGAGGCGACGCCGCGCGATCCCGCGTGTCCGTTCGCGCCGACCTTCGGCGAACTCGTAACCGGCGAGACGATCATCACGAGCAGCGCGCAGATGCGCGCCGTGTGGTCGCGGCTCTTCGACACGCCGTACCCATCCGCGTCGTTCGACTTCAACACGAGCTACGTGGTGCTCATGGGCGGCGGGCTCATGCACCCGTGGTTCGGTTTCGAGATCGCCGCCGTCGACGAGTTCGAGGCGACGTTTGCCGACGGCGGACCGTTCCCGACGAACTACCTCGAGTACCCACTCGCGGTCGTCGCCGTCACGACGTTCCCGGGCGTGAAGCCTCCTCCGATGGACCCGGTCCACAAGGTCTCGGCGGTGCGGATCCCGAAGACGTTCCTGCGCGACGTCATCTTCAACCGCCAGGACTCGGCGCTGCCGTAGGACGCCCGCGTTACCCGATCAGGTAGAAGAGCGGGAACAGGAAGATCCAGATCAGGTCGACGATGTGCCAGTACAGGCCGCCGAGGTCGACCGGCGTGAAGTACGCGGACGAGAACTTGCCCCGCGCCGCCATCCAGATCAGACCCGCGATCACGATCATGCCCACGATCACGTGGATGCCGTGGAGGCCGGTCATCAGGAAGTAGATGCCGAAGAAGATGTGGGCGTTCGCCGGCCGGTCGGGGTCGACGCTGTGGTGGAGCGGGATCGGCGGGTGCGCCGCCGCCGCCGCGTCGGCCGGGATCGGCACCGACAGTCCGGGGGGGCCGCCCGGCGCGTTGGGAATCGAGGAGTGCGGGATGATGAACTCTTCCTCGAGCTCGACGACCGCGGTCTCCGCGACCTCGACGCCTCCCTCCGGCGCCTCGAAGGTCCGGATGTAGGCGACGATGTCGAGAAGCGCCGCGTCGTCCAGCAGCGGATTCCCGCCCTTCGGCGGCATCTGGATGCCCGTCGTGTTCATCGGGTCGGACGGCATGCGCCCGGCCTTGACGAACTCAACGAGTTCGAGATCGGTCTTGCTCGCGATGAACGCGCTTCCGCGCTGGTCCTTGCCCTGACCCGGGATGCCCTCGCCGGCGGCGCCGTGACACGAGCGACAGGTGGAGAGGAACAGCGGCCGACCTCGCTCCGCGTCGCCGTGCTCCAGCACCGCGACCTCGTCGCCGTGCGCCGCGTCGTCGCCGAGGTGCTCCGGCTCCTCGTAGAAGCCGACGCCCCACACGAGGTTGTCGTGGAACTTGTGGTTGTACTCGACGCCCTTGATGACCATGAAACCCACGCCGCCGAGGAACGTGAGCGAGAGCAGGACGATGAGCATCCTCCTGCGACCGAGCTGCGCCGCGGTCACCGCGGTGGCCATCGTCAGGCTGCTGAGGATCAGGACGACGGTGTTGATCGCGCCCCACCGCGTGTCGAGGAACTGGCTGCCGTACTCGAAGATCTCGGGGTGGTTGTTGCGATAGACGGCGTATGCGCAGAACAGCCCGCCGAAGAGAAGCAGCTCGGTGGCGAGGAACAGCCACATGCCGAGCTTGCCCGCTTCGAACTGCTGCTGGGGCGTCTCCCAGTGGTGGGCGAGGAACGGCGGGTGATCATGGTCGTGATCGTTCTCCGCCGTCGAGCCGTGCGTATCGATAGCCGTCATCGGTGCTCCCGAGAATCCGGGGGGAAATGGGGCTGCACAGCTTCCTCGCGGTGGGGCGGACCGTCAAGTGCCCATAAATGGTGTCTGACACCATTTTGTGGGGTCAGGGCTCGGATCCGGAGCCCCGCTCGAGCAGGGTGCCGGCGGCGAAGCGGCCGCGGAGGGCCTCGATATCGAGGATCTCACCGCCCTGCTCCCCCTGAACCGTCGCAGCGGCGGCGGCGTCCCGGCAAGCGGCGATCCCGAACGCCATCGGAGAGTGGATGGCCCCGCTCTGGACGTACACGGCCTCCTCGGCCCGGATCCAGCTCCGCGTCGTGAAATCGGCCACGTAGAGGTCGTGGATCGGGTTCGGCTCGTCCCGCTCGTCGGCGAGCAGGCAGCCGATGTCGTCGTAGGCCGTGGTAACGTACAGGCTCTGCTCGCGAACGATCATCGCCGCTGCGAAGCGGTCGTCGCTGATGATCATGTCGCAGTACACGCAGGCGTCCTGACCGTAGAAGATATTCGGCGGCCCCGGCGGCGCGTCGTCACCGCAACCGGCGAGGAGCAGGAGCCCGACGGCGAGAAGCCCGCGGCCCCTCATGCCCCGCCCCTCCGCAGGAACAGGGCCGTGGCCAGGCCCAGCGGCACCACGATCCACGCCCCGAGCACGCCGGCGAAGATCGGCCCCAGGGCCGCCCCGAACGTCCGCTCGCCGTAGAGCCCGGCCGGCCCGAGGACGTCCAGCGACGCGTTGACGCTCCCGAGGGCGGCCATCTTGAAGACCTGGAGCGGGTTGATCAGCGAGAGCTGGAAGAGGTCCGCCACCGGGATCTTGAACGCGATCGTGGACCCCATCAGGCCGAGATCGCCCACGAAGACGAGCGCGAGCCAGATGAAGATCGCCGCCCCCAGCGCGACCGACGCGCGACGCACGAGCGTCGAGACGAGGAAGCCGACGCTCAGCATCGCCATCGACAGGGCGATCGCCAGCACCACGAGCCGGGCGAAGCGCAGCGCGTCGGCGCCGCCGCTGCGCGAGGCGATGGCCAGCGCCGCGATCCCGAAGCCGAGCATCAGCGACGCCGTCAGCGCCAACGCCAGCCCCGCGTACTTGCCGAGCATGACCTCCAGCCGGCTCACCGGCTGCGACAGCAGGTAGTTCAAGGTCCCCCGCTCACGTTCGCCGGCGACCGAGGCCGCCCCGGCGGTGAGCGCCATCAGCGGCACGATGAGCAGGACCAGGTTGATGAGCCCTGCCGCGGTGCGTCCGAAGCCGGCGAAGCCGACCGCGCCCGTGCCCACCATCGACAACGCCGACAACGCGAGCGACAGCACGGCGAAGGCGATCGTGTACAGGATGAACCAGCGGTTGCGGAGCGACTCGCGGATCTCCTTGCGGGCCACGATCACCACGTTGCGGATCTCGAAACGCGGCCGGCGCCCGATCTTCATCACGCTCGTGGCGACGCTAGACACCGTCGATTCCTCCCGCTTCCGCCTCGGCGGGACCGAGGGCCGCGACCTCGAAGTTGTTCACCGTGATCTCGGCGGCGCCGAGGGCCCGCAGTGGAGCCGCCTTGTCGTCGACGGGAACCTCCACGTGCAGGCCGCGCCCGTTGCGCGTCGCGGAGAACCCGCGATCGAGAAGCAGGCCCAGCGCCGTGTCCATCACGCCCTCGGCGAGGAAGACCTTGAGCAGGCACCGCGCCCCGACCCGCGCCCCGAGGTCGTCCGGACCGCACTCGAACTCGATCCGGCCCGCCTTCATCACGACCACGCGATCGGCGAGCACCTCGACCTCGGGCAGATGATGCGACGTGAACAGGATCGTCTTGCCGCCCTGGCGGAGCGTGCGCAGCAGGCTCATGAACCCCGCCTGCGCCGCGGCGTCGAGGTTCGACGTCAACTCGTCGAGGACGAGCGCCGGCGGGTCCGCCAGCAGCGCGACGGCCAGTGCGAGCCGCTGCTTCATGCCTCCGGAGAGCTCGCGCACGCGTTTGCGGCGGTGCTCTTCCAGGCCGACCTCGCGCAGCACGACCGGGGCGCGGGCCCGCGGCACGCGCTTGAGCCGGGCGAAGAACTGGAGCGTCTCGTGCAGGCGGAAGTCGTCGTACAGCGCCAACTCCTGCGGAACATAGCCCATCGACCGGCGCGCGGCCTTGCCCTCGCGGCGCACGTCGCGGCCGTCGACGGTGACCGTTCCCTGGAAGCTCAGCAGCCCGAGCACGCACCGGATCGCCGTCGTCTTGCCGGCGCCGTTCGCGCCCCACAGGGCGACCGCCTCCCCGGGAGCCACGACGAGGCTGACGTCGTCAACGGCGGTGAACCGCCCGAAGCGCTTGCGCAGGTTCGTGATGCGGATCATGCGCCCGCTCTCCCGCCGCGGTCGAACGAGCGCCCCCCCGCGCCGATCGCGAGCATCGAGACCGCGAGCAGGACGGAGCCGACGAGGAGCATTCCGATCGGCTCGAGCCGGTCGCGGTACTGGCTGTCGACATGCACCGGCTGAATGAGCGGCGCCTCGTCGGTGATCTTCGGACGCGGCCGCACCGCGGGGAACGCGCGGGCCGCCATCTCGATCGCCTGCTGGGCGGGGCTGTAGAGGAACAGGCGCAACTTGGGCTCGCGGTCCATCAGGTTCTCGAACAGGCTGTCGGAGCGATAGGTCACGTCACCGATTCCATCCCCGTCGAGATCGTATCCGCGATAGTCGCTCCAGAAGTTCCCTCGCCCCTCGATCGTGAAGTCGTTCCCGGAGAATGTCCCGCGCCCCAGCACCGCCACCTGTTCGAGGTTCTCGTGGAAGACGTTGTCGCGGAACCGGTTGCGCTTGACGGAGGGGAGGAACGCGATGCCGATGTCGTTGTAGGCGAAGACGTTCCGCTCGTACACGTCGTGGATCCGCATCGACGAGGGCGACGTGTCGAAGCGCAGCCCGATGCGGTTGCCGACGAACACGTTCTCCTCGGCGCGGGTGCCGTCCATGTCCTTGAGCCCGACCCCATACCCGCTCGGCCCGCGGTTGCGGGCGAACACGTTGCGCCGGAGGACGAGCCCCTTGCTGTACATCAGGAACGCGCCGACGGAGTTCTTCTCGAGGTGGTTCTCCTCGATCACGTTGTTGTTGCTGTACATGAAGTGCAGGCCGTATCGGCCGCGCGTGATGTGATTGCCGCGCAGGTACACCTCGTCGGAGAACCACATGACCGCGTCCCGGCATCCCCAGAGAACGTTGTCCTCGATCCGGGTGCGGTGGCTCTGCCAGATGCGGATGCCGTCGCCGCGCCGCGCGACGGCGAGGTCCTTGCCGCCTATGTGGTTGCCGCGGATCACACTGTCGGTCGCACCTTTCAGGTAGACGCCGAAGAGCACGTCCTCGAAGACGTTGTCTTCGATGACGATGCGCGGCGCGATCCCCGTGATCCCGGCGTTCTCGCGGTCGAGGCTCTTCCCGGTGTTCCGGATGACGAAGCCGCGGATCGTCACGCCCTCCGCCTCGATGCGCACCACGTCGCCCTCGCCCCCGCCGTCGAGCACGGCCTCGCCTCCGCCGTTGAGCGTGACGGAACGGTCGAGCACGAACGGCCCGTCGTAGACACCCGGCGGCACGTCGATGACCGCACCATCCGGCGCCGACGCGATCGCCTCGGCGATGTCGAACGGCGCGGCGCGGGCGCTCGTCACGGCGACGACCGCGAGCAGCGCCGCCGCCATGATCACCGGCGCGCGATCACGCACCCGCCGTCTCCCGATCGACCAGCGGCTTGAACGCGCGGCGATGGAAGAAGAGCCCCGCGATGAGCAGCACCGAGGCGATGGAGGCGAGGATGAGCCCCGGCCCCGGCCGCGCGATGGTCTTGAACTGCCCGATGACCCCGGTCCCCAGCACCGGTGGCGTGAACGGATCGATCGCGCCGGAGAGGGGCGCCGCGGGATCGAGGTTCTGCCCGAAGTTGCTCAGCCAGAAGAAGAGGTCCAGCAGGAAGAACGGCGGGAACAGGATCGCCGGCAGCAGGAGCACCGCCGCCCAGTGCGTGCGGATGACCACCGCTCCCTCGACGAGGAACATGAGCGCGATGATCGCCCAGATCGAGAGCGATCGCTCGAGCTGCGCCGCTTCCTCGAGCGGGCGCATCCCGATGTAGTGGTTCAGCCCGTCGATCTCCTTGACGTCGCCCGTGAGCCGGTTCACGTACGCGGAGACGTGGAGGCCGTCGGGATACTGCGGTGCCTCGAGGCGCATGCTCCAGTACGGCACGAAGATCGAGATCAGCAACGCGATCCGCGCGAACGTGAAGATGACCGTGGGTGTTCGGTACCGAGCCCCGTTCCTCGCCAGTTCGTCCGGCGGGATCTTGGGCCCCATCACCTTGTCGAGGAACTTAGCCATCACGCGCACTCCTGCCCGAGGCCCGCGGACGATCGGCGCCGGACCCGCCCCGAGGGGCGGATCCGAGCCCGGATCGTTCACGGAAGGTTCGAAATCAGCGACTGGCCTGTTGTTTCGGCTCCACGAAGAAGTAGCCGGTCATCTCCAGGTGCAGCGCCGAGCAGAACTCGGAGCAGTAGTAGCTGTACGTGCCGGCCTTGTCCGCGGTGAACTCGAACGTTCCCGTCTCGCCGGGTTCGAGGCTCAGGTTCACGTTGAACACCGGCAGGGCGAAGCCGTGCGTCGCATCCTGGGCCGTCTCCACGTTCGTGATGTGCCAGATCACGTGGTCGCCCTCGCGAACCGTCACGTGCTCGGGCACGAAGTGGCTGCGAACCGCGGTCATGTAGATCTCGACGGTGCTGCCGTTGCGCTCGATGCGCTCCCGACCCGGCTGCGGCGCGTTGATGTCGACGCGCTGGGCCACCGGGTCCCAGCCGATCTCCGGATAGACCTTCCAGGGATCGAGCTTGTCGGCCTTGATGATCTGCGCGTAGTGCGGCTCGCCGATGCCGATGGGCATGTCGTACAGGAGCTTGATGTCGTCGCCCGTGTTGTCGATGTCCATGAGCTGGAAGTTCTGCGGGAGCAGCGGCCCCGTCGGGAAGAAGCGGTCGATCGACCACTTGTTGAGGGCGACGAGGAACTTGCCGTCGGGGCTGACCGTGTCACCCTCGGCGGCGACGAGGTGGCCGATGTTGTAGTGGCAGTTCGCCTGCTGGATCAGCTCCCAATCCGCCTCGTCGTGCAGGTCGCTGTAGTTGCCACCGAGCGTCCACCGCGCCACCGCGGGCACGAGGAACAGCGAGGTGTACGCATAACCCTTGTCGTCGAACTGCGTGTGCAGCGGTCCGAGGCCGACCTCGACCTGCGCCTCGACGACGGCGTCGAAGTCGAGCACCGGCACGCCGTACTGCTCCTTGGTCCAGTTCTTGGCGGCGATCGCCTCCTGGATCTTGTCGAAGCTGTAGATCGTGACGTGCGGATCCAGCTTGCCGGAGACGACGAGGTACTCGCCGCCCGGGGTGACGTCGACGCCGTGGGGGCTCTTGGGCTCCGGCGCGAAGTAGAGCAACTCCTCGGCGAGAGCCGTGTCGAGGCTGATGACGGGCATGCCCTTGATCTTCTCTACCTTGCCCGCCTCGTAGACCTGCACGGCCTTCTTCAGGTTGATGATGTGCAGGTAGTCGTTGTCACGCTGGCTCACACCGGCCTCGAAGAAGCTCGTGTCGCCGATCTCCTTGGCGCCGGTCGCCAACTCCGTGTTGAACGAGTTGCCGAAGATCCAGCCCTCGCTGACCTTCTTGCCGGCGTCGAAGAGATCCTGCCAGTACGGCGGCAGCTCCATGGCGAAGGACTTGCTGGGGTCGATGCGCCCCTTCTTCCGGTCGAACTTCCACAGCGTGACCATGCCCTTGAACGACTCGTTGTACTCGTCGATCGGGGCATACTCGCCGGCGAGCGGCGAGCCGTACTGGCCGCCCTCGATGATCCACTCGGAATCGGGGGTCACCATCGTGCCGCCGTGATCGTTGAGCGCGATGGGGTTGTTGACGATCTGCTTGGTCTCGAAGTCGCGCAGGTCGATGACCGCGACGCGGGCGTTGGCCTTGTCGTTGATGAAGCAGAACTGGCCGTCGTAGTCGCCGCCCGTTTCGCTCAGCGCCGGGTGGTGCGTATCTCCCCACGTCAGCTCGTGGCCGTCGATCGCACCGTCGGCGAGGATCTCGTTGCCGATCCCGTATCCCCAACCCTGCCACGGCTCGGGCGTGAACACCCCGATCACGCGCAGCAGACGCATCGACGGCACGCCGATGACGAACACCTGCCCCGAGTGCCCGCCGGAGGCGAACATGATGTACGGATCGTGACGACCCGTCGGCATGTAGGTCTTCAGGGCCGCGACCACGTCGTCGGGCGTGAGGTCGCGGTCCTTGGCGACCTGGGCCGCGTCGCCACCGAGGCCGTTGCCGTTGGTGGTGCGCGCCACCGGCTTTGCGTCGCCGCCGTCGGACTCACCGCCGCCGCAACCGGGAAGGAGGAGGAAGCCGATCATCAAGATGCCGACCATCACTGCGAGTACGCGCTTCATTGGGAGTTGCCCTTGTGCTGCGTGGGTGAGAGAACGATGGATGCGTCGGGTGCCCTCCCCGGCGACCGCGCGGACGCTATCACAGACCGGTGAATAAATCAAGAAATCTGGACCCGCTATTCGTATATGCCTGCTGATCAGGGTATGCTCCCCCCGAGCGGACGAAATGTTCTCGAGCCAGACCCTCTGCGCCCTGGCCGCGCTCGCCTGCCTCGTCGAGGCCCATGATCGCGAGGTTCCGCGGGTCTCGGCCACGGAGATCGCCGACGCCTGCGGCCAGCCGCGGCCGTTCGTCGCCAAGATACTCTCTCAGCTCGCCGGCGCCGGGCTCGTCACCGGCTGGCGTGGCCCCCGCGGCGGCTTCGCCCTCACTCGCCCGCCCGACCGGATCCAGCTCGGGGAGGTCGTCCACCACTTCGAGGATCGCGTCGATGAAGACCCCCGGTGCCCGTTCGGCGGCGGAATCTGCGGCACGGGCGATCCCTGTCCCCTGCACGACAAGCTGACCGGGCTCCAGTCGGCCCTCGACCGCCTCCTCGGATCCTCGCTCGCCGATCTGCGTCCGCGCGAGCCCGGGTGACGCCCCTTGGATCACTCCTCCGACCGCTCCTCGACGTTGAGCAACGACGGCACCGCCAGGCTCACCTTCCCCGGGACCTCGTGGTAGAGCCCTTCGCCGCGCATGTAGCTGTGACAGGCGATGCATGACCGCGTCATCCGGACGTAGTCGTCCAGCACCGCCGCCATGTCGCGCTGGCGGGCGTGCTCGGCCATGGCGTCGGTGGTCACGCGGAACGCGTCGCTGTGGATCCCGTAGGCCGGCGTCGCGTGCACGCGCCAGCCCGCCTCCTCGCTGAGCTGGCTGAGATCCCCGGCGTTGGCCTCGATCTGGCCGAAGTCCTCCAACGCGAGCCCCTCCAGCAACGCTTTGGCGTGGGCGAGCTTGCCCGCCATCACGTCCTCGACCCGCTCCATCGGGAGCCGGACGTGGTACTCGGCGGCCTCGAGATCCGCGTCGTTCGCCGCGCCGGCGTCCCGCGGCGCGCGGGGCGCGCACGACGCAAGCACGACCGCGGCCGCGCAGGCGGCGAGCGCCATCCGGGCGCCGGTGGCGGGAATAAACACCATGACGGAGATTATCCGGGGCACGTCGCGGCCGGGCCATGGGAACCCGACCCCCTTTGGTCCCGCCTCGTTTCCAGAGAAGGATCCGGCGCTACAACTGGACCAGCGCTCGGACCTGGTTGACGAGCTTGCGTCCACCGTACGGTTTCCGCACAACGCCGTCGGCCCCGCTCTCGGCCGCGTACGCGTCCACCTTGTTCTTGGCGCCGCCGCGGTCGCCGTCGAAGAACAAGACCTTCGTGTCCCGCAGGTCGGGGTTGTCCTTGATGCGGTCGCACACGAGGCTGCCGTTCACGTCGGGCAGGAACGTGTCGAGCATGATGAGATGAGGTTTCACCCGCTCCGTGAGCACGCCCGCGTCGTAGCCGGTGCTCGCGGTCGTGACCTCGAGGCGATCCTCGATGGCGAGCGCTTCGCTGATGCGATCGAGGATCGACCGGTCGTTGTGGACGACGAGCACGCGTACCGTCGTGCCTTCCAGCAGGTCGGTCGCGATGGCGTTGGCCCGCATGAAACGCAGCAGCGCGTCGCGCGGGATCTTCCGGAAGCGCGAGCCGGGTACGCGGTACCCTTCCAATCGACCGCTGTCGAAGCAACGGATAATCGTCTGCTGCGAAACGCGGCAGACTTCGGCGGCCTCCCCGGTTGTGAATAGCTGCTTCTCCACCCAGTTCGGGCGGGCTTGGCGCTCGGCCATGAACGACTCTTCCAAGGGACCCTTTCTTGCACGGCGCCCGTTTCACCACCACGGGTCCGATCAGGCCAATTCCTCTGTCCGAAGTCTAGACCCGGGCATCACTTAGAGCCACAGGTGACGCCGACGACCGTGCGATCGCCCGCGGAAAGGCCCATCGGACCCTAGCAGAACACGAACCGGGCTCCTCTACGAGCCCTCGCCACGCATGATCCGGGTCGCCTCCGGCTCCGAGATCGGATCGATGGCGACCGAGATGATCCCGTGCGGCGCCACCGCGTCGAACTGGAACTCGTAGGAGTGCCAGCCGCCGTCGCCGCGGGCCTGCGTGAGCATCCGGAGCGACTCGGCGCCCTGAGCCCGCGCGAAGCGGATCTCGATGCCCCGCGTCAACTCCAGCAGGCGGCGATAGACCGACAGACGCTGGTCCATCGGGACGCACTCGACCGCGGACGGCGCGTAGTGCTCGATGATGAACGCGCGGACGTGGTCCGGCTCGCCGCTGTTCACCGCGGCGACGAAGGCGAGGGCGTGATCGCCCTGCGGCGATTCGGGAACCGCCACGGGCTGCGGGCTGACCGGGGCCGGGGTCGGAGTCGAGGCCGGCGTCGAGGCGACCGGTGCCGACGCGGCGGCCGTGAGACGACGCTCGAAGTCCTCGAGCGACGCGCGGACCTGCGTGTCCAGCTCGCGGCACTGTTGTTCGATGCGGTCGATGGAGCCTTCCACGTCGCCGCGTCCGGATTCGAAACGCGCCATCGCCTCGGCGATCCGGTCCTCCACGCGATCGACGGTCGTGCCGAGGCGGGAGTCGACGTCGGCGATCCGCTCGGCGACGGCCGGATCGACCGCTTCGCCCTCGATCGGCGTGGCGAGACGCGCGACCTCGGCCCGCAACTGCTCCAGGGCAGCGCGGCTGGACTCCTCGACACGCTCCGCGAGCGCGCCGTCGAGTTCGGCCAGACGCGCCTCGAGGGCGGGAAGCTGCTCGTGGACCGTCGCGTGCGCCTCGCCGGCGCGAGCGCGGCACGATTCGAGCTCGGCCCGGGTTCGCTCCAGGTCGCTTCGGTACTCGTCGAGACGGGCGTCGAGCGCGGCAAGCTGCGCCGGATCCGTCGCCTCGCCTGGCTCCGGGGGAGCGGTCATCTCGTCGGCAAGACGCGTGACCTCGGCGGTGACGTCCGCGATGCGGTTGTCGAGGTCGGCGAGGTGCAGCCGCGCGGCCTCGTCGAGTCCAGCGGTCGTGGTGGAACCGTCGGCGACGTCGGCCTCGATGCTCCGTGCCAGCATGCCGAGCGACGCGTCGATCGCCTCGATCCGCTCGTCGAACTCGCGGCGGAACTGCCCGAGCCGCTCGTCGATCGCGCCGTCGGGGACGGGCGCGTCGCCGGCCGTCGGCGTCGTTGCGTGCCGTGCGGCGACTTCCTCGAGACGCTGCTGGATCTGGGCGACGGTCGCCACGAGACGATCTCGCTCCTCGTCGCACCGCTCGACCAGCTCGCGACGGACGCGCTCGTACGACTCCCAGAGCGCCTCGCTGTCGCCGGTCAGCGGCACGATCTGCTCGTTGATGCTCTTGATCGAGGCCCCGACGTCCGCGCGGAGCTGCGCCTCGCGCTCCTCGAGCCGCGTGCGAACCTCGTCCACCGCGGCGTCCACGGCGACGCGGAGCGCCTCGGCGTCGAACTCGGTCGATGCGCTCGTCGAAGCCAGCGCGTCGAAGCGCTCCTCGAGCTTCGCCGCCGCCTCGGCGACCCGCCGATCGGCCTCCTCGCCACGTGCCGTCAGCTCCTGGCGGAACTGCTCGTACGCCTCCCAGAGCGCGGCGCTGTCGCCCGTGAGCGGGACGAGCTGATCGTTGATGCCCTTGATGGTGGAAGCGAGATCCGCGCGGAGCTGCGTCTCTCGCTCCTCGAGACCGCGACGCACATCGTTGACGGCCTGCTCGACGGTGACGCGGACCACGTCGGCGTCCGGCGTCCCGGCCGCGTGCTCGGACCACTGCGCCGCGAGTTCGTCGAAGCGCTGCTCGAGGGTCGTCGCCACCTCGGCGATCTTCTGCTCGGCCTGCTCGGCACGCGCCTCGAGCGCCCCGCGGATCTGATCGTGCTGCTCCCAGAGCGCCGCGCTGTCCCCGGTGAGCGGGACGAGCTGCGCGTCGATGCGCTTGATGGCGGAGGCGAGGTCCTGGCGCAGGCTGGTGTCCCGCGTGTCGAGCTGCCCGTGGAACTCGGCAACAGATGCCTGGATCGAGTCGCGCACGTCGTCGGCGCTGATGCCGACGTCCCTCGAGGCGAGCGACTCGACCGTCTCGGCCAGACGATGGTCGAGCGTGGCCACCGCCGCCGCGACGCGCTCCTCCGTCGCGTCGCGATGCGCGGCGACCTCGCGTCGAATCTGCCCGACGGTCTCGTGCAGCTCGGTGCTGTGAGCGACCAGCGGCTCGATCTCCTGCCGGACCTGCGCGAGGCCGGTGTCGAGATCGGTCCGGAGCGACGCATCGCGCGCGTCCGCCTCGGCGGAGAGCGCCACGAGCGCTTCGTGCCGCTCTTCCAGGCGTTCGATCGCCGGGGCCACGCGCTGCTCCATCTCGCGCAGGGTCTCCTCGACCTCGTGCCGAGTGGACTCTGCCATGTAGTGGAACTCGCGCACGGCCGTGTCGGCGTGCTCTCGCTGCTCCTGCAACTCGTTGAACGCCGCGGTGAGCTGGCCCTTGAGCGCGGCGATCTGCTCCTGAAGCTCCGAGGTGGAGAGATCGGCCGCCTGCTGCATGGAACGCAGGCGGTTCATCGACGTCTCCAGCCGGTCCCGCGTGTTGCGTGTCGAGCCGTCGACCTTCTCCTGGAGCTGGCCGATCGCATCGTTGACACGCACGTCGAACAGATCGAGGCGCTTGGTGATCTCGGCGCCGTTCTCGTTCAGCTCGTCGCGATGGGCTTCGATCCGAGCCACCGCCTCGTCGACGAGCGACCGGGTCTCCGTCGCCGCAACTTCGATCGCGCGGCGGTTCTCCGAGGCGATACGCTCGACGCGCTCGACGCGCTCGACCGACTCGCGCGACTCCGTGGACACACGCTCGACCACCTGCTGCTGCTCGGCGATCGCACGCTCGACGACCTCGCGAGACTCCGTCGTCGCCCGGTCGACCTCTGCCCGCTGCTCGGACATGGCGTGCTCGACCGTCTCACGCGACTCGTTGAAGACACGCTCCAACTCACTGCGTTGCTCGGCCGCGGCACGCTCGACCGTCTCACGCGTACCCGTGGACACACGGTCCAACGCCTCGCGTTGCTCGACGGACACGCGATCGATCGCCTCGCGCTGCTCGGCGATGGCGCGCTCGACCGTCTCACGCGTATCGGTGGAGACACGGTCCAGCTCCGCTCGCTGCTCGGCCACGACCTGCTCGATGGTCTCGCTGGTATCCGTGGACACGCGGTCCAGCGCCTCGCGCTGCTCGGCCACGGCGTACTCGACCGTCTCACGCGTGTCCGTGGACACGCGGCCCAGCTCCGCTCGCTGCTCGGCCACGGCCTGCTCGACCGTCTCACGCGTGTCCGTGGACACGCGGCCCAGCTCCGCTCGCTGCTCGGCCACGGCCTGCTCGACCGTCTCACGCGTGTCCGTGGACACGCGGTCCAGCTCCGCTCGCTGCTCGGCCACGGCGTGGTCGACCGTCTCACGCCACTCGGTTGACACGCGATCCAGCGCCTCTCGCTGCTCGGCAAGCTGCCGCTCGACGGCGGCGCGATCTTCCCGCGCCTGGTCGGCCATCTGTCGGCGCGCTTCGTCGGCCTGCTCCGACCGCTCGCGGTACTCGACGACGATGGGCTCGATGCGACCGCCGATGTCCTGGAGGATCTCCTGGATATGCGCGTCGCTGTGCTCGAACCGGCCCTCGACGTCACGACCAAGACGGTCGATGAGACGCCGCTGCTCCTCGAGCTCGCTGACGGCAGGCTCGATGCGTTCGAGCAGACCCCGGCACTCGCGCTCCACGCGCACCTCGAACTCGCCGACGGCCGACTCGAGTCGTCCCTCCAGCTCCCCGGACCGGTCGGTGATGCCCTGGAGGTGCTCGGTGCCGTGGTCGATCACACGGTGGAACTCGCCGATGGCGGTGTCCGCATGCTCCTTCTGTTCCTGGAGCTCGGTCCCGAGTTGATCGAAGCGGGTGCTCGCCTCCTCGATCTTCGCCTGAAGCTCCTCGGCGGACGCCTGCGTCGTGTCCTGCATGCGGCGCAGACGCGTGACGGCCATCTCGATGCTCTCGCGGGTCGTGCGGCCGGACTGCTCGATGCGCGAGTTGAGTTCGGTGATCGCCTGCGTGCATCGTTCCTCGATGTCGGTGCGGCCGGCGTCGACGCGCTCGCCCATCTGAGCAAGCTCGTCGCGCTGGGCCTCGATCGAGGCGAGGGCCGAATCGATCGCCGTCTGGTTGCGGGCGATGTTCGCTTCGAGCCGTGCGTTGGCCGCCTCGACCTCGCCCTTGACGCGACCGAGATCGCCGACGATGGGCTCGATGCGCTCCTGGACGTCGTCGAGCATGCCGTCCAGACGGGTGCTGACCTCGCCGAAGCGCGTCTCCATTCGCTCGGACATCGCTTCCGACGCGGCCTTGCGGCTCTCGAGGTCGTCGACCACGGGCTCGATCCGGGCGATGGCGTTCTGGATGTCGCGCTCGATGACCACCGAGCGTTCGGCGATGTCCTCGAGGCGGCTGCGCGTCGCGTCGGCATGACGGTGGAAGTCCTCCACGGCGTCCTGCGTGCGCGTTCGCTCGGTGCCCAACTCGGTGTTGGCGTGCTCCAACTGCTCCCTGAGGTCCACGGTCCGGCTCTCGAGGGCGTGCACGGCGTGATCGACGTTGTTCCGCATCTCTCCGAGATCCGCCACCGAGGCGCGGATGCGATCCATGAGGTCGCGGCTCTCGGAGTCGAAGTGCGCCTCGCGGGAGGCGTGCTCGGTGCTCGCGGTCTCGACCCGGCGCCGGAACACGTCGAGGTCGGACTCGAGCCGCTCGCCGGTCTGGTGCATCTCCGTCTTGCGGGCGTTGATGTCCGAGATCGCGGCGTCCAGGTCCGCTCGCGAGGCGGCGACATGGTCGGCAAGGAGGTTCGTCGCGTCGCTCGCGGACTCGCGCATGTCGTCCAGCTCGCTGAGCGCGTCGCCGATGCGGACCTCGCTGCTGCGCTGGCTCGACTCGATACGCGTCTGAAGTTCGCCGATTGCGCCGCCGAGCCGGACGTGGAAGTCGGCCACGCGTGTCTCGAGGGTCGCGCCGGTGCGATCGACCTGGTCGCGGCGTTCTGTCAGCTCCTCGGACGCGGCGTCGAGACGCCCGTTGAACTCGGCGATCCGCCGGCCGAGCTGATCGCTGACCTCGGCCAGCTCCTCGCGCCGGACGTCGATCGCCCCGAGGCTCGTCTCGATCCGGGCCTGCTGCTCGCGGAGCGAGCGCTCGGCCTCGTTGCGGGCGGTCGCGGCGTTCTGCGCATGGAGCTGCGCCTCGGTCGCGGCGGGCTCCACGCGATCGGCGACGATCCGCTCCTGCTCCGCGTGACGCTGGTCGAGGCGATCGATGATCTCCCGCATCTCCTGTTCGATGTGCTCGGACCGCTCCGCCGCCGTCTGCATGCGAACGTCCGTGTCGTCTGCCTGCCGCCGGAGCGCTTCGGCCGCCGCCGCGGCCTCCGAGCGCTGACGCTCGAGGTCGGTGCCCGCCGCGGCGAGACGCGTCTGGAGATCCTCCATGCCCATGTGCAGGTCGCGGGCGGACTCGTCCACGAGCCCGCGCAGCGACGTGAGCTCCGCCACGGAGATCTCGACGCGGTCCATCGCCGACGCCCGCGTCGCCTCGATGCGACGCTCGATGTTCTCGATCGCGCCGTCGAGACGCGTGTCGAACTCGGCGACCTGCTCGGCGAGACGCGTCCGGGCAAGATCCACCTCGTCGCGCTGGCCGGCAAGCTCCTCGACGGCGCCGTCGAGGTGCACGCGGAACGCCGAGGCTCGAAGCTCCAGGCGCTCGCACGCCTGGTTGAGCTCGTCACGACCGGAGTTGATGTCCGTGAGCGCGTCCTCGACGCGGGCCTGCGTCTCGGAGGCCTCCGCGAACCGGTCTTCCACGGCGTTCGTGAGCTTCGCGACGTCGTGCTTCTGTCGCTCGAGATCGGCGAGCGTCGGCTCGAGCCGCTCCATGGCGGTCCGGTGCTGCTGCTCCTGGCGGTCATAGAAGGATTCGATCGCCTCACGAAGCTCGTTCTGGAGATCCTCCGCGCGCTGCGAGATCGTCTCCACGTGCTCGCGGGTGTCGTCGGCATGCTGGTGGAAGTCGGCGACCGCACCGGAGGTCTCGGTGCGCTCGTTGCCAAGCTCGACCATCGCGTCCTGAACCTGGCGCTGGATCGCGCCCATCTGCTCCTGGACCTCGTCGGCGGAGACCTCGATGGCCTTCTTGACCGCCCGCAGGTCGGCCACGGACTGCGCGACCCGGGCGCGGGTCACGCGGTTCGTCCGGTCGATGCCCGCCCCGCGCTCGGCGAGGTCGCGCAGGGCCGCGTCGATCTGGTGCTGCGACGACGCCACATGGGAGTCCACGCGGACGGACGCCTCCTCCGCCGTCCGCCGCGCGTACTCCAGCTCGCGGGACGCCATCTCGACACGGTCGGCCGTGGTCTGGAACCGCGTCTCCACCTGCTGGCTGAGACGTTCGAACTCGCCCTTGCGACGTTCGAGGTCGTCCATGATCGGATCGATCCGCCGGTGCGTGTCCTGGTTGGCCTCGCGCTGCTCGCTGAGGTCGAACCGGGTTTCGTCGGTGAGTGCATGGAATCCGACGATCTTCTCGTCGAGGGCCGCCGACGCGTGATCGATCTCGCGCTTGCGGGTCTCGAGGTAGGCGACGGCTGCGCTGAACTCGGTCTGGAACTTCTCCAGGCCGTTATCGAGCGTCTCGACCGCGCGCTCGGCGGTGTCGCGGCGACCTTCGAGATCGGCGGCGGCGCGCCCGGCCATGGCCTTGAACGCGCGGGTCTGCTCCTCGATCGCGCTGGTCGTCGTCTCGTTGCCCAGGTGCTGCTGCTCGAGCGACTGCATCGCGCTGCGGATCTCGGCCCGCACGGCCTCGACGCGTTCGTCGAGGGCCTGGGAGCCGGCCTCGGCGCTCGAACGCTGCGCGCGCAGCGCCGACACCGCGGCCTCCAGCTCCGCCTGGAGCGTCTCGACCCGTTCCTCGAGGCGCTCGCGCGTTTCCTCCTGCGCGCGGGTCGCCGAATCGAGCTGGGTCTCGAACGCACGGCGCTGACCGTCGAGTTCGTCGTTCGCCGCCTGGGATGACCGCTGCTGCTCGGCGAGGGCGTCGAGCCCGGCGCGGAGCTGCTCGGTGAGATCCGTGACCTGTGCCCGCAGCCGGCTGAAGGAGTGCTCACACGTGAACCGCTCGCCGGAGAGCTGCTCGAGTCCTTCTTTCAGCTCGGTGCGGAGCTTGTCGAGCTGCTCGTCGAGCCGGGCGCGGTGCTCGGCGGTCTCGGAGGCCCGGGCCGTGAACTGGGCGAGCAGCGGTTCGATCCGCGCGCCCTCTCGCTCCAGGGCTTCCAGGAGCCGCGCGCCGAGCTGAAGCCGCTGCTGGAGCGAGCCGCTGGTGGAGCGCGCACCGCCGTGCGCTTCCTCGGTCTGCGCGATGATCTCGTTCAGCGCGGACGCGGCGCCGGATGCGCGGTCGATGAGCTCGTTGAGCTCACTGGACAGGTCCTCGACCACGGTCGGGTCGAGTACTCGCAAGTTGAGCAGGCCAGCCTGGCTCGGATTCTGCGACACGCCACGATCTCCAGTGAAACGGCCAGCGCGCGGTAGGCGCGCGATTGCACGGTCTGCGCGGTCTGGCTGGTTATCGTCATGAAGGGAACCGGACGTGAGGGCGCTTGTACGGAAAAGCCCCGAGGACCGCATCCGATAACCACGGTGGGACCGGGAACCACGTTGACGTCTTGCCCAGGCCGGACGCCCGGAGCATCCGGCGCCGCCTCGCTCGGAGCCTGCCGACGCCGCTTCGATCGGGGCGTGGCGAATCGTAGTGTCGCAGTGTTGGGCGCGGATCCGGGGGGGAACGCGCGCCCGATTGGAGGCCACGATGCGCCCGCGCAAGGGAACCACGATCGCGACGTACGGCCTGCTCTGCCTGGCCGGCGGCATCTCGTTCGTGATGCCGGAGGCGATCGACGTGCCGCCGGTGCCCGCGGTCACGCCGGTGCCGGTGCGCGTGGTGGGGCCCGCCGAGGCACCAGAAGAGGAAGCGACGACCGATATCGATGCCGTCGGCCGCGCAGCGGGCATGATGCGCACGATCGGAACAGACCCCCAGGAGAGTCGCGCCGCTTTCGCCCTTTGCCCATGACGGGCAGCCCACGGCTCGATGCCCGTTGAAGGCACTCGCCGCTTGGAGGCCGGCTCTCCCATTCGTAGGGTCGTGGCTCGCCCCCATGCCGCGCAGATTCATGCCGCGCAGATAAGGAGCCCCGCATGCGCACTCCGTCTATTGCCACGGTCGTCACCGGCGCCCTGCTCGCCGCCGCCGCAGCGGGTTCCTTCCTGCTCCCAACGAAGCTGAGCGTTCCCGCAGTCGTCGCTTCGACGCCCACGCCGCCGGACGAGATCAGGCTCATGACGCTGATCCGCGACCTGAAGTCCGATCATCCGGACTTCAACGTCGTGCCCGCCGGCGGCTTCGGCCACTACGCGGGCAACGTGGCGACGTCGCTCGGCCCCGACGGGCGGCCCGTTCCGATCCAGGCCGTGGACGATTTCGAAGTGACCGCCGGCGGCGTCGTTCCCGGCGAGCCCTTCGCCTCCGAGGCGACGATCCTCGGCGCGGAGATCACCTTCGGCGGCGACCCCGTGCCGATCACCGTGCGCGTCCACGCGGATGCCGCGCTCCTCGAGCCGTTCGGCACGTACGACTTCACCTCGGCAACCGACGGCGACGTCAACGACGGGGGGAACCCCCGAGCGAGCGTGTTCACCACCGACAGCATCTACGCCCCGGGCACCGTGATCGCCTTGGAGGCCACGAGCTGGCTGGAGAGCGCCGCCGAGCCGAAGGTCGGCTACGAGACGATCCTCACCACCGACCGGACCGACGCCCGCAACGGCCAAGTCGCGACGCAGATCACGATCCCGACCGACGCCACGGTCTCGAGCATCACCGCGTATCTCAACTCGGGTGACGGCGATGAGGGGCACAGGGACACCCGCTACGCGCTCTACGCAGACGCGGGCGGCGAACCGGGCGCCCTGCTCGCCGAGACGGCCGTCGCGGACGGGACCGAGGGGTGGCACTGGTTCACGATCGACCTCCCGGACACGCCGGTGACCGCGGGCACCTATTGGCTCGCCCTCGCCCAGAGCGGCAGCCTGCAGGCTTACAAGCTCGGATCGAACGGCGGCCAGACACGCCGGAACGGCTATGACGCGGAGGCCAACGGATTCCAATCCAACTGGTCGGGCACGACCAGCAGCGGCGCGGACCGCGTGTCGATCTACGCCACGCTCACGGAGACCGGGCCGATGTACGCGCCGCACATGACGGTGAACGCCGGCGAAACGTCGCCGTACGTGTACGTGCTCAAGGACGGTGACCCGGTGCCGGCCATCCCCGCGATGGCGAGCCAGGCCACGATCCTCGACTTCGTCGAGCCGTACGTCGACATCGTCTCGGGCTTCATGACCCTCGCGCCGAACGAAGCGATCTACCTCTTCGAGCTGGGCACGACCAATCTCAGCTCCCCCGCGGCGGACTTCCAGGACCTCGTCGTCCTCGTCCGCCTCGCCAGCGACCCGATCTTCTTCGCCGGCAGCAGCGCGGCGACGACCGGCGTCGCCGGGTACAAGGTCAAGGACCAGTGGCGCGACTCCGCGTCGCGGACCATCGCCCCCCACGCGTACGTGCCGATCGGCACCGACAACGCCGGCAACGCGCTCGCCGACTCGCCCGGCACCGCCGGCGCCAACGACACCGGCGGCATCACGTCCGCCGGCTCCTTCCGCCAGTGGTTCACGGACGAACTCACCGTCAACCTGTCCACCGTGCAGGAGCTGACGCTCGTTCGCGACGTCTCCGGCGTCTACGAGTACCTCGACAGCGCGTTCCATCCGATCGACGGCATGCTCCTGGGCAACGACGGCGACAGCCACAACCACCACTTCACGCTCGCGTTCAACGCCCAGTTCACCTACGACCAGAGCGGTGGCCAGTTCATCGAGTTCTCCGGCGGCGACGGGGCGTGGATCTTCATCCACACCAAGCTGATGCTCGACCTCGGCGGTGTGCGATCGGCGTCGACCCAGTATTTGTCGCTGGACCGGCTGAGCCTCGTTGACGGCCAGACGTACGACGTCCACTTCTTCTACGCCCAGCGGGATCCGTTCTCCAGCGACTTCAACCTCCGGACGAACATCGTCCTCGGCGGTGGCGAGATCCTCGGCACCGTCACGAAGCCGTTCGATTGAACGGAGCAGAGAGAACATGCAACGAGTCACACCCACGACGCTGATCGCCGGCGGCCTCCTGGTCGCGACCGGCATCGCCTCGTTCATGCTGCCGGAGATGCTGAGCGTGCCGGCGATCGTCGCATCGACGCCCACGCCGCCGGACGAGATCGTGCTGACCACGCTGATCCGCGACCTGCAGGCCAGTCACCCGGACTTCAACGTCGTGCCCGCCGGCGGCTTCGGCCACTACGCGGGCAACGTCGCGACGTCGCTCGGTGACGACGGGCGTCCGGTACCGGTCCAGGCCGTGGACGACTTCGAGGTGACCGCCGGCGACCTCGTTCCCGGCGAGCCCTTCGCCTCCGAGGCGACGATCCTCGGGGTGGAGATCACCTCCGGCGGCAACCCGGTGCCGATCACCGTGCGTGTCCACGCGGATGCCGCGCTGCTGGAACCGTTCGGCGCGTACGACCACAGCGTGGATCAGGCCGGCAACCTCAACGACGGGGGGAACCCCCGGGCCAGCGTGTTCACCACCGACGACATCTACGCCCCGGGCACGGTGATCGAGATGGAGGCCACGAGTTGGCTCGAAACCGCCGAGGCGACCGAGTTCGGGCACGACACGATGTTCCTCACGAGCAGTACCGCCGCGAACAGCAAGCAACTCGCCACGCAGGTAACGCTCGGACAGTCGGGCACGATCACCGACATCACCGCCTACGTCGAGGACAATGACTCCGTCCGCTACGGTCTTTACACCGATGTAGCGGGCGAGCCGGGAACGCTGCTGGCGGAGACGGCGCAGGTCGACTCGCCGTCCGGATGGAACTGGTTCACGCTGGCGATTCCACCCACGTGGGTTCCCGCCGGCACGTACTGGCTCGCGGTCAGCCAGGACGAGAGCGACCAGAGCATCAGGCACAGCATCCTCGGCGGGCAGACGCGTCAGAACAGCCATGACGCCGACGACGACGGTTTCCAGGCGACATGGTCGGGCACGACGAACTCGTTGCCGTGGCGTCTGAACATCTACGCGAAGATCACGCCGGACGCGGCCACCTACACGCCGCACATGACCGTCAACGCCAGCGACGCGTCGCCGTACGTGTACGTGCTCAAAGATGGCGACCCGGTTCCCGCCATCCCCGCGATGGCCGACCAGTCCACGATCCTCGATTTCGTCGAGCCGTACATCGACATTCCCTCGGGTTTCATGACGCTCGCGCCGAACGAGGCGATCTACCTCTTCGAGCTGGGTACGACCGACCTCGGCTCACCCGCCGCCGACTTCCAGGATCTCGTCGTTCTCGTCCGCCTCGCCAGCGACCCGATCTACTTCGCCGGCAGCAGCGCGGCGACGACCGGCGTCGCCGGGTACAAGGTCGAGGACCAGTGGCGCGACTCCGCGGCGCGCCCCATCGCGCCGCACGTGTACGTGCCGCTCGGCACCGACGATGCCGGCAACCCGCTCGCCGACTCGCCCGGCACCGCCGGCGTCGACGACACCGGGGGCATCACGTCCTCCGGCACGTTCGCCCAGTGGTTCACGGACGAACTCACCGTCAACCTGTCCACGATCCAGGAACTGACGCTCGTCCGCAACGTCTCCGGCGTCTACGAGTACCTCGACAACGCGTTTCATCCCATCGACGACGCGCTCCTCGGCAACGACGGCGACAGCCACAACAACTACTTCACGCTCGCGTTCAACGCCCAGTTCACCTACGACGAGAGCGGTGGTCAGTTCATCGAGTTCTCCGGCGGCGACGGGGCGTGGATGTTCATCCACACCAAGCTGATGCTCGACCTCGGCGGTGTGCGATCGGCGTCGACCCAGTACTTGTCGCTGGACCGGCTGAGCCTCGTTGACGGCCAGACGTACGACGTCCACTTCTTCTACGCCCAGCGGGATCCGTTCTCCAGCGACTTCAACCTCCGGACGAACATCGTCCTCGGCGGCGGCGAGATCCTCGGCACCGTCACGAAGCCGTTCGACTGACGCCCGGCAGCAGCAGGTTCACGGACGGTCGCCGACGTGGTCGGCGGCCGTCTTTTCGTGCGCTGACCAACCACGCCGTGCGCCCGATAACGACCGCACCCCACGAAGCTCCCCGCACGACCCGCACAGCTTCACGGCCGCTTCCCATCTTCGCCGAATCCCTCAAGGCGCACGAGGGCAACGTCGAATTGCAAAGAACGGGTCGGTGCGACCGAGCCGCGGAGATCGAATCGTATCGTCGGGGTGACTGAAAACTCGTCTCGCGATGCGATCGGAGATTCGGATGCGATCCAAGACCCTGACTACTCTCTGCACGTACGGCCTGCTCGGGTCCGCCGCCGCGGTCACGTTCACCCTGCCGGGAACGCTGGCGCCGCCGACGATGATGGCGAGCACGCCCCCGGACACGCTCACGATCACGAGCATCGTGCGGGCCTCCGACGCGAACATCCGGACTTCAACGTGGCACCCGAGTCCGGCTTCGGCCACTACGCCGGGCATGTCGGAACGTCTCTCGGCGCCGCCGCGCGGCCTGTGCTGCTCGTCGGCGTGGACGAGTTCCGGGTGGCCAGCGGTGGGCTGATTCCCGGCGAGCCGTTCGCGGCGCAGGCGAGCGTACTGGGGGTGGACGTCACGGGTGGCCTGGGCGGTCCGGTCACGCTTCAGATCCACCGCGACGGCGTCGACCTGGAGCCCTTCGGCTCCTTCGACTACGACGTCCTCGGGGACGGCGACCTGAACGACGGGAGCAACCCGCGCCACGAGGTCTTCACCCTCGGATCCGTGTACACGCCGGGCACCATCATCGAGATGACGGCCGCGCAGTGGATCGACGATGACGACGACAGCGAGGACAGCTTCAGCAACGACAGCGGCAGCGGAGACAGCGTTGGCGGCGATGACTCCTCGGATGGCAGCGGGAGCAGCAACAGCGGAATCGACTGGGACCCCTACCAGACCGCCCACGCCGGCGACGGTTCGCCGAACGTCCTCGTCCTCGAGAACGGCGACCCCGTTCCGGACATCCCCGGGTTCAGGAACAACGGCGCCATGCGTCCGTACGTCCGCCCCTACGTGGACGCGAGCACGGGGCTCGTGACCCTCGGGCAGAACCAGGCGATCTACTTCTTCGAGATCGGGACCTCCGACCTCGGAGACCCGGACGCCGACTTCCAGGACCTCGTGGTCCTCGTCACGCTCGCCAGCGATCCGGCCTACTTCGGCGGCGGTGGCAGCATTCCGACGGAGGGAATCGCCGGGAACAAGGTCACCAGCCAGTGGACGGACTCGGCCAACCGGCCGATCGCTCCGCACCTGTACGAGCCCACCGGGAGCGATAACGCGGGCAACCCCTACGAGGACAAGGCCGGCAACAACGGCCCCTCCGGCTGCGGGAGCATCACCTCCGACGACACGTTCATCGAGTGGTACCGCGACGACGTCGCGGTGAACCAGTCGACGCTCCACGACCTGACGCTCGTGCTCGACCCGGTGACCGGCGTCTACGAGTACCTCGACAGCGACTTCCACCCGATCGACGACAAGCTCTTCGGCAACGAGGGCGACACCCACAACAACTACTACACGCTGGCCTTCTCCGCGGACTTCGTCTACGACCGGTCGGCGGGGCAGTTCTTCGAGTTCGAGGGCGGCGACGGAGCGTGGATGTTCCTCCACGGCAGGCTGATCCTCGACATCGGGGGCGTGCGGCCGAGCACGGGCCAGTACGCGTCCATGGACCGCCTGTCGCTCAACGACGGCAGCACGTACACGGTGCACTTCTTCTTCGCCCAGCGCGATCCGCAGAGCACGGGGTTCAACCTGCGAACGAACATCGAGCTGTCGCCCGGCGATGTCCTCGGCACCGTCAGCAGGCCGTTCGACTGATCGGCAAAGGCCAATGGGCTGGGTCGGATTCGAACCGACGTCTGACCGATTATGAGTCGGTGGCTCTGGGCCGCTGAGCTACCAGCCCCGCTTCGATGTTCAGTCCCACTGTAGCTCGACCGTCCGGCGCGTGAGCCCCAGCGTGAACGCGAGGATCGTGTCGGCGCCCTCGGGACCATCCTCCAACGCGAACACGTTATCGGCGTATACCTGCCCGTCGCGCTCGATGGTCGTGCCGGAGGCAATGAACGACGTCACGAACTCGATGTGACCGTCGCCGTACACGAGGTGACCGCCCCACTGGCCGTTGCGCCCGTAGGTCATCGACTCGGGGTTCTCGACCCCGTCGGCGGGACCACGGTTGCCGAGGATCGGGAAGCGCGCCCCGAGGCTCGACCGCCAGTGCCGATCGCGACGCTCGCCGAGCAGGGGCACGTGCGCGAAGGACACGTTCGAAAGCTCGAAGAGATCCGCCTCGAAGCGCGGATCCCAGTAGACCCCGGCGCTGGGGTCGTGGCGCGTGTAGTCGTAGTCGTGGTCGACCTCGACGTAGCCGCTGTACTCGTTGCCGCTGATGAGCTGCTCGGGCTTGATGTACTGCCCCATGACCATCGCGGAGAAGAGGTTCGCGGTGGTGTCTTCCTCGATCCCGCCGTCCGTCAAGCCGCTGGGCGTGATGAAACGCTCCTTGTTCGACTGGGCGTTGACGACCAGCGACTGGTGCAGAGCGTACAGGGAGAGCTTGTCCTCGAAGGAGTGCACCGTGCCCTCGACGGCCGAGCCCTCGCCGGTGACCGCCTTGTTCATCGCGTTCATGCCGATGGCGAACAGAACCACCACGCACACGAGCGAAACGAGCAGGCCAACGAGCGACAGTCCGCGGGGCATGACGTCCTCACCCTTACTGCTTACCGGCCTTCGGCATCGACTCCAGGAAATCCCCGTAGCGGCGCCGCGACGCGGTCGACAGGAGATCGTAGACCTCCCGGAGCTTCTCGGTGTCGCCCTCGACGCTTACCCGACGGACCTTCATGCCCATCCGCTCGGAGAGCGCCCAGGTCCGTCCGCTGTCATCGCCGACCGGCTCCGGTCCGTCGAACCAGCTCGCCTCATCGATGAGCTCGACGAGCTCGTCGAGTTCCGCGGCGGTCAGCGGGCCGGACCACGAGAAGCGCCCGCCCATCGCGTCCCGGCCGCCGCCGAAGTGCAGCGTGCCGTCGGGGTCGATCCGGTACCGCGCCATCGCGCCTTCGCGCGCGGTGTACAGCTCCCAGGTCCGGCCCCCGGTCAGGTCGGGACCCGTGTCCGCGGGACCGGTGACCGCGCAACCCGCGAGCACTGCCAGGACGAACGCGGCGACCGCCGTCGTGAAGCGCGCCGCGATCCGAGTCACGGCAGGAACCTCGCGTACGGATCCGGCCCGAGGTCATACCGCCGGGGAATGATGAAGACCTGCGGATCCGGGTGCTCGCTCACCCACCCGAGCTGGGCGAGGCGACGCACGACACGGATCGCGGCATCGTCGGGGCCGGGATCGTCGTGACGCACCAGCCAGCGGCGGCCGCGGGCGGAGAAGACGAGCAGGCTCGTCATGCCGTCGCGCGGGGGCTCGATCATCGCAAGGTTCGTCGGATCGGTGCCGCGCGCAGGGTCGGTCAGACCGAGGGCGGTCGCCGCGCGCCACAGGTCGTCGACCTGCTCGCGGCTCAGCGTACGCGAGCGGGGCGGCAGATCGGTCGGCCCCACCCCCTCCCACGCCGCGGCGTGCAGCGAGCCGTCGGGGAAGAGGACGTACCGGCCCGGCCGTCGCGCGACCTCCGTCGCCGCGTCCGCATCACGCCCCCGCAGGATCGTGGCGTCCAGCGAGAAGTCCGCCGGCGCGATGACCGGTCCCGCCGGCTCCGCCTCGACACGCTCGGCGCTCGCGCACCCGGCCGCGCCAACCAGCCCAATCACGCCCACGAGGATGAACAGAACCCAACGCAACACGCCGCCAGTGTACGTTCGGCGGCGCGTTCGTGTCCCGGAGCCTCGCGGCCTTGGCTTCGCCAAGACCACGGCACCCCTCGAGTGTGCGGGTGCCGTGGTCTTGCCCGCAGGGCAAGGCCGCGTCCGGTTCCGCGTCCGCGTCCGCGTCCGCCCCCGTCCTTCCCATCCCCCTCCCCCTCCGATACCCTCCCCTCGATGTACACGAGCGTTCGCTGGCTCAACGACTACCTCGACCCGCCCGCCACCGCAGAGGAGCAGGCGGAGGCCGCCACGCATGCCGGGTTCCCCCTGGAGGACGGCGAGGACGTGAAGGTCTCCGACGGCACCGACCGGCGGCAGGACTACGAGATGACCTCCAACCGCGGCGATTGCGTGAGCCACGTTGGGCTCGCGCGGGAGATCGCCGCGATCACCGGCCGCACGCTCAAGGCTCCGCAGCCGAAGCTCCGGACTTCCGGAGGGCGCAGCTCCGACGTGGTCACCGTGACGAACCGCGAGCCGGACCGCTGCCCGCTCTACACCGCGCGCATCATCAAGGGCGCCAAGGTCGGACCGTCCCCGACGTGGCTCGCCGACCGGCTGCTGGCGCGGGGCGACATCCCGCGCAACAACGTCGTGGACGCGACGAACTTCGTGCTCTTCGAGATGGGCCAGCCGACGCACGTCTTCGACCTCGCCATGCTCGAGGGGCCGGAGATCATCGTGCGCATGGCCGAGGCCGGCGAGCCGTTCCTGCCGATCGGCGAAGGTGAGGCGGAGGTGAAGCTGACGACGGACGACCTCGTCATCGCCGACGCCCGGCGCGCGGTGGCGATCGCCGGCGTGAAGGGCGGCGCGGTGACGGCGGTCTCCGACGGCACCACCGACCTGCTCCTGGAAGCGGCGTCGTTCAACCCCGTCTGCGTGCGCAACAGCAGCCGCCGGCTCGCGATCGCCAGCGACTCGAGCTACCGGTTCGAGCGCGGCGTCCACCCGGGGCAGGTCGACGCGGCGGCGGAGAGGCTCGCAGAGCTGATCCTCGAGACCGCCGGCGGCGAGTTGCTTGACGGTTCGGTGTACGACGGCGCGCCGATCCCCGAGGCGGGCACCGCCACGATGCGCCCCGACCGGTGCCGGAAGATCCTCGGCGTCCCCGTCACGGACGATGACATGCTCGCGGTTCTCGCGCGGCTGGGCTACGAACCGACGCGCACCGGCGACCACATCACCTGCCGCGTTCCCGTCTACCGCCTCGACATCGATCGCGAGATCGACCTCATCGAAGAGGTCGGGCGCATGTACGGGCTCGAGAAGATCCCGGTACAGGAGACGATGGAGGTGCGCGTCGTGGCGCCGCAGGCGACGGAGCTTGCCCGCCAGGCGGTCTCCTCGGAACTCGTCGGCATGGGCTTCGTCGAGACGGTGACGCACTCGCTCGTCAGCAACGAGGCGGCGACGCCGTTCCTGCCGGCCGGCACTCGTGCGCTGCGAGTCGATGACGACCGCGCAAAGGCAGAGCCGGTGCTCCAGCCGTCGGTCATGCCGAGCCTGCTCCGCGTGCGGGCGCACAACCAGGACGCCGGCGTCGGCCCGCTCCGGCTCTTCGAGGCGGCGGCGACCTTCCGCGACACCGACGACGGCCACGGCGAAGCGATCCGTCTCGGCCTGCTCATGGACGCTCCGGACGACGACGAGGCCCTGCGCCCGGTGCGTGGCGTGATCCAGCGTATGGCCGAAGTGCTCCGGGGACACGCGGCCCGCGTCGAGGTCGAGCCCGACACGACGACCGCGTGGCTCGCGCCGGGCGCGAAGGCCAGCGTGGACGGACATACGCTGGGGGTCTTCGGCCGGCTCGCGCCCGACGTCGCGAAGATCTTCGGGCTCGACGAGCCGCTGCTTGCCGCCGAGCTGGATCTCGTCGCGCTCTACGAGCAGTACCCGCCGGAGAACGTGGCGCACGCCCTGCCGAGCTTCCCCGCGATCGAGCGCGATCTGTCGATCGTCGTGGCGGACTCCGTCGCATGGGCGACGATCGCTCAACGCATCGACGAGCTGAAGCTGGACCACCTGGAGGACTGCGGTTTCATCACGACGTTCCGCGGCCGCCAGATTCCGGCCGGATCGCGCTCGCTGACGATGCGTCTGCGCTTCCGCTGTCCGGACCGCACGCTTCGTCATGCGGAGGTCGATCCCCAAATGGAATCCGTCATCGCCGCGATGCGGGATTCGTTCGGGGCGGAGATCCGAGACTGAGATGGACCCCGAGCGCACGACGGTCGCCGATCTGCTCTCCTCGATCGCCGCCAAGGCGCCGACGCCGGGCGGCGGCGCGGTGGCGGCGCTCACCGCGGCGCTGGGGGCGGCGCTGGGCCGCATGGTGCTCGCCTACTCCGAGGGGCGGAAGTCGCTGGCCGAGCACGCCGATCTGCACGCGCGGGTGCGCCCCGCCCTGGAGACGCTCCAGTCCCGCGTCGTCGAACTCGCCGAGGCCGACGCCGTGGCGTACGCCCGGCTCAACGAACTGTGGCGTCTCGATGAGGACGATCCGCGGCGGCGGGAGGAGTTTCAGGACGCGGTGCGCGGCGCGATCGCAGTCCCGCAGGAGATCCTCGGAGCGGGGCTGGAGTTGCTCGATCTCGCCCGCGACCTCTGCGGGGCGTCGAACAAGATGCTCGCCAGCGACCTCGCCATGACCGCGGTGCTCGCGGAGGCAGCGGTGCGTTGCGCGGCGTGGAACGTCCGCATCAACACTCCGCAACTCGCCGACCGGGCCGAGGCGACGCGGCTGGAGCACGGCGTGGACGAGGCGTTGACGCACGCGGCGAAAACGTGTGCCCAGATCGAGGCGGCGTGCCGATAGATCGGACATGAAGCCCGGCCCGAAGCGCCCGTTCCTCTCCATCTGGTTCCGCTGCTGTCACCAGTACGGCAGGCTCTACCGCAACCGGTCCGAGACCGCATACGAGGGCCGCTGCCCACGCTGCGGCGCACGCGTTCGCGCCGGGATCGGGCCGCAAGGCACCAGCCGACGTAGTTTCGAGGCGAAGTAGGCGCGGGGGCACAAGGACGTTCGCCCTCACCTGCCTCGCTGCGCGAGGCTGTCCTCTCCCGGAGGGAGAGGGGTTCCCACCTCTCCCCGCCGCGGGGAGAGGTCGGCGAGCGCAGCGAGCCGGGTGAGGGGCGCGCGGGCAAGGCCGCTCAGATCAGTCGCTTCGGCTGGCCGCCCGGCGTGAGCTGCTTGACCGACGGCGAGGAGGTATCGGCGCCGGCGGTGGATCGCTGGAGCGCCCCGGCCGTGCGGCCACCGTGCAAGCTGGACGGCTGCACGTTCGCCGCCTCCAGCTCGAGCGTCTCGTCGAGCGCGAGGGCCTCGCGTCGCATCATGCCCGCCTCCACGCCGGAGCTGAACATCGTGCCGGCGAGCAGCAGGCTCGCGATGCAGACCACGGGCAGCAGCAGGTACTGCGCGAAGAACGCCGCCTTGTCGGACGTCGAACCGTCGAGCACGCCGGCCGCGCCGTCGACGCCATCGACCGCGGCGCAGAGCGACGCGTACGACCACAGCGCACCGTCGTCCCACGGCAGGCCGATGAGCTTCCCCAGCGGCAACGACAGGAGCACCGCGGCCAGCGCCCAGCCCATCGCCGAGACGGCGCGCTCGACACCGTTGGTCGCGGAGCTTGCCGCGAGCACCACGCCGAGTCCGAGAAGTGGGATCAGCACCAGGCACCCGATGATCCCGATGCCACCCGCCAGCGCGGTCGCCGTGGCGAAGATGCTGTTGAAGCGAGACGGGACACGATTCGGATCGACGGCCTCCTGGTGCGGCGAGTCCGTGACACCGTCGTCGAGCATGTGCAACCGTCGCAGCCGCGTCTCGCGCTGCACGATGATCGGCGGCTGGTCCTGGACCCTGATCTCCGTCCACCGAAGCTGCGTGAACGTCGTCAGGCCCCAGACCACAAGCTGGATGGTGAGGGCCACGCCCAGGAGCCACGCGCATAGGACCACGCCAAACCGCAGCCGCCCAAGTGCGAGCGACACAGACGGTATGTGCGTCAGCGGGGAGCCGGAAGGGCTCCCGGTCAGCGACGACTCGTCCAGAGGTGCCATCGTGTATTGAGAGATCGACCGGACGGCGGACCACCCTGAGCCGAGGCTGGCGGGCTCGATCGTCGACGGTGGCCGCTCTATGATGACCGCTCGGTCTGCCCCGGTCGTGCGGTTTGTGCGGTCTGGAGCCGGACGTGACGAACAGACCATGCCTCCCCGCTCAGCTCCCGAAGCCGACATCCTCGACGCCCGCGTCCTCGAGGACGTCGTGGCCGGCGCGCTCCGCGTGACCCGCGAACAGGCGCTGCGGCTCTACCACGAGATGCCGATCCAGGAGCTGGGACGCTGGGCGAACGCCCGGTGCCGCGTGCTGCACGGCGACACGATCCGGACGTACGTGATCGACCGCAACATCAACTACACGAACGTGTGCACGGCCAAGTGCACGTTCTGTGCGTTCCGCCGGGACGGGCACGAGGACGACGCGTACACGCTCGAGCCCGAGGTCCTGCTCGAGAAGGTGCGCGAGCTCGTGGACATCGGCGGCACGCAGATCCTCATGCAGGGCGGCATGAACCCCGCCCTGCCGCTGGACTGGTACCTCGATCTGCTCGGGCAGATCAAGGAGCGCTTCCCGCGCGTGCACGTGCACGCGTTCAGCCCGCCGGAGTTCATCGAGTTCATCCGGTTCTTCGATCCCCCGGGCGCCTCGCTGGCCGAGCAGCTTCGCTGGGTGATGACGCGTCTCCAGGATGCCGGGCTGGACTCGATCCCCGGTGGCGGCGGCGAGATCTTCGCCGCGCCGGTGCGCCGCAAGATCGGGCTCGGCAAGTGCGACGCCGAGGCGTGGCTGACCACCATGCGCGTCGCCCACGAGCTGGGCATGAACACGTCGGCCACGATGATGTTCGGTCACATCGAGGGCGTCGCGGACCGGATCCACCACATGGACCTCGTGCGGCGCTGGCAGGACGACGCGATCGCCGATCTCGCCGCATCCGGCGGCGGCCGCTACATGGCGTTCATCTCGTGGCCCTTCCAGCGCGAGAACACGCCGCTCGGGCGCGCCCGTGAATGGGGCGAGGGACCGGACGACGATCTCCTCGCGCCGTTCCCCGGCGACGTCGTCGCGCGGCTCGACGGCACCGGCGAGCGCTCCGCCCACGCGGAGTTCGGGCGGCGTGTCCGGATGGTCGGCGCGAGCGGGTACCTGCGTACGCAGGCGCTGAGCCGCCTCTACCTCGACAACATCTACTCGATCGGCGCAAGCTGGGTGACGATGGGGCCGAACATCGGTCAGGTCGCTCTGCACTACGGCGCCAACGACATGGGCTCGGTCATGATGGAGGAGAACGTCGTGAGCGCCGCCGGCACGACGTACTGTCTCAGCGAGCCGCTCATCTGCCGCCTCGTCCGCGACGCGGGCTATCTGCCGGCCCAGCGCGACAACACCTACCGCCTGCTCCGCGTGCACGCCGGCCCGGGCGCCCCGGACACGCGGATCGACGACTGGTCATCCGTCCGCGCGAAGAAGCTGCACGTGGAGGGTCAGGACGCGCCGGCGGTGGAGATGACGGTCGGGCAGACGGACTTGTAATGAAGCACCAAAGACCGTTCGGCCGGAGCGAATAGCCGCGCATCCACAAGCGACGGTACTACGGAAACCGAAACCCCGGATCCAGCGTCGCTTCCTTCATCTTGATCCTGAAGAGCGCATAGGTTACGTCCCGCAACGGATCGTCATAACGCCCCGCGTACACATCGTCCGGCGACACATGAAGCGGAGCCAGCTTGCTTACGGCCGGGAAGTAGCCGACATCCGCCGACTTGAGCACGCCGTAGTGGGATGATCGCACGAAGACGCACACGCCGGGCTTGAGGCAGCCCATCCTGATGCGTTCGTTCCCCCCCGTGAAGCTCTCGCGGGCATAGCTGCTCAGAGCCAGACGCATCGGGACGCTCTTGAAGAGCGGTTCGGGCTCCGCGTCCGCCACGCGGTTCATCAGCTCGTCCAGCAAGTCGATCGCCTGATGGGTGATCGCGGGGAAGCCGAGCAGCGCGATGAGGTGCTCGGCGGTTCGACTCTGGAGGAATCCGAACGCCCGCTTCCACCAGGGCTGCTCCTTGTGCTTCACCACTTGGAAGCTCAGCCGTCCGAGCCCGCCGGGCACTTCGATCGGCCGGTTTCCGAACGCCCTCGAGATGTCCGACTTGAGCAGCTTGGGCTCGGGCGCCTTCCCCGTAGCGGTGTCATAGAGAGACAATCCGGCCGCGACTGACCAGAACGCCGTGTCAAAGAGCTTGTTGGACGAGCTCTCGTCCTTGCCGACGTTGAGACGCATCGTGGCGCGTGTTTGGGAATCGATGTCTTCGTTCGCGCCCAGATTGAACGACAACATCTCGAGTCGCATCAGAACATCTGGAGCGTCGTCACTTCCATCAAGCGCCGGCTCCACCTCAGTCGTATCAAGCACGGCGGGACCCGCCGCCTGCGAGCCGAGTTGGAACACCATGAACTGATCATGCGGATCGGGGCTCTGGTCACTTTCCACCCTGAACGTCGGCTGATCGTCCGCCCCATCACGGCGAGCGCGATGGCCCGCGTCGCGCCTCAGGGTCGTTCCATCATCCGCGTCCGAAGTATGACGGAGCGGCGTGATGACGTCGTCCCTCGGGAACGAGAAGAGACTGTTCACGGCTGTTCCTCTCGCGCGGCGTGCTCGTGGATCTGGGACCGCAATGCCCGGATCTGCTCCAGCAGTTCGGGTTGCTCTATCTTCGCGGCCGCCTGCTCGGATATCTCGAGCACCTGGTCCGCAACGTCGATTTGCCCGGCTGCCGCGGCGAACTGAGCGAAGCGAGGTCCGACGACGGCGATGCCATCAGGCCTCGCGAGCTTGACGAGGATTGGAAAGGCTTCCTGTATGCGAGGCGCCGCGTCCTCGTACTTCTTCTCCTGGAGATCGAGCTGCGCAAGATCCCAGAGTGCCGACGCGATGCCATCGGCGTCGCCAAGCGTTCGATTCGCCTCGAGCCGCTCGCACTGGAGACGTCGAAACGCGTCAGTGTCGTTCAAGCGTAGACAGCTGAAGGCGAGACGCTGCTTGAGTGCGGCGACTTCACGTACGTCCCCGAGCCGCTCGTAGACCGGCAACTGCTCCTCGCGTCGGATCCGCAGCGCCTCGTCCGGCTCGCCTCGCGCCTCGAGGACGTCCGCAATCTTGCCCTTGGTGACCGCGACCGAACGTACGTCCCCGAGCCGCTCGTAGACCGGCAGCTGCTCCTCGCGTCGTATCCGCAGCGCCTCGTCCAGCTCGCCTCGCGCCTCGAGGATGTCCGCGATCTTGCCCTTGGTGATCGCGACCTCTCTGGGTCGATCGCGCATGTGATCGCCGAGTCTCTCAAACGTTCGCCTCGCCTCCTCGAACCGGCCCGTGCTCTTTTGCCGGCTGCCCAGTTCGAAGAGATACACACCCACCTCGTCGTCACCCGGTTCTGCTGTTGTGGCCAGACGCTCGAGATCGGAGGCACCCGCATCGAGCATCGATCCCGCTGCTTCACCCGCACCTGCTGTGGCAAGACTCGAGGCAACGACGCCGCGAAGCTCCAAGGGGACCACGACCTCCTCGTCCTCCAGCAGCGATACGACCTCTGCTCCGACCGATGCGGCCAATTGAGCATTCCGTTTCAAGAGCGCGCGTACCGCGTCAGCGGCGCAGGCCTGTACGACACCGGCATCCCGCGCGATCAGGCCCAGCCTGGTCAGCTCGACGTTCGCGTCGTACGAGCGATGCTTCCGTCCTTCCAATCCACCCCACGCTTCGAACAGCTCGCCTATCACCGTCCTGGCAGTGTCGGTCATTTCCGTTTCGCTCAGCGGCTCCAGACGCCCCTGTCCGAGACGGTTTGCCTGGAAGGCCTGAGCCCGAGGATCGAACAGGTCCGGCGCTGGGTCCAGGAGGCCCAGATCCTGCAGGTGACGTCCGCCGTCCGCGTGACCAGCCAGGACATCCACGGTCGCCTCCGGCACCGCGACCTCGAAGATCGTCAGCTTCCGGAGCAGCGCATGACCTTCGGGACCGGCAAGATCGATCAGCTGATCGAGCGCGAGGTTCTCCACGAAGGCTCGAGCCGCTTCGTCCTGCGGAGCATCACCACGCTCAAAGTACGCCTCGACCTCGTCCAGGACACCCTCGGCCACCGAGACCGGAACCGCATCGTTGAGCGCCAGCTTCAGGCCCAGCAGGTCGTGCAGACCGGGATTGCCGCGCGAGAGCTGCTGAGCACGATCTGCCAGCTTCAAGCGAGCCGCGCGCTCATCCTCGGTGATACTGGCCACCCGACTCTCCACCACCTGACGCAGGGTGAGCTTCCGCTGAGCGGCATCGTGGAATGGAGCGAGCTGGATCGGCTCGAGTACGTCAGCCAATTGGGTCTGCTGCGGACCATCGGGAAGAGTGAAGCGGTAACGACTGGTGACGAGGAGACGGCCGTCGCCAGTGGAGCGCTCGAACGCACGCAGGATCGCCCGCACGACGGGTAGATGCTCATGACTGACTGTGTGCCGACCGCCCGCGTCGCCCTTCACGAGCACGCGTTCCAGATCGTCTGCCAGAAGCAGGAAAGCCCGGCCGTCCGTCGCGTCACGGCAGGGACCATTGAGAAGATCGAGCAGCACCCGCTCCAGCTCCTCGGGCTGATCTCGCACGGTGTCCATGCCGCGCTTGATGATGTCTTCGACCTCCGCCATTGCCGTCCGCTGGGCCTCGGTCGTCCTCGGCGCGCGACCCATCGCATCCTGAACGGCTTCGAGCACGCTGACGGCGTCGTAGCTCTTGAACACGACCGCGAATCGCAGATCACTCCGACGGTCGGCGATCCGCGCCGCCAGGCTCGACTTGCCCAGCCGTCCCATGCCGTGCAGCAGTACGCCCGCACGCTCACGATCACGCAGGGTCACTAACGCACGCTGCAACTCGCGCCGACGTCCGACGAACATCGCCGGGGCGGCGACCTCCAGTTGCTCGCCTGCCTTGGCCTTCAGCAGCCGTTTGTGGCCCTGGAACGGCGGGTGCAACGAACGCCTGCGTGTAGCACCCCGCCCGACGACCGGCCCTCCGCCGGTCGGCCCCAGCCACAGCCGAGCCAGATGCCAATCCCGCCGGCACACCTTGGCCGTTCCTTCCGCGACCGCCTTCTCGAGCTCGTCCAGGTCCTTCGGGTGGTCGAATGCCGCGGGGACCTCCCGGGGATTGAGCAG
>JAAELP010000508.1 GCA_024226535.1 Planctomycetota bacterium | reverse complement strand
CCTCCGGAACGTGGCGATCATCGCCCACGTCGACCACGGCAAGACCACGCTCGTGGACGCCATGCTCTCCAGTTGCGGCGCCCTCGATCGCGGCGAGGGAGACGAGGACTGCATCCTGGACTCCGATCCGCTGGAGCGCGAGCGCGGCATCACCATCTTCTCGAAGAACTGCGCGATCACCTATCGCCCCGCCGACGGCCCCCACGCGGGCGAGACCTTCCGCATCAACCTCATCGACACGCCCGGGCACGCCGACTTCGGTGGCGAGGTCGAGCGCGTGCTCAAGATGGCCGACGGCGTGCTGCTGCTCGTGGACGCGTTCGAGGGTCCAATGCCGCAGACGCGGTTCGTGCTCGGCAAGGCGCTGGAGCTGGACCTGCCGCTGATCGTCGTCGTCAACAAGTGCGACCGGCCCGACGCGCGGTGCGACGCCGTCGTGGACGAGGTCTTCGACCTGCTCGTCGCGCTGGAGGCGAGCGACGAGCGGCTCGACTTCACGACGATCTATGCGTCGGGTCGGGACGGCTGGGCCGCGACCGACCATGCCGCCGGCGGCGGCGACATGACGCCGCTGCTGAACTCGATCGCCGCGGAGCTGCCCTCGCCGGTCGGGTACGCAGACGTGCCTCTCCAGATGCTCATCACGACGCTCGACTACTCCCCGTACGTGGGACGGATCGCGATCGGGCGTGTCTACGCCGGCGCGATCACCTCCGGCCAGGCCGTCACCATCTGTCACTCCGACGGCACGCACCGCGCGGCCCGGGCGCAGAAGGTCTACCGGTTCAAGGACCTCGGTCGTGCGCCGGCGGACATCGTCCAGGTCGGCGACCTGTGCGCCGTGGAGGGCATCGGCGACTTCGAGATCGGCGACACCATCGCGTGTCCGGACGAACCGCACCCGATCGCGCGGGTCGCGGTGGACGAGCCGACGATGCACATGCTGTTCCGGATCAACGACTCGCCCTTCTCCGGTAAGGAAGGCAAGTTCGTCACGTCGCGACAGCTCGCCGACCGCCTCGACCGCGAGCTGCGCTCGAACCTCGCGCTCCGCGTGGCGCCCGGCGAAACGGCCGAGGAGTTCCGCGTCTCCGGCCGCGGTCTCCTGCACCTCGGGATTCTGCTGGAGAACATGCGGCGCGAGGGCTACGAGCTTTCCGTGGGCCGGCCGCAGGTCATCGAGAAGGAGATCGACGGTCTCCGCTGCGAGCCGATCGAGCTGCTCACCGTGGACGTCGACTCCGACGGCGTGGGCCCCGTGCTCGAGCTGCTCGGCTCGCGCGGCGGCGAGATCCACTCGCTGGAGCAACGCGGTGACCGCATGCACGTGGAGTGCGAGATCCCCGCCCGCGGGCTCATCGGCCTGCGCAGCCGCATGCTCACCGCCACGCAGGGGCAGGCGGTCATGTACCACAGCTTCCAGCGCTACGCGCCGTTGCGGGCGATCGACCACCGG
>JAAELP010000507.1 GCA_024226535.1 Planctomycetota bacterium | reverse complement strand
GCGACCGCGCGCGGCGGCGGGCGTCCTGCCCGCCTTGCTTCAGATTGGTGAGACCGCGCGTATGCGCCTTGCTCCCGACCGTGCAAACGCGAGCCCGCAGGATGCGGGCGGTCGCCGCGCGATCCCGCAGCCCCGGAGGGGCTGCCTCATATAGCCAAACCCACGTCTGAACGTCCTTGCATGAGCGGGCAGGATGCCCGCGGGTTCGGCGGCCCAAGGACTCCGTGAGTGAGCCGCAGGACGCGGCGTCGCTGCACTGCCCCGCGACCACCCTGCGCGCCCGGCGCACAGCATCCCAACGGGTAGCGGAGCCGGCAGGACGCCGGCGCAGCGGTAGGTCATCCGCCGCGCAGTACTCCTGGTCCCATCGGGAAGTGGGCGTTACTGGACTCGAACCAGTGACCCCTGCCACGTAACGGCAGTGCTCTAGCCAACTGAGCTAAACGCCCGGTGGCCCCATTCTAGTCCAACTCACCCGGCGTCACCGCGCGTCACCGGCATCGGCGCCGATCAGACCGCGCCGGTGGCGATCGGCCTCCTCGGTCTTGCCCCACGCGTCGTAGAGGGCGACGAGCCGACGACGCGCAAGCTCGGTCACGAGCGTGCCGCCGGGGTACCGGATCTTGCCGTACCGATCGAAGCGTCCCTTCAGGTACGGCTCGGCTTCCTCGTATTCGCCGCGCTCCATGAGGTACTCGCCGTACATGGCCGAGGTGTACGGCCGGTCGATGCGGCGCATGAAGCGAGCGGTGGCGGAGAGGGTCGCGTAGTGCGGCTGGGCCTCGTCGAGACGCCCCTGACGATGGAGCGCCAGGGCAAGACCGCATCGCGCGCTGAACGCGCCGGAGGCGTCGGCGCCGTCCGAGGCTTCGTAAGACTCGAGCACTTCGCGATACAGGGGCTCCGCATCTTCGGGCTTGCCCGCCTCCAGCTGGCGCTCGGCGATCCGCGAGATCAGCATCCGGTCCGAGAGCGAGGACTTCTCCTTGGCGCGCAGCCGCTCGAGGCGTTCGGCGTCGATCGCGATCGCCTCATCGTATCGACCGGCGAGTCGCAGGAAGAAGCCGAGTTGCTCTCCCGAGGAGTCGACCCGGTTCTGCTTACCGGCCTCCGCGTGGTGCTCCACGAGCGCTCGCTGCATCTCGATCGCATCGCCCCAACGGCCCACCTCGGCCGTGGCCGTGGCGAGCTCTCGCATCGTGTCGAGCGTGTCCTCGTGGGCGGCGCCGAGGTGTTTCCTGCGCAGCCCGTAGGCAGCGCGGAGATGCTGCTCGCCCTTGTCGCAGACACGCAGACAGCGGTAGGTCTTCCCGACGACGTGGTTCGCCGACGCGACGGCGAGCGAGTCTCGCTTGTCGTTGCGTCGAGGCAGCATCGCGCGGGTGACGCTCTCAACGAGATCCGCTGGCTCGAGTTCCTCGTCCTCCATGCGAGCCCGTTGCGCACGGTCCACGACCCCCGTGAACAGCTTCGTCTGGATCTCGGCGAGCTCTTCGGCGGTCTTGATCCGCTTGGACATGCTGGAGCGGCGATCCCGGGATCGCTTCCGCTCGTCCTTCAGGCTTGACTTCGTCTTCTCGAGCTCCTCGGTGAGCTCGGCGACCTGGGTGCGGAGCGCGGCGGATTCGGCGGTGTCGGCGCCGCGCTCGCGGAGGGCGGCTTCGATGCCCGTCTGCATCTTCTCGAGCTGGCGGATCCGGTCGTCGTCGGCGCGCTGGGATTCGCGTATCGCCTCGTCGGCGCGCTGGGATTCGCGTATCGCCTCGTCGGCACGCGCACGCTCGCGGTGCGCCTGAAAGAGGCCGTACGCCATGAAGCCTGAGGCCAGGACGAGCACGCCGAGCGCGGTGAGGACGTTCGTGTTCGAGGAGGCGCGTCGATGCCGTTCTCGCCGGCGCTGGGTCATGGATCTGTCCCCGTCGTTTCCGGTCGTCCCGCCAGCCGTCGAATCGCGAAGTCCTCGAAACGCGCGAAGCCGCACATCTCCGCGTACGCACCGCCGAGCCCGATGAGATCACCCAGCGGCCGATCCTCACCGTCGTCGCCGAGCGTCCCCGTGCACACGACCTCGCCGTCCACGGTGACGATGACCTCGCTGTCCCAGACCTGGAGGTGGAACTCGTAGCGGTGGTGTTTCTTCCGTGGGAGCTGGAATCGCTCGGCGCGCCGCCAATCCAGACGCGGCCCCACCTGGCTCCAGTCGGACGGCCTGTACAGCAGGAGCGTCTGCCAGGTGTACCGCGTGCGCTCCGGCGCGTAAGCGAAGTACACACCCGCGTTGAGCCGGCGTCCCCGCGCCTTCTCGAGCCCACGCAGGTCGATGACGCCGCGCATCTCGAAGCGCCGACCGAACGGGGTGAGGCACAGGAGCTTCAGCCCGTCGGAGTTCGGACCGGCCAGGATCGCCGTCTCGGAGATCTCCTGCCACACTCCTTCGACGACACGCCAGCCTGGGAGTCCCGGCCGGAAGCGCAGGGGCACCCAGTCGCCGGCCATGAAACCGCGGAGAAGCTCCGTCGCCACGATGCGGTCGCGCACGATGCCCGCAATGCGCTCGTCGTCCCCGGCCACCTCCAGAGCTTCCTCGTAGCCGCGCATGCCCGCCGCCACGTCGCCGGCGTCGATCGCCTCCTCGGCCCGGAGCACGGCGGGACCGATGCGGCTTCCGTACAGCACCGCGTCGTCGATGACCTCGCGCGGCGTCGTGTCGAACACCTTCAGCCGGCTCGTGAACGGCTTGAACTCCACGAGCTCGAGGTAGCGCAGGCAGTCTTCGTGTTGTCCCGCGGCCCAGGCGATCGCGGCGCCCGTCGATGCGAACCACCCGCGCACGCCGGAACGATCGGGGCGCTCGACGTACCGATCGACGACCTCCCGGGCGGACGGGTAGATCCCGGGATCCTCCAGGAACGAGAATGACTCCGCATCCGTGCCAATGTCGACGATGGTGGTCACCAGCATGAACGGCACCATCGTGTCGTAGCGCTCCGTGTTCATACAGGCCATGCCGAACGCGTACATCTCGTCGAGGCTGCCGCCCCAGCGCGGGCGCAGTCGTTCGAGCATCTGGTCATAGGCCGGCATCCAGTCGAACTGTGCGGCCCGTGCCCGTTCGAACCAGAGCCACATGTCCTCGTCGGGCGGCAGGTGACCGGCGCGACCGATGGACATCATCGCCACCGCGGGCTCCGGGCACGTCGGGTCGATCTCCCACGCCCGGGAGAGGTGCGTCACGGCCTCGGTGAGGTTCACCTCGAACACCGCCCATTGCTCCTCGGTCACGCCGCGCGCCCAGCCGGTGCCTCGGGCCTCCCACCCGATGTGCAGGAAGCACAGGC
>JAAELP010000506.1 GCA_024226535.1 Planctomycetota bacterium | reverse complement strand
GTGCCGCCAAGGGCGGCGCAGGCGGCGGCCGTCGCCTCGTCGGAGCACGAGCCGTCGTCGAGACAGCACGCCCCGCCGGGGCAGGCAACCGTCGCGCACTCGGTGCCGGCGCCGCTCCACGTGCCGCCAAGTCCGGCACAGGCGACGGCTGTCGCCTCGTCGGCGCACGAGCCGTCGTCGAGACAGCACGCCCCGCCGGGGCAGGTGACCGTCGCGCACTCGGTCTCGGCTCCGTTCCATGTACCGCCAAGCCCGGTGCACGCGGCGGCCGTGGCCACGTCGGCGCACGAGCCGTCGTCGAGACAGCACGCGCCGCCGGGGCAGGTCATCGTCGCGCACTCGGTATCGAGACCGTTCCACGTGCCGCCGGCGGCCACGCACGCGGCATGGCTCGGCGCGTCCACGCAGGTCCCGTCGTCATGGCAGCACGCCCCGGTTACGGGCTCCTGCGCGACACAGTCGATCGTGGCGATGTAGGGGGTCTCGCACGGGACCCCCGCGAACTCGGCGCTGGAGATGAACAGCAACCATGTGCCGGGGGCGAGCAGGTTCGAGACGACGACGGGGACGCCCGGCACGCTCGTCCCGAACGCGCCCACCACGTTGCCGGCGGCGTCCAGCGTCGTGATCGCCACGGAGTGGCTCAGCGACCATCCGGTCCACGTGACCAGCGACCACTCCGTAAGCTCGATGCGGTACCAATCGGTGTCGCGAAGCGTGACACCGTCGGTGACGTACGTGCCCATCGTGCCGCAGATCACCTCGTTGCACGGCATGTCCTGAAAGACCGGCGGCTCCGAGTTGTACCCGCCGTTGTAGTCGTCGACGTACCCGTCGTGGCACACCGGCTCGCCCTCGGGGATCTGCCCCGCCTGGCAGACGACGGGGCCGGGGCCGTTCGTGCCGGGCGCCGCTGTCGCGGTCCTCGACCCGAACAGGCACGCGAACAGCACCAAGGCCACAAGGCCGCTCCGAAGGAGCGCGCGATGGACATCCATGATTCCGCCTCCGCAGACTTGTCCGGAGTCCCGATCTCACGCGCGCGTGGATCGACCATGCCCGGCGCCGCGCCCCTCCGGAGCGCGCCAAGCGCCGTCATAACCTCCGGAATACCCTCCGCTTACGACTATGCGCGCAAAGCGGGGCCTGTGAAGCGGAAATCCCGGCTTTACCGGCCGCGCCGTGCACCGGGCCGCCGTGGCGCGGTCGCGAGGTCCGATCACGTGGGCCGTTGCGCCGGCCTTATCGGACAGCGATCGCGCAGGTTGTGCCCGGATTCGGTCTGTTCGTGTCCGATAGGCCCCCGTCGAGATGCCGTGCGTGGGATTCTCCAACGATCCCCCCGAGACACACGATGAACCCCCCATCGCGGGGAGCCCCGCGCGTGGCCGGATGGACCGGCCGTCTCATCCCTACGCGTGGCAGGGGACCTCCTCCGCCGTTTCGCACCAATGGAGCCCTACAGGTGAACGAGGAAATCATCGTTGAACGTCTCTTCCAGGCCCTCACGGCCGGTGACCGGGCCTGCGCCCGCGGGATCGTGATGGAGACGCAACTGGCGAGCCTGCCCGCCGAGGAGCTGGCCAACCGCGTCTTCTGGCCCGCCCTGGAGATGATCAACCAGCTCTTCCGCGCCGACCAGCTCACGACGCTGGCGCATCATTACGCGACGCGTCTGCTGCGGTCGCTCGTCGACCAGGCCCAGGCCCGGTACGAGCAGAAGGCGCGGCGCGAGCACAAGATCCTGATGTTCTGCGGTGACCGCGAGGTCGACGACCTCGCCGCGCAGCTTGCCGCGGACCTGCTCGAGGCCGACGGCTACGAGGTCTTCTTCAGCGGCGGCGGTGTCGCGAACGACGAGATCCTCGAGGAGGTCGGCGTCCACCGACCGCAGACGCTGCTCATGTTCGGCTCCGCCCCGGGCGACGCGCCGAACATCCGCCAGCTCATCGATCACATTCGCAGCATCGGTGCGTGCCCCGAGATGCAGATCGTCGTCGGCGGCGGTGTGTTCAACCGCGCTGAGGGCCTCGCCGAGGAAATCGGCGCCGACCTGTGGGCCTGCGAGCCGAGCGAGCTGATCGAGCGGTTGGGCTCCGAGCGGGCGCGTCGCGCGACGCCGGAGCAACGCACCGTGGGGCGCAACCGGCGCACCACCAAGACGAAGGCCGCCTGACCGCGGTCACTGTCCACCGAAGACGAGATCGCTGCTGCTGAACGACGTCCCCGTGTTGCGTGCAAGCGTGAGCACCTGCGCGAGGGCGTCGTTCAGCTCCGCCTCGGTGAGCCAGCTCAGGCGATGCACGAACACGGTCCACAGCAGGCCGTCGTGCACGGCGTAGGTAGCGTCGAGCGCCCGGTCGAAGTTCGCGCACAACAGCGTCCAGAGGAGTTCCGGGTCGTCCAGGTCGACCTCGGTCACGGGCACCATGAGACGCATGCGGTCGTGCGTCTCGTCGGCGATCACGTAGACGAGGGTGCCGTCGACCTCCGCCCTCCAACCGCCGGCCGCTCCCGTGAGGCCGGGGAGACTTCGGCGCAGGAGCAACTCCAGCCGCGTGCAGTTCATGAGCGCTCGGGAGACCACGGGCGAATCCTACCGGCCGTGTGAGCGCATCCGACGGAGCGCGTCGAAACCGCGCCGGTTCCTGGCGCGCCGCGCTCCCGGTATCCTGCCCGCTCCCGGAGCCTCGCCATGCCATTGCGCCATGTCCTCGTCCCGATCGCCTTCGTCGTCCTCGCCACGCTGACCGGGTGCGCAGCGCGCCAGGAGGTCTACGTGATGGGGATGATCCACGGCCGGCACACCGACAGCGATCGCTACGGCATCGCCCAGATCAAGGACGCGATCCGGCGGCTCCAGCCCGATTACGTGCTCTGCGAGATTCCGCCCGATCGGCTCGCGGTTGCCCTCGCCGAGTTCGACGAAGACCGTGAGGTCGACGAGCCACGGGTGTCGCACTTCCCCGAGTACACCGACGCGCTCTTCCCGCTGACCGGGGAGTTGCGGTTCGAGATCGTACCCTGCGCCGCGTGGACGATGGAGATGTCCGACCGTCGTCGCGCGCGCCTCCATGAGTTCGAGATCTCGCGGCCGGATGACTTCCGCGCGTACCGGGAGGCGATCGACCTCGCCGAGGAACGCATCCGGGAGGGGGGGGCCGACGACGATCCGCGCTGGATCCACACCGACGCCTACGACCAGATCGTCCGCACCGGGCTCGAACCGTATGACCGGCTCTTCAACGATGATCTCGGGCCGGGTGGCTGGAGCAACATCAACGCCGCTCACTACGCGCTGATCGCCGCTGCGCTGGACGCGCACACCGGGGAGCGGACGCGCGTCCTGATCATGTTCGGCGCATGGCACAAGTACTGGTTCCGCGACCGTCTGCGCGAACGCGCGGACGTGGTGTTGCGGAACCCCTTCCCGTAACACCGGTCACGGCGTCTTCTCGGCCAGCACTGCCCGGACTGCCTCCTCGAGGAGCGCGTAGTCCGCGTTCTCCTGCGCGAACTTCGGATCGTCCGACGGGAACAGCACCGGCCCGGGGTGCACGAAGCGCACGACGCCCGCTCGGTCCACGAGCACCGCAATGCTCGTGGCGGGCCGGCGACGGTCCGGGCGCAGGTAGAAGCGCTTCAGCTCCGACCAGTCCTGGTCCACGGCGACCACGCCGTGGAACCCGCGCTCGGCCGCGGCGGCGCGAATGGTGCCGCCCGACACCTCGCGCGGGGGTTTGGGGTGGTACACCGCCACGACACGAAGACCGCCCGGCTCGAACGTCGTCCGCAGCTTCTCGAAGGCGGGCAGGCTCTTCTCGCAGTGCGGGCAGGAGTTCGTCCACCAACGGTAGAGCGTGACGTCGCCAGGGCGCGGCTTGCGCGGCTTCCCGGTCCCGGACTTCGCGGGGGTGATCCACTCGTCGAAGCGCAGGGTGGGGAGCTTCGTTCCGATGATGTCCTGGCCGCCCCGACCGGCCGGGAGCGGCGCAACCGTCTCTCGCTTCGGCACCGTCTCTCGCTTCGGCGCGGGCTCGGCGCGGAGCCGGTCGACGAGAGCGCTCGCCGCCGCCACGTTCGCGTGGAAGTCGTTGAAGCGGACGCGGCCGGTCTTGTCGATGATCACCGTCCAGGGCGTGCCGCCGGTGCGGTAGCGCCCCATGAGGACCGAGCGGCGGCCCTTGGTGCCGTCATGTCCGACGGGGATCTTCAGGTCGTACTGTCGCGCGGTCCGGCGCGCCGCCGCGGGGGTGTTGGTCCCGTAGCCCTCGAAGACCGTCTGCACGGCGACGAACGCGACGTCGTCGGCATCGGCGTACCGCTCGATCATGGCGGTGAGCGTCGGGAAGCCGCTGCGGTGGCAGCCCGGGCACCACGACTGGAAGCAGTAGAGGTAGACGACCTTTCCGCGGAAATCCGTGACGTCCAGGGACGTGGAGCCCGCGGGCAGGTTGTGCCAGTTCGTGACGCCCCAGCTCGGGGCCGGCTGGTCCTTGATGCCGCGCACCGGGCGGCTCTGCCCGAGGCCCGTCCCGACCAGCAGCAGGATGCCCAGGATCACGCGGACACGGGATCTGTGGACGCAACGAACGCTTGGCATTGGGGCGTCTCCAGAGGTGATTCTCTGCGGGGCAACCCGCGCCGGTGGTGGTTTTGTTCGAGTTGGAACGTTTTTGCCAGAATCCCACCGCCGCCGCCGCCGGGCCGTCGTCTACCCTCGGGAAGCGGAGCCCTTTGGGGAGCAGTACGGATGAGCACGTCACGGACCGAACCGGAGGAGATGCAGGACGAGCTGACCGCGACCCTCATCCTCCGTCTCCGCAAGGGTGACACGGAGGCGGGGGTCCTGCTGGACCGGCTCTACCGCGACGCCCTCCGTCGCTTCTGCCGGGGCTACCTCGACCGGATCGACGAGGCCGAGGACGCCGTCCAGGAGGTCATGTTCCGCGTGCTGAAGGCGACCCAGGTGCCGGACAACTTCCGAGCCTGGCTGTACCGCATCGCGCGGCACCACTGCATCGACATGCTCAGGCGCCGCCAGCGTCGAAGCGACGAGCAGGGCCTGCCGCCAAGCTCGGCGCTCGACGCGCAGCTCACCGGACAGCTCAGCCGCATGGTCAAGCAGGAAGACCGCGACGGTCTGCCCGGCGTACTCGACGGTCTGTCGCCGGAGCAGCGCGAGGTGCTCTGGCTCCGCTACACCGAGGGCCTCAGCCGGAGCGAGATCGCCGAGGTCGTCGAGCTTCCCGAGTCGGTCGTGAAGTCGCGGCTGTTCGAGGGGATGAGCCGGTTGCGCGAGCAGGGCGGGCTGGGATGATCAGCCGCCGAGATCGTCGAGGGCGCGGTTCGTCGCGTCCAGCCCCTGCTGCAGCTCCTCGAGCATCGGCTGCTCATCGCTGAGCTTCACGTAGAGATCGCGCGCCTCGACGAGCCGTTGCCCGGCTTCACGTTCGTCGCCGGCTGCAATGAGCCAGAGACCGAGATCGCGCAGCGACCACGCGAGCAGGATCTGAACGTCGACGTTCCGCTCATCGTCGTCCACCATCCGCTGAGCGATGGCGATCGCCTCGCGTCCGTTGCGCACGGCGACGTTCGGGGCCCCGAGGGCCGCGTGGGCTTCGCCGAGGCGTAGCTTGATGCGAGCCATCCGCTCGCGGTGGGGGGTGACGGTCGGCTGCTCGCGGGCCAGCTCCTCGATCCGCGCCAGGGCGCGCTCGTAGAGACGAAGCGCCTCGTCACGCTCGTCCAGCGCGCCTCGGACCCGGCCCATCAGCTCCAACTGCATCGCTTCGTCCGTGCGCGCCCGGACGTCACTCGCGTTGTCGACGTGCCTTCGGCGGGTCAGGATGCCCGCTTCCTCCGCGTACGGCAAGGCCTCGGCAGCCCGGTCGAGCGCGAGGAGCTCCCGGGTGACGAAGATGTTCGCGACCGCGACGTCTCGGAGACGGCGCGAGTGGCCGGGCTCCATCTGGAGCAGCGTACGCCGCAGCTCCAGCGCCCCCAGGAAGTTCTCGAGCGCGCGTTCGTGGTCTCCGCGCGCACCGTGCTCGCCCGCCAGGCGCATCAGGACGACGGTCACGTCGCGCTGGGCTCGGCGGGCGTGCCGGGGATCGTCGTACTGCTCCCGCGCGAGCTGAAGACGCAGCCCCTCGCTCTCCTGGTAGAACCGCAGTCCCTCGTCGCGCAGACCCATGTCGAGCGAAGCATCGCCGACCTCCACGAGCGCCGCGGCAAGGTGACGACGATACGCGCGGGACTGCGGGTCGCGCGTCACCAGCGATCGGTTGATGTCCAGGAACTGCCGGTACTCGGTGCGCGCCGCGCCGACGTCGCTGGTGCGGATGAGCAGGTCGCCGATGTACGCGTGGACCAACGCCTTGGCGTGCATCGCCGCGGCCGGGTTCTCCAGGGCGGCGATCTGCCGATCGCGGATCGTGAGTGCCTTGCGATAGAGCCGAAGGGCCTCGGTCACCTCGCCTTCGTTCGGGTTGCGAACGCCGCCGACGATGCTCCCGAGACGCTGGTACCCGTCGGCGATGCCACCGAACAGCGGATCGTCCGCGGCCGTTTCCTCGGCGGCTCCCCCGAGGTAGCCCGTGATGCCCTCGACGAGGATCTTGCGCGCCGGCAGAGCACCTTCGATCGTCTGGAGTTCGTCGCCGAGATCGTAGAGCAGACCGGTCGCGAACTCGTACCCCTCGAGGGCGCGGGCCCGCTCCTCATCGGCCCGCTTCCGCTGCACGGCCTCCGCCGCCTGCGCCACGTCGGCCGCGTCGCGCTCGTCCTGCGCGATCTCCTTCTGCTCGACCGCCTCGCCTAACGCCCACGACGTCCCCACGAGACCACCGACCAGGGACACCACCACGATCGCCGCCGCCGCCACGCCGAACCGGTTACGCCGGATGAACTTCGAAGCGCGATAGCTCAACGTCGCCGGCCGGGCCTTGACCGGCAGACCCTGAAGGTGAAGCTCGATGTCCGCGGCAAGATGCTCCGCGGACGGGTAGCGACGCAACGGCTCCTTGCGCATCGCCATGAGGACGATGTTGTCGATGTCTCCCTCGAGGTTCTTGCGGAGGCGGTCGGGCCTGCTCGTGCGCGACTGGCTGACCGAGTCGGGCGTGACCTCCCGGTAGGTGCTCGTGCCCGACGTGCTGTCGGTCTCGACTTCCTGCTCGACCTTGCTGACCGCCGTGCTCGGCCTGGCCGGATCCTCCTCGCAGATGATCCGCTCCAGCTCCGCCTTCACCTTGCTCTTCAGGCGATACGGCCGGTGCCCGGAGACCAGTTCGTAGAGGAGCACGCCGAGGGAGTACACGTCGCTGGTGGTTCTGATCGGGTCGCCGCGGACCTGCTCGGGGCTCGCGTACTCCGGCGTCATCACGCGGATCTCCGGCGCGGTCGGATCGCCGGCGACGAGCGACATCTGCCGATCGAGGAGCTTGGCGATGCCGAAGTCGAGGAGCTTCGGATGACCGTCGGCCGTCACGAGGATGTTGCTCGGCTTGAGGTCGCGGTGCACGACGAGGTTCGTGTGGGCGTAGTGCACCGCCTCGCAGACCTTCTCGAAGAGCTTCAGGCGCTCGGTGATGCCGAGACGGTGGCGATCGCAGTACAACGCGATGTCGAGTCCCTCGATGTACTCGAGGACGAAGTACGGCCGGCCGTCGGCCGTCTCACCGCCATCGAAGAGGCTCGCGATCCCCGGGTGGCTCAGCGACGCGAGCAACTGACGCTCCAGCTCGAAGCGGCGCACGATGTCCTCGGTGTCCATGCCGCGCTTGAGCACCTTGACCGCGACGTGCCGCCGGAAGCGCTCGTCCACGTGCTCGCCGAGATAGACGATGCCCATGCCGCCGCGCGAGATCTCCCGGATGATCCGGTACTCCCCGATGCGTTCCGGCGCGGGGCCCTCCTCGGTGACACGCTTCCAGGAGCCGTCGGCCACCTGCGCGATCTGCGAGCGGTACTCCCCGGCCCGCTCGCGGCACTCCGAGCATTGCTCCAGATGGCGGTCCAGTTGCGGCGCGGCGCGATCGATCCAGCTCCAGAGCTGCTCGTCGGAGATCGCGCACCCGTCGGAGTGCACGGTGGGGTCGTCCGGTCCGGTGTCGGGGCGCGGCACCGGCACCGTCTCATCGGAAGGACCGGTCGAGGCCGTGGTCGGGTTCGTCGCGTCGCCGTCGCTCATGCCGTGCCCCCAATGGGACGGCCACCACCGCCCGGCGCCATGATATCGCACGAGGAGGGCAAGCCGAACATGTTCCGGAAGAGACGACGCACGAACGTTGGAGTCGACGGCCGAAATCCGCCGGACGCACGAGAAAGGGGACTTCGAGACGGTTCAGCGTCGGTTCCCGGCGCCGCTCGGGAACCGCGGGAGACTGCCCGGAAGCTGGTACGCTTGGCGCATCATGGAAGCAACGATCACGACGCCCGAGCTCGATCTCGCCCGCGACGCCGCCCGCGCGGGCGGCGCGATCCTCGCCGGGCACTTCCGTCGCGGCATCGAGGTGCGGCACAAGGGACCGGTCGATCTCGTGACGGCGGCCGACACGGAGTCGGAGCAGGCCATCGTGCGTCTGCTCCGCGAGCGCTTCCCCGACCATGCCGTGCTCGCCGAGGAGGAGCACCGCGACGCCGTCGACGCCGAGCACCTGTGGATCGTCGATCCGCTCGACGGCACGACGAACTTCGCGCACGGCATCCCGCACTTCACCGTCTCCATCGCGTACTACCGCGACGGGCGACCGGAGTGCGGTGTCGTATACGAACCGATCAACGGCACCTGGTACGAGGCGGTGCGCGGACAGGGGGCGTTCCTGGATGGCCGGCCGGCGCGTGTCGCCACCCACGAACGGCTCGACGAAACGCTCGTCGGGGTCGGCTTCTACTACGATCGCGGGGAGATGATGGAGGCGACGCTGCGCGCGATCCACGCGTTGTTCGGCAGCGGCATCCACGGAATCCGCCGCTTCGGGACGGCATCGCTGGATCTCTGCCGGGTGGGCATCGGTCTGTACGGCGGGTTCTTCGAATACGAACTCTCGCCGTGGGACTTCGCCGCCGGACGCCTCTTCGTCGAAGAAGCCGGCGGTCGCGTCACGACGTGCCGCGGCGACGAGCTACCCGTCGC
>JAAELP010000505.1 GCA_024226535.1 Planctomycetota bacterium | reverse complement strand
TGCGACGAACGTAGGCGACCTGCTCCAGATCCTCCAGACCGGCGGTACGGCCATCTTCAACGGGACGATCAACTCCCAGGGAACGATCGCGACGCCGTCGGCCCTGTGGGTCCAGGGCAACGCCGAGTTCAACGGAGACATCGGCGACGGCTTCGGCCTGCTCGCGCTCCGCGTCGACGGTACCTCGACCTTCGGTCCGAGCGCGTCGCAAGTCCGCACGATCCTCTTCCAGGAGTATCTCGGCCCGACGTTCGTGAACGCCAACTTCATCAGGATGGAGAGCGAGAACGACGGCCATATCCTCTTCGACGACGTCCTCGATCGCGGCGTGCTGGCCGGCTCCGCGCCGAACCTGATCGTTGATACGGCCGGGGACACGATCTTCAACGGAGTGGTCGGCGGGGAGCGCGAGCTCGGCGGGATCACCACGACCGGTGGTGGCACCACGTTCGTCAACGGCGGAGCCATGACCGCGGCCGGCCTCAACTTCCAGGACGCCGTCTCCCTCGGATCGAGTGCGGTGCTCGACGGCACGAACTGGCTGACCTTCTCCAACACGGTCCAGGGCAACGGAAACAGCCTGACGCTTCTGGGCCCGTTCACCTGGTTCGGCGACGCCGTGAGCGGTGTCAACGTGCTCAGGACCGACACGCTCGGCGAGACCTTCATCAACGACACGAGCATCGAGGCCCAGCAGGTGATCTTCGGCGACCCCGTGATCCTGAGCGGGAGCTGTCTCGTCCGCGGGTCCCAGCTCGTCGACTTCGGCTCGACGATCGACGGGCCGATCGAAGGGGAGCCCGCGTCGCTGACGGTCCGAAGCGACGAGCGCATCAACTTCAGGGGCGACGTCGGGTCGATCGTCGCGCTCGTGATGCTCGATGCCGAGGCGTGCCGCGACGGCACGCGCAACGAGATCGTCTTCTTCGGCGACCGCACGGTTACGACCGTCGGCGGGGACATCATCCTCAACGGCGCCGGCCGCGCCGCTCCGACCTCGGTGGCATCGATCGCGAGCACCGGCAGCCTCACGCTCAACGCGACGGGCGGCGGCAGCGTGCTCGTCGGCGTCAACGAGAAGATCACCGCGGTCGGCAACCTCAACATCAACGGCGCCACCGCGACCTTCGGCGACCTGAACAGCGGCAGGGACATCAACGTGAACGCCGGCGCGATCAACATCTGGCGGCGGCAGGCGGGCGGCGTGCTCACGGCGTCCGGGGCTCCCGTGGGCGATGTCGGCGCGGACCTCATCGCCCTCGGCTCGATGAACTTCTCCGTCGCGCCGACGTTCATCGGGTTCGGCGGGACGCCGCAGGCCGCGGCGGGCGGAGGGTTCACGAACCCCGGCGAGCTGGTGATCCGGCCGATGTCGCAGGTGCTGAGCACGACGCTCGTCGATCCGACCGGTCGCATCCTCGACCTCACGTTCGCGCCGCCCACCTCCGACGAACTCGCCACCGCGCTCGACGAGGACACGCCGGGCATGGTCGGCGACCGCGTCCCGAAGGACCCGATCCTGGACAAGGCGCTGGAGGAGCTGTCGATCTTCGTCCGCGACATCGAGAACCACGAGCTGCTCTCCGGCGCCAACGGCGCGACGATCTACACCGATCACCGCAAGACCGGGCTCTCGCAGAAGCAGCTCGAGATCGTGTCCCACCGTCTGAACCGCTCGTACATGCTCGGCGTGCTCGAGCAGTACGCGGCGATCTTCCTGCGCGAGACCGTCGACCCGGAGACGGGCGAGGTCATGGTCGAGAAGCGCTCGAGCGAGATCGCCGAGCGCGTCGCGGCGGCGTGGACGGAGTACCAGGCGACCAGCACGGACCTCACGTTCCGCGAGTGGTTGGAGAGTTCGACGCACGTTGAGGCGCTGGTGTACATGAACGACCTGCATCTGCTCTTCCGCGATGTCAGGTTCATGGGCACGACGCCGCGCGAGCAGATGGTGTGCATGCGGGGCGTCTGCGAGGAGATCATCCCCGCGGGCATGACCGAGGGTGAGTTCTTCGACGCGGTCGCTGCTGCGCCGGCATGGTGGCAAGATGGGGTGTCTGCCGCGTGGTGATCGAGTTATCGGAACTTGGGCCTGCCCAATTACTGACCGATACGGGCTTGAAATGTCCGGGTCGTGGGCGGTCGTGTTAGACTCATAACTGAACGTAAGCTCGGGCGAGCGCGCCGAGCAGACGAAACACCGGGCTCCCTGGAATTAAGACCTTGACCGGTGTTCGCGGCTGCGCTCGTTCGGTGGGGTATGCCAGCGGCACGTCTGCGCCGTGCATGGACTGCAAAAGCAGAAGAATCGGAGAACTTCAATGTATCGTAATTGCCACGATTCGGATCGTTCCGTCTCCCGTCTCGCGAAGGTGATGATGGTGGTCGCCGCGCTCTGTGCCGGCCTGACCGGCGAGCCGGCGCACGCTGACCAGGCGGGCGCCCAGATCGTCGTCGGAGACGTCACGTTCATCCACGACGGCTACCAGACGATCATCCAGGCGAGCGATGGAAGCATCATCAATTAC
>JAAELP010000504.1 GCA_024226535.1 Planctomycetota bacterium | reverse complement strand
GCAGACCCATGAAACCGACGGGTAAGAGCACGTTGAGCAGCTCGCTGGTCTCGCGCTCGCCTTTGTCGGTGACCGCGATCGAGCGCACGTGGCCGATGCGGGTCAGCAGGCCGATCTCTTGCGGGTCGAGGCCGCGGGCGGTGATCCGGGCATTGACGATGGTGTCCCTCAATGCCTGTTTGATCTCGCTCTCGAGGCGGTCGTCGAGCTTCTCGCGGACGAATAGCCGGTAACGGCCGTAGGTGCCGTCGTCGCCGGGGGTGATGGCGTTCGCATCGACCACGGCGAGGGCCAGCCGGCCGCCGTCCTGGACCTTGCCTTCTAGCAGCGGTGCCTTCTCCTGCTCGAGGTCGGCGTCCTCGGGCAGGGTGACGATCTCGAGGTCGGGGACCTCGCCGATCGCCGCGTCGAGGGCCTGGTCGATCGCCGCGGAGGCGGCGGGATCGTCGGTCAGTCCCCTGATCGCGTCCGGCATGACCTCGTCGATCTTGACCTCGAAGTCGGCCCGGCGGCGGGCGATCGCCT
>JAAELP010000503.1 GCA_024226535.1 Planctomycetota bacterium | reverse complement strand
TATTCTGTTCTTCGCCGTCAGTATATTTTTTAACCAGCCCCCTGCTGTCACGTTCCCGCCTGCGCCCGATTCCCCTTCCGTCAACGGTTCTGACAGTATTTCCTTTTCCGTCGTATTCGGTGAATGTCGTATAATTCTGACCGTATTCATTTGTGTCGGGGAGAACGGTCTTCCACGGACGGTTCCATGAGTCATACTCAGTTCCGGTGACTTTCAGGCGCGCATCTGTGACACCTGTGAGGTTGCTGTTTTTATCATAATCGTATTTTGCGGTGACAGGCCGGCCTTCAGGATACTTCGTGACAAGAACCCTGCGGTCCCTGGCATCGTATCCGTAACCGGTTTCATTTTTCTCTTCATCGGTCTCTTTCACAAGATTCCCGTTTTCGTCATAATCCCATCTGTATATGTCACCGAGGGCATTGGTCCTTTCTGTGCGAAGGTATCTGCCGTTGTAATCGTATTCTGTCTCATTCCCTTCCTGATCTGTCACACTTGTCAGGTTGGTTTCCGGGTCCGCTTCATTTTTATAGAGCTTCTTTATGTGCCCGCGCTCCTGATCCGGCAGG
>JAAELP010000502.1 GCA_024226535.1 Planctomycetota bacterium | reverse complement strand
CGTATTTAGTTCGATTCTTCCGCCGCCTGGAAGTCGCCTGCAAGTTCGCGATCGGATCCTGCAATAGCATTCCGCATCCTCGGGATGCTCGGCAGACGCGCTGTCGTGCCGCGGGAGCGCGACCGGGAGGGCAAATGGCCGCGCAGTTGACGCATTATACCTTCTGTACCCGAGACGTGGGTACGACGCGATGCTCTTCCTGACGCGATCGCGAGCGCTCTAGCTTGCTCGCCTCCGCGCCGGTCCTCGCTGCAGCGGCAGCGCGACGTCCGGCAGCAGCGACTCGAGGAAGTCACTCATCGCACGGATCGGATGCGCATCGGCCGCATCGCGCAGCTCACACGCGGTCACATGCAGGTACACCTGCGTGCTGCTGATGCACCGATGACCGAGCAGGTCGCGGATCGTGACCAGCCCGACACCCGCGCGCACCAGGTGCGTCGCAAAGGTGTGCCTCAGCACGTGCGGGCTCGTGCGCTTCCGAATGCCCGCACGCCTCGCGTGCGTACGCACACGCTCGTACACCGCCCCGCGCGACATCCCCTTCCGAGATCGGCTTTCGAAGAAAGGTCGATCCGGATCTCTCACCCCGCGCTGACGCCGGTACGCATCCAGCATCTTCGTCACGTCATCGTTCAGCGGCACCACGCGGACGTGATCACCCTTGCCCATCACACGGATCGTCTGTTCGTCGAGATCCACGTCACCATCGAAGAGCGTCGCACACTCCGTCGCTCGGATCCCCGTTCCGTACAGAAGAAGGATGATCGCACGGTCGCGGAGCCCCAGCACCGTGTCGCGATCCGGACTTCCCAGCAGCTTCTCCATTTCCTCACCCGACAGCGTCACCGGCAGCTTCACCGGCCGCGCGCGAAGACGCGGAAACGGCAGCATCGGATTCGCCGACGGCTCCAGGTGGCCCATCGCCACGATCGCCTTGAAGAAGCAGCGCAGCACGGTCACTACGCGGTTCACCCGAGAGTCACCGTTGCACCGTTCCCGGCGAAGGTACGTCACGTACGCCATCACCTCCGCCGACGTCACTTCGTCCGGATCCCTCTCGCCCAGGCGCACTTCCACCCACGCGCGGAAGTGACCGAGGTCCGCCTGGTACGCCGCCATCGTCCGCGAGGACAGGCCCCGCGCCGCGCAGTGCGTCTGGATGTACATCGCCAGCCAGTAGTCCCACATCATTACATCGCCTCCTCTTGCAGTACCTCCACCGCCTCGCGCCGCTCGTTCGCAAACGCGTGCAGGTACACACCGGTCTCCGACGGGCTCCGGTGTCCCATCAGCTCCGAGATCACCGCCAGATCAACACCCGCCGACATCAGATGCGTCGCATACGAGTGACGCAGCGTCTTCGGTGTCACACGCTTCGAAAGACCCGCACGCGCTGCCGCACGCTGCACCACTTCGCTCACGAGCTTCAGGTCCACTCGGCAACGCTTCGCCAGGGTCCGAAACAGCGGACCACGCTTGCCGTCCCGGTCCAGCAGGTACGTCGCCACTTCGCTCCACACTCCCAAAGGGATTGGTACGTGACGCTCCCTCGACCCCTTGCCCGTGACAAAGAGCTCCCGACGCTCACGGTTCACGTCCGTCACGTCCAGACCACAGAGCTCGCCCGTACGGAGTCCGCACCCGTACAGCAGCAGGAGCATCGTCCGCTCCGCTCGCTCCTGGGCCGTCGCACTTCCACACGCCGCCAGCAGATGCTTCGCTTCCTCCACCGTCAGCACCTCCGGCGGCACCCGACGACCCGTGTTCGGCAGCGAGAAGCCGTCCAGCACATTGCGATCCGTGCGGCCACTCCGCCATGCGTACTCCAGCAGCCCACGCAGATGGCTCAAGTTCTTCGCCAGGTGACCCGGCGTACGCCCTGCCTCGCGCATCGCTTCCAGCCACTCGAGATACGCGCGGAGGTCCAGCTTCCACAGAGCCTTGCCCGGTTGATGCGCCGCCATCCACTCCGACACGCCACGCAATGTGCACCGCATGTCACGCACCGTACCCTTCGCTGATCGCCGCACCTCCGCCATGTAGGACAGGTACCCCTCGATCAGCGGATCCAGTTCAACTCGCTCCCTGCTCATGCCGCCACCTCCTCGCCACTCGACAGCCACGTGTTCACCGGATGCAGCTCCACCGCCGCCCGACGCTGCGGGCTCGACAGATGCACATACCGCACCGTCGTCCCGATCACCCGATGCCCGAGGTACTCCTTCACCTCCGGCAGGCTCCGGCCCATCTCCAGCAGATCCGACGCGCACGTGTGACGAAACTGGTGCACGCTCCCCAGCTTGATCCCCGCCCGCTTCGCACACCGGTGCACCAGAAGGCTCAGCGACGTCAGCGATATCCGGCGTCCACGCGCGTTCACCAGCAGCGCCGGCTCACGCGGACACCCGTGACGCTCCAGCACGTTGTGACGCACCGGCAGATACGACTCCAGGTACCGCCACACAACCGTCGGCGCCGCCACCGTACGCTCCCACCCCGTCTTCCGCCCGTCCACCTGAAGCAAGCCCTCGTCGCTGCACCAGTCACTCACGTCAAGCTGCGCCAGCTCGCCACGACGCATCCCCGTCCCGTACAGCAGCGACAGCACCACCACCGTCAGGTGACGCTGGTACGGAAAGCGATGCGCCGCGGCCGCCGCAAACATCCGGTCCAGCTCACGCTTCCCGATCCGCTTCGGCAGCGGGCTCCTCGGATCGAGACGAGGGCCTTTCATCCATTTGAATGGGTTCTGCGACCACACCTGCTCGCGCACCAGGTACGCGCCGAACTGACGAAGCTTGCTCAGGTGACTGCTCAGCGTCGACTTCGAGCGAAACATGTTCCGCGACTTCACGTACCGGCTCAGAAGATCAACGTCTTTCGCCAGCGCCTCCAGATTCGGACGCGCCCGACGACGCCTCAGCCACGAGCCGCACAGATCGAGCTCCCGACCCATCTGCTCAACCGTCTGCTCCGCCACGCCACGCGCCGCGTACTCCTCTATAAAGGATGCGGCCAGTCGATCCCATCGTTCCATCGAGCGTCTCCTCTGATTGAGTCGATCGCCCTCCGCTCCACTGCCCGCGAGCAATGACCGCCGACGCTGCACGACTCGCGCGCAACGACTTCGACCGACGCCTCCGATCGCTTCGATCAGCGCATCTTTCTAACCAATACGACGGCGGATATGACGTTCCGGAAGACTCTGCACCGGCCTGAATCGAACTAAACCCGCGTTCTCATCTGCGATCTGACTACTTGAAACCTGAAACAGGTTTCAAGTAGCAAAAGAGAGCGGGTGCCGCTGGCGGGACCAGGCGAACGTGCAACCCGGCTCACCTGCTAATGGATTCCCAGCGCCGACGCGGCCGCGGCGCTCGCGGCGACGGCGATGTTGCGGAGCATCCGCTGGCGGAACATCTCCTTCGAGGAATGCGGCTTCGCGCGGATAGCGATCTCGAGGTGCGAGTCGCCGAAGAGGTCGGCGTTGGGATCGTCGTCGCGGAGCGCGGCGTCGGCGCACTCGAGCAGGCCCCAGCCCGGGGGGACCTCGCGCTTCTTGAGCAGGCCGCGGGGGGCGGCGATGTAGAGGCGATCGGCGAGCGCGTAGCGCGCCGTCATGTGGAACTTCGTCTCGCCGTAGAGCATGGCGTCGATGCGGCGCAGGCGCCGGACGAGTTGGCGGTAGGCAGGCACGCGGCTTGCCGTGAAGTCCCAGTCGTCCATGTCGGGGAACAGGCTCGTGCCGTTGCGGCGGAGGTGCGGCTCCTCGACCTTCAGACGCTTCTCCTCGATCGACCGACGCATGCGGTCCATCGTCTCGCGTCGCTCCAGGAGCACGTCGCGGTCACGTCGGTCGCGGATGAAGTCGGCCCGCGACTGCTTGCACTCGACGACGACGGTCCGCGGCGGGCGCCGGCGCGGATAGTCCGGATCCGGCGGACGCTCGTCCACGGCCACGCCCCCGTCGCCGGTGTCGAGGTAGCCGGCGACGTCCACGCGGTACCGCGAGATCGGGCAGCGGACCTCGGTCGCGACGGCGCGGCAGCCGTGCTCCCGGAGGAAGGCGACGGCGAGTTGCTTGAGACGGCGATGCGTGCGCGTTTCCACAGCGGGGCTCCCAGGGCCTGGGGCCGAGCTGCGGCGGCTCGTCCGAAGACACCTTATCCACCCGCGGCCGGGCCGGAAAGCCCCCCGCGCCATTCACTCCCGGCGGATCTAGGATGCCGTGCGCCTCGGATCACCCATCACCTCAACGGCCGGAGCCGTGCGCCATGGCTACGATCGCCTCCACTCCACCGACGACCACCATGCCCGATCCCAGCAACCTCACCTGGCCCGAGTTCGACGCGATGAGCCCGCGAGAGAAGGGCGCGTACCTTGCGCCGGACGGCCGGCTCCAGGCGCTGCTCTACTCGCAGCAGTTCGACCGCGAGCTGCTCGACCATCTCTTCGAGCTGGCCGAGTTGGTGCGCGAGGGTGACGATTCGATCCGCCGGTACGTCAAGACGCTGCTCGCGACGAAGTCCGGCGCGCTCTACTTCACGCAGCCGTCGACGCGGACGTTCACGTCCTTCTCGCTCGCGGCCCGCGCGACGGGCATGATGTGCGAGGAGATCCGCGACGCGGAGATGTCGTCGGTCTACAAGGGTGAGTCGGAGATCGACACGCTCCTCACGCTCGCGGAGCTGTCGGACGCGATCATCATGCGCCAGGGCGACCACTCGCTGATCGACCGCTTCGCGTTCGAGGTCGTCCATCGCGGCTACTCGACGCGGATCCTCAACGGCGGCAGCGGCTCCGAGCAGCACCCGACGCAGGCTCTGCTGGAGCTGTACACGCTCGTCTCGCACTTCGACCTGGCCAACGTGGAGGGGGGGTCGTTCTCGGTAGCGATCGTCGGCGACCTGAAGCGCTCGCGGACCGCCCGCTCCCTGTCGTACCTGCTCGCGTTGTACCCGAGGATCCGGCAGGTCTTCCTCGCCCCCGAGGAACTCCAGATGGGTGACGACCTGACGGACTACCTCGACGAGACCAGCATCCGATGGGAGCGCACCGACGACATGGACGGGCAGCTCCCCACCCTCGACGCGATCTACATGATGCGGATGCAGGACGAGTACGGCACCACGAGCGAAGAGACGCGGCGGCGCTACGACGACTTCCGCCTCACCACCGACCGGGCGGCGGCGATGAAGTCCGACGCCTGCATCCTCCACCCCCTGCCCCGTCGATCGGAGCTTCCGATCGAGCTGGACGCCGACCCCCGCGCGATGTACTGGGAAGCCGTCAACCGCGGCAAGTTCGTGCGGATCGCGCTGCTGCTGCACATGTTCGGGCGCGACGACGTGGCGCGGATTCGCGATCGGTCGTATTGAGGGGACGAGTCGCGTACGCGGCCCCAGTTGGGTCCAACTCATCGCGGTTCGTCATCGTCATCGTCATCGTTGTCGTTGTCGCGCTGCTCATCGTCGTCTCGTCGTCGTTGTCGATCGCCCCGTCAATCTCGTAAGCGTCCCGGGTTTCGCGATGACGTGGCCGTGACTGTGATCACGATAACGACAGCGACAGCGACAACGAGAAGGACAACGATGACGATGACGAACCGCGATGACGAACCGCGATCGTCAGTCGGCGCCGAGCATGACCATGAGCGCCTTCTGCGCGTGCAGCCGGTTCTCCGCCTGGTCGAAGATCGCGGAGTTCGGGGTGCGGCTGGCGTCGTAGGTGATCTCCTCACCGTAGTGCGCGGGCAGGCAGTGGAGGATGACCGCGTCATCGTCGGCGACGGCGAGCAGGTCCGCGTTGATCTGGTAGGGCGCGAAGACCGTCTTGCGGTCGGCCGCCTCGTCCTCCTGGCCCATCGACGCCCAGACGTCGGTGTAGAGCACGTCGGCGCCGCGGCTCGCTTCCATCAGATCGTTGGAGATGTTCACCTGGCAGCCGTTACCTTCGGCGATCGCGCGCGAATCGGCGAGGATCGCCGCGTTGGGCTCGTAGCCCGGAGGCGTGACGACGGTGATGCTCATGCCGACCTGCGCGCTGCCGAACATGAGCGAGTGCGCGACGTTGTTGCCGTCGCCGCTGTAGACCATGTGCAGGCCGGCCAGCGTGCCCTTGCGCTCGCGGATCGTCTGGAGGTCGGCGAGGATCTGGCACGGATGCTCGAGGTCCGAAAGACCGTTGATCACCGGCACCGTGGCGTGCTCGGCCATGTCCGCGACGACGTCGTGCCCGAAGACGCGGGCCATTACAAGATCGCACATCCGGCTCAGGACCAGGGCGATGTCCTCGGTGGTCTCGCGCGCCCCGAGCTTGATGTCCGACGGTGCGAGGTAGATCGCGTGCCCGCCGAGTTGCGTCATGCCCACCTCGAACGAGACGCGCGTCCGCAGCGACGGCTTCTGGAAGATCATCCCGAGCGTCTTGCCCGCGAGCACCGGGTGCGAACGCCCGGCCTTGACGTCGGCCTTCAGCCGGTCGGCGGTGTCGAGAATCTCCGTCAGCTCCGCCGGGGAGACGTCCTGCATGGTGACGAAGTGGCGGCCGCGAAGATCGACGTTGGCCTGGGTGCCGGTCGGGTTCATGGGTTCTCCTCGGTTTCGTCGGACGCGGCCTTGCCTTCGGCAAGACCACGGCACCCCTTCTCAGCAAGACCACGGCACCCCTGTCAGGCGGTGAGCACCTTCTCGATACGCTCGAAGGCCCAGTCGAGATCGCTCTGCTCGATGTTCAGCGGCGGGGCGATCCGGATGACGTGGTCGCTCGTCTCCTTGCAGAGCACGCCCGCCTTCGCGAGCGCCTTGCAGTACGGCTTCGCGCCGCCTGCCTCGGGGACCAGCTCGATGCCGATGAGCAGGCCGCGTCCGCGGACCTCCCTGATGATCGGGGAGTCGATCGTGCGGAGCCGGTCCATGAATGCGTTGCCGAGCTTCTCGGATCGCTCGACGAGCTTGTCGCGGACCAGCACCTCCAGGGCCGCGCTCGCGACGGCGCAGCCGAGCGGGTTGCCGCCGAACGTGCTGCCGTGGTCGCCGGGCTCGTACACGCCCATCACGTCGCGGTTGGCGAGGACGGCGGAGACGGGCATCATGCCGCCGCCGAGCGCCTTGCCGAGGATGTACATGTCCGGCTTCACGCCCTCGTGGTCGCACGCGAAGAGCTTGCCGGTGCGGGCGAGACCGGTCTGGATCTCGTCGGCGATGAAGAGCACGTTGTGCTCGGTGCACAGCTCGCGGCAGCGCTTCAGGTAGCCGTCGGGCGGAATGTTGATGCCACCCTCGCCCTGGATGGGCTCGAAGAGGAAGCCGACCGTGTTCGGCGACAGCGCCGCCTCGAACGCCGCGGCGTCGCCGTACCTCACGAGCGTGAAGCCCGGCGTGTGCGGTCCGAACGCGTCGCGGGTCTGCGGATCGTCGGAGAAGCTCACCACGGTGATCGTGCGGCCGTGGAAGTTGTCGGTGCAGCAGATGATCTCCGCCTTGTTCGCGGGGACGCCCTTGACGGTGTAGCCCCACTTGCGGGCGGTCTTGATCGCGGTCTCGACCGCCTCGGCGCCGGTGTTCATGGGCAGGACCATGTCCATG
>JAAELP010000501.1 GCA_024226535.1 Planctomycetota bacterium | reverse complement strand
TGGGTCATGGGGCGCGGTGAAGGACAGGCTCAGCACGAACGGACGATCGTCGTCGTCGGTCGCGCACGCATCGATGAAGATGGCGGCGCGGTCGGCGAACTCGTCGCTGCTGTACGCCTCGAGTCGGCGTCGCACGTCCGCGCGGTCCGGGTCGACGTCGACCACGGGCAGCGTGGTGTGGCTGCCCATGCCGCCGAAGAGCACGCTCGATCCACTTTCGAAGCAACGATCGAACCACGGGCGTCCACCGTGCCACTTGCCGACATGGTGCGTTCGCCAGCCCGCCCTGCGAAGGACTTCGGGCCACAGGGGGAAGTCCGCACGACGAAGCGTGGTCCTCCAGTCCGGTGTCGTCCAGTCGCTCCGGCCCGAGATCATGCGGGCGCGACTCGGGAGGCAGACCGCGGGGACGGTCGAGCCCTGGCAGTAGGCGCGATCGAATCGGACGCCTCGGGCCGCCAACGCGTCGATCGCGGCGGTCTCGATGCCGGGGCGGCCGGCGCACCCGAGGTGATCGGCCCGGTGGTCGTCGGCGACGATGAACACGATGTTCGGTCGGCTCGGTGCATCGACCTCCGGTGGTGCGGCGTCCACGGTCCCGAACGGAAGCAGGATCGGAAGCAGCGAGCATCGCCATCGTCGTCTGGTCATGACACGAGGATCGCGGGCGGTGGCGCCGTGTCAAGTGAATCACGATCGGGAGCGGTTCCGGGATGCGTCGCGGGGATGTCGTAGGATTCGAGGATGAACGAAGCGTCCGACCACGATCGAACCGACCCCGGAACGCCGCCGACCGCTCGGCCGGGAAGCGGCGTCGACGTGGCGACGGTGCTCGAACTCGCGGCGTCGGTCGACGAGCCCGCGGTGCTCGCGACGGTCCTCGAAGCACGCGGTTCCGTACCGCAGGTCCGGGGGGCGATGCTGCTGGTCACCGGCGAGTCCGCGGTCGGCACGGTCGGCGGTGGGGCGGCCGAGGCGAAGACGCTCGTCGCCTGCCGGGCGGTCCTCGCCGGCGGTCGATCCACCGAAGTCGAGATCGATCTCGCGGGCCATCCCGGCGAGGTCCGGGACGGAGTCTGCGGCGGTCGAATGCGGATCGCCATCGATCGGCTCGATGCACCGGCCCGCGCCGTGTTCGCCGAGGCGGCGACGCGGATCGCCTCCGGGGTCGACGTCGATCTGAAGGCGACGAGAGGAGGGGCCGGAGGCGAGGTCGACTGGCGGATCGCCGCTGCTGGCGAAGCCCCGGCCGACGCGATCCGCATCACCGGGCGGCCGGTGGTGGTCGTCGTCGGCGCCGGACACTGCGGGCTCGCGCTCGAGCGACTCGGGCGTTTCGTGGGGCGTCGGATGATCGTGGTGGACGATCGACTCGATGATCCCGACTTTCGAACACAGGTCGACCCGGTCGTCGAGGCCGCGACCTCGATTCCCGAGGCCTGGTCGCGGCTTCCCGACGCGGTCCGGCCGGACGTCGCGCTGGTCACCCGCAACTTCGCGCAGGACGTCGCGGCCCTCGAGGCCCTGCGTCACCGACGCACCGGCCGCCTCGGCATGATGGGAAGTCGGCGGCGGGTCGCCACGGTGCTCGAGGCGCTCGAAACCGCGGGCTGGTCGCCCGGGGAGATCGCCGGGATCAAGTCCCCGATCGGACTCGACATCGGGGGGGTGACCCCGGAAGAGATCGCGGTCTCGATCATGGCGGAGCTGATCGGGCCGAATCCCGGGAATTGAGTCGACGCGGGAACCTCGGTCGCCGTTTCGGGCACCAATCACCGCTGCGGTCCGGTACCGTGGACGACGGTCCCCAAGCCAACGACTCGGAGTTCGATCCATGCTCTTCAGACTCATCTACGACGACGATCTCGCCCAGGCCTCCTACCTCGTCGGCTGCCAGCGCACCGGCGAGGCGATCGTCTTCGATCCCGAACGCGACATCGATCGCTACCTGGATCTCGCCGCCGCCCAGGGACTTCGGATCGTCGCCGCGGCGGAGACCCACATCCACGCCGACTTCCTCTCCGGCGTCCGGGAGTTCGCGGTTCGGGGGAACGCGAAAGCCTACGTCTCCGGGGAGGGTGGCGCCGACTGGCAGTCCGAGTGGGTCGACGGCTGCGATCACCGCGTGCTCCGGGACGGCGACACGTTCGAAGTGGGGAACATCCGCTTCACCGCGGTGCATTCGCCGGGCCACACCCCCGAACATCTCTCGTATCTGGTGACCGACCTCGGTGGTGGCGCGGACACGCCGATGGGCGTGATCACGGGCGACTTCGTCTTCGTGGGCGATCTCGGTCGTCCCGACCTGCTCGAATCGGCCGCCGGCATCGAAGGGATGATGGAGCCCTCGGCACGGACGCTCGCGGCCAGTGCGCAGGGATTCCTCCGCTTCGACGACCACCTGCAGGTCTGGCCCGCCCACGGCTCCGGCAGCGCCTGCGGCAAGGCGCTCGGTGCGGTGCCTCAGTCCACGGTCGGCTACGAACGACGATTCAACCACGCGCTCTCGCTCGCGGGCGACGAGCAGGCGTTCGTCGACCACATCCTCGCAGGCCAGCCCGAACCACCCGCCTACTTCGCCCGCATGAAGGCGTGGAATCGCGATGGCGTGCCGCTGCTGGGGTCGTTGCCGACGCCCGAGACCGCCGATGCGGCGGACCTGGCCGGTCGACTCGACGGCGTCCGCGTGGTCGACGTCCGTGACTGGTCGACCTTCCGGGAAGGTCATCTCCCCGGCTCGATCTGGACGAAGCTCGGCATCAACTTCCTCATGACCGTCGGGTCGTACGTCGAGCCCGGCGAACGCATCGGACTGGTCGCACCCGCGGCGGAGTTCGACCGACTGGTCCGCGACCTCGTGCGGATCGGCCTCGACGACGTCGCCTGGGTCGCGACGCCCGAGACGATCGAGGCGTACCGGAAGGCGGGCGGCGGACTCGAGTCCGCGCCCGAGATCGATGCGGATGCGTTTCGCGGGCTGCTCGAAGGCGCGACCCCGCCGCGGGTGCTCGACGTCCGCCGCGTCGTCGAGTGGGACGACGGTCATCTCGAGGACGCGGTCAACGTGGCGCACACCCGGTTGATTCCACGGCTCGCGGAGGTGCCGGCGGGCGAGACGCTCTACGTCCACTGCGCGGGGGGCGTCCGGAGCGCGATGGCGGTCTCGGAACTTCGACGACGCGGCATCGACGCGGTGAACGTCGCCGGTGGCTGGGCCGCGATGCGGAAGGCCGGCTGCGGAGGCGTCGCGTGCGGTTGAGCGTCCCGGCCCGGCCGATCGACGGTCCGCATCACGACCGCGGAGCGCACGCGTGATCGCGGTCGTCGGCGGGCTCGTGATCGGGCTCTGCCTGGGGCTGCTCGGCTCGGGCGGTTCCATCCTCACGGTGCCGCTCCTGGTCTACCTGCTCGATCACGAGCCGAAGGCGGCGATCGCGGAGAGCCTCGCGATCGTGGGCGGCATCGCCCTGCTCGGTTCGATCCGGCCGATGCTCAAGCGCGACGTCGACTGGACGAGCGTGGTGCTCTTCGGCATTCCCGGCGTGCTCGGCACCGTCGCGGGCGTCTGGCTCTCCCAGTGGATCAGCGGCGTCGTCCAACTCGTGGTCTTCAGCGTCGTGATGCTCGTCGCCGCGGCCATGATGCTCCGCGGCCGACGGGGGGGGGACGTCGAAGACGCCCCGACCGGTCGAACCCGTCGCGATCACCTGATCCTGGTGATCGAAGGCCTCGTGGTGGGGGCGCTCACCGGGATCGTCGGCGTCGGTGGCGGATTCCTGATCGTGCCGGCACTGGTCCTGCTCGGACGGCTTCCCATGCGCCTCGCGGTGGGAACGAGCCTGCTGATCATCGCGGTCAAGAGCGGAGCGGGATTCGCGAAGTCGATCGGGCAGATGGAGGCCGACGCCCTGCATCTGCAGACGATCGGTGTCTTCATCCTGCTGGGCGGGGTGGGCAGTCTCGCGGGCAATGCGATCGGCGGACGGATTCCGCAGCGTCGCCTGAAGCAGGTCTTCGCGGTCTTCCTGCTGGTGATGGGCACCGTCATCCTCGTCCGCGAAGGTTCCGAACTCCTCGCGATCGACGACGTGGTCTCCGGTCGGACGCCGATCGTCGAAAGCGTCGATCCGGAATGATCTTGGTGCTCCGGAGCGACGCGAGCACAGCGGCATCGCGCACCGGACGAACGGTGATTCCGGTGAGCATGAAAAATCCCACGCGCGGGGTCACCGGCGTGGGATCGGTTCGATCATGCTGATGATCGGTCGACCGAAATCGGATCCGGCGTCGCCGGGGCCGATCAGTCCTTCT
>JAAELP010000500.1 GCA_024226535.1 Planctomycetota bacterium | reverse complement strand
TCGGCGATCACGGTCCCGATTCCCGTGAGGATCGCGTCGACGCGTCCACGCTCGCGGTGGACCATCCGGAGTGCACGTCGTCCCGAGATCCACGGGGAGACGCCGGGCGGCGTGGCCAGTGCGCCGTCGAAGGTCTCCGCCCACTTGGCGACCACCCACGGCCGGCCGGTCGAGACGCGTCGATGGAAGCCGGCATGGAGTCGCCGGACCGCGTCGACGTCGCTGCGGATCTCCACCTCGATGCCCGCGTCGCGAAGCCGGGCGATGCCGCCGGACGCGACCTCGTTGGTCTCGACGCTGCCGACCACGAGGCGGGCGATGCCCGCTTCGATCAGGGCGTCCACGCACGGCGGGGTCCGGCCGTGATGGTTGCAGGGTTCGAGCGTCGTCCAGGCGACGCCGCCGCGGGCCGCGGTTCCAGCCTGTCGCAACGCGACGATCTCGCCGTGCGGTCCACCGGGTCGCGTGGTCCTGCCCTCGCCGACCACGCGGCCGGCGGCGTCGGCGATCACGCAGCCGACGGACGGATTGGGTTCCGCCTCGCCGTGACCACGGAGCGCGGTTCGGACGGCGCGTTCGAGCATCGACCGATCGTGATCCCGGGCGTCGACGGTCATGAAGGGGCGCCGGGGGAGACGGCCGGAACCTCCGCGGCCTGGTCGGATGCGGGCGCGGGGGCGACGACGCCCGCGAGTCTGGAAATGGTCGCCACCAGGATGTCGTCCTCGTTCTGCCCGGACTGGAACGACTCGGCGACCCGCACGAAATGCGTGGTCCATCGTTTCGGGGTCTGGGGAACGTCCATCGCCCGTTCGAGCCCGTCGATTCCGAGCATCTTGCCGCGGCGGTCGCGGCTCTCGGTGCATCCGTCGGTGTAGAGGACGACCACGTCCCCGGGCTCGAAGTGGGCTCGAGTCTCCCCGCATTCGTACTCGTCGAGCGGCACGGCGCCGAGCAGCATCGCGGTCGGGCCGAGCTGACGGGAGGGGCGTTTGTCGGGCTTCAGAAAGGCGGGGGGGTGTCCCGCGTTGGCATAGCGGAGCACGCCGTGGGCCGGATCCACCTCGGCCACCACCGCGGTCGCGAAGATCGAGTGCTGGCTGAGCAGGAGTTCGGTGTAGTGATTGAGGCACTGCAGGAGGGCGGCGGGGCCGATGTCGGGCTGCTCCGCGATGATCCGCTCGATCTCGCCGGACAGTCGGGTGACCGTCATCGCGGCCGCGAGTCCGTGCCCGGTCACGTCGAGGAGCAGGACGCGAAGCCGGCCGTCGGGCGTTCGCGAAGCGTGGATGAAGTCGCCGCCGAGATCGCGCATCGGCTTGAACTCGAAGTCGAAGTCGAGCAGCTCGTCGCGTTCGGGGCGGGGGAAGAGCGACTCGTGGATCGTCCGGGCCTGCGACATCTCGCGGCGCAGGCTGAGAAAACCCCGGGTGACCGCTTCCGAGCGGAACCGCCGGCTCCATCGTCGCACGCGGAAGTGGGCGATGGCCATGCCGGGCAGCAGGACGAGGGGGCTCAGGCCCAGCGCCAGCACGGTTCCGAGCGGGTTCTCGGGGACGCCGATCACCGCTTCGATCACCACCCACACGAGGTAGAGCGGACCGACGGCGTAGAGCGACTCGCGGGGCGTCCACGGCAGCAGCACGGTCGACGCCACGTGCATCGCGAACACCCAGGCCAGGAACCCGCCGGTCGAGATCGATTCGCCCTCGATCAGCCCGAGCACGCCGAGATCGATCACCCCGAGCAGAAGGATCAGGAGGTTCGCCGCGAAGATCAGGTCCCGACGGCGCTCCAGTCGGGGACGGACGTTCCAGAGCATCAGGCCGACGAGGACCGCGGACACCGTCGGCGCGATGAAGGAGAGCCCCGAGCCGGTCGA
>JAAELP010000499.1 GCA_024226535.1 Planctomycetota bacterium | reverse complement strand
GCGGCCTGAGCCGTGATCACCTGGCCGAGAACGTGCGGGTGGCGAAGTCGGTTCGGGCGTAGGGGCGGACGCGGACGCGCCTAGTTCGGGGCCTGCTCCGTCCACGAGATGATCTTGATCGTCACCGCGTTGGCGACCTGCTCGATCTCCTTCGCGCTCAACGCCCGGTTGTACAACCGCACGTCGTCGATGCGGCCGTCGAAGAGGTCGGCGCCGGAGCGTCCGCCGATGTACACGCTGCGCGTGTCGGAGCCGATCGGGGCGAGCTGCGTCGGGGGCGGGTAGTTGTCGATGACGCCGTCCACGTACACGCGGGCCTTGGTGCCGTCCCACGTGGCGGCGACGTGATACCACTGGCTGGTGTTCAGCGTCGTCGTGCCGACGATGCCGTCGTCGTCGTCATCGTCGAGCGAGAAGCTCACCTTGCTCCCGGCGACGGCGAGCTGCCAGTTGACCGGGTCCGAGTCGCCTTTGCGGAGGGTCGTGTTCACCGAGCCGCCGGTTCCCCACGCGTCGCCCTTGATCCAGGCCGTGATCGTCATCTTGTTGGTGAGCTGGAGCGGCGTCGCGTTGGCGACGGTGATGAAGTCGTCGGTGCCGTCGAACTCCATCGCACCGCT
>JAAELP010000498.1 GCA_024226535.1 Planctomycetota bacterium | reverse complement strand
CGCGGGCTGCGAGCGGCCCAGATCCGCCAGCTCTGCGTCGCCGAATCTCGCCGTATCTCCCTGGATATGCCATCGATTCGGCTCCTTGATCTGACGAATCTGGTCGCGCTCTCGCCGCGCGGGACTTCTTCAACGGGCTGCCAGGGCATGGGCTCCTCGATCGACGTGTGAATGGTACGGCGCCAGGGTCAGCCCGAGGACGCGTCGTCGGCGACCTTCACCGCGGCGGTCTCGGGGAACCCGAAGCCCCTGGCCGTGGCCTGGCTCCGAATCGCCTGCCGCACGGCGGAGTCGAACGCGCGGGATCCGTCGAGCTTCTTCGTCTCGCTGGTGATGTGGGCCCTCCGCTGCTCGGAGAGATCGGCGATCTGGCGCTGGATCTCGGCACGACGGTTCCGCATCGACTCGACGTGGGCCACGCGCTCTTCGGCGTTCATCGGGCGCAGCGCTTCCGGCAGTGACTCATCGTCGACGCTCGCGAGGTCGAAGCCCTCGGTCGCGCTCGCATCCACGAGGTCCCAGTGAGCGTTGCGGTAGAGCGCGCCGCCCTTCGTGCACCCGCGAGCGGCGGAGGCGGATGCCCCGAGCTTCGCGGCGTTGGCGTCCTGCGCGGTCTGGTTCGCGGCGCACGCGACGCCGGCGTCCCCGAAGGGAAGGTACGTCTCGTTGATCGAGGCGCTGAGCACGGTGATCTGCTCGTCGAACGGGGTCTCGATGACGATCGTGCCCTCGTTGTGGTCGATCGCCGCGTACTGGCCGTCGGCGTGCTTCGCGACCTCCCGCCAGCCCGGGGCGATCTCGTCGTTCGGGGAGCCGCAGTAGATCGAGTTGACGATGATGTCTCGCGCGATCAGGGAGCGGCAGGCGTCGCGGAAGGGCATCTCGGCATCCTGGTCGGCCGACTCGTTGCCGGCCACCACGACCATTCTCAGGCCGTCCCCGCTCGCCCAGTCGAGCCGGCCGGCGTGCTGAAGGACACGGCCGACGAACTCGGTGCCCCCGTTCGTGCGCAGGGCGAAGAGGCTCTCGGAGATCCGGTCGAGGTCCTCGGTGAAGTCCGCGTGCACGTGGACCCAGCCGTTCTCCTCGAGGTTGTCGGCGTTGCCGAACGTGAGCAGCGCGACACGGAGCCGGGGGGTGGGCGTGGCGAGCGCGAGGTCGTTGACGATCGCCCAGAGCTTCCGACGGGCGGCGTCGATGAGACCGCTCATGCTGCCGCTCGTGTCGAGGCAGATCGCGAGGTCGATCGGGCGTGGCTCGGCGACCTGCGTCGCGGCCGGATGCAGCTTCATCAGGGCGGCGATCTCCGGCGGCGTTTCGCACGCGGCCGCTCCGTCGTAGAGGGTGGCAACGGCGGCGAGCACCGAAACGGTGGCGAGGCTGGCGATGCGGGCGATG
>JAAELP010000497.1 GCA_024226535.1 Planctomycetota bacterium | reverse complement strand
TAAAAGATGTAGCACCACCCTTCTGCATGCAGAAGGGGTAGCAATATTCACCCTTCTGCGTGCAGAAGGGTGAAAGGTCACGTTGCAATATTACACATTATAGAAGATGTAGCACATTCTAGAAAGTGTAGCAATATGTAATATTGCTACACATTATAGAAGATGTAGCACCACCCTTCTGCGTGCAGAAGGGGGAAAGGTCAAAGCTGTAAAATTGTCGCGTTGGTTTATAAGGCACCTTTTTGGCATTATTGACAACTGGTCTTTTGGCCTAGCAGTTAACGCGCTGTGGTTAAAAATCCTACAGGCTTTAGATCAAGACCGGCCAGGCGCAAAGAATTTTTACCTTATTTACCAGCTGGAGATCGACTGCCTGGGACTTCGACCTGACCCTCGACCTCGACCTCGACCCTCGACCTCGACCCTCGACCTCGACCTCGACCCTAGGACCCGACCCAACTTCGTCCCAACTTTGTCCCAACTTCGTACAGGTGGTGCGTGCGGGCGGGCAGGCTAGGCGTTTGGGTGGTCGTGGGTTGGGTGCTCAAGCAGCCAGTTAGTACCCAGTGGCCCACCTTTGGTGGTTTGAATGGGTAATCAGTGGGGAAGTGGATGTTGAGGAAGAAGACG
>JAAELP010000496.1 GCA_024226535.1 Planctomycetota bacterium | reverse complement strand
CTCCTTCTTATCTTATTTTATAGGATGTAATTAAATGGATGTAATTGGTAACATCAGAAAAGTAATAGCCTTTGTATTTAGAGCTGGAGCTTTCACTGTCACAATTAAAGCTGACGATACTGTTCCCCCAACTAAAGATATTACTTTAAATGTGGTAGATGGGGACGCTAGTCAAACTGTTGTATCGGATAGTTCCGCAAATACACTAACAAATAAAACAATAAATAGTGACAGCAACACTCTTACAATTGATACTGCTGATGCTAATACAGATATTATAATAAATGCTGACGATGCTGGCGCTACTATTACTAATATAGATAGCGACAATATTAAAGACGGAGGCATTGAAACTATTGATATTGCAGATGATGCTATAACTAATAGTAAAATAGCTACTGACGCCGTTACTAGCGACTCAATACAAGCAGGCGCTGTAGGCACTGATGAAATAGCCGACGACGCAGTTACCGCCGATAAAATCAATGCAGATTTGGCAGGAGAAGGATTGACTCAAGCCGCAGGAGGCGAGCTTGATGTTAATGTGGACGATTCTACAATAGAAATTAACGCTGATGTAGTTAGGGTTAAAGCTTCAGGAATTACGGATAATGAGATTGCAGACGACGCTGTAGATACGG
>JAAELP010000495.1 GCA_024226535.1 Planctomycetota bacterium | reverse complement strand
TTCTCCAGCGACCCGGTCTCCTGGTTGGCGATCACCGTCCCATCCGCATCGAGCACCGTCAGGAAGGGCACGCCGTTGCCCTTGAAGTCGGCCTGGTACGCCGTCGCGATGTCGAGGTTCCGGTCGAAGCGTCCGACGGGGACGAGCACGACTTCGTAGTCGTAGAGCAGCTTGCGGGAGACGTCGCGATCCCGACCGCAGAGGTCGTGCAGCTTCACGCACCATCCGCACCAGTCGTCGCCCCACTGGATCATCACCCGGGTGTTGTCCGCCTTCGCCCGGGCGAGCGCGGCGTCGATCCGCTGGCGGGCGTCGTCCGCCTGTGGATACAGCGCGACCTTCCCGGGCGGCGGTTCGTTGACCGAGGCGAGCGCCGGTGACGCGGTGGTGAGCAGGGCGAGCGTGAGTGCGATGAAGCGGATCGAACGGGACATGGCGCGGCTCCGGGTGGTGATCGACGGGACGCGTCGAGTCTACCTCCCGTTCGAGCAACGGTTCCGTGCCTCGGGATCAGGACCAGTTCGCGAACAGGAATCCGAGATCCGCCGCGTCGACGATGCCGTCGTCGTTGAGGTCGGCGGGGCAGGGGACGCCCCTGCCGCAGGGGCCCCAGGCGACGATCAGCAGTCCGAGATCGGCGGCGTTCACCACGCCGTCGCCATTGAGGTCGCCGACCAGTGCGGCATCACCGAGCTCGCCGTCGACGCGGACGTTCTGTCCGTAGATCCGCCGGCTCGACCCGTCCCGCTCGTCGCTCCAGGCGATCACGATCTCGCCGCTCGGACTCTTCGCGGTGGCGGTCCGGCTCTTGTTGGAAGCGACGCTCGAGATGGTGACGCCACCGGTGACGCCGCCGGCGTCACCGGTCCAGACGGGGCCGCCGTCCGCATCGACGGCCGCGGCGAAGATGGACGTCGGTTGCGGAATGAATCCGCTGTTCCAGACGACCGTGGTGCCACCGTCGTACCGCGGGTGACAGCCCGCCGCGGTGGTCTGCGTCGATCCGAGGGGAAGGAAGGTGATGCCGGTCGTGCCCCAGGCCCTCGAGGTTCCCTCGAACCGCTGGCCCTTGAGCGAGAACTGGCTCTGCGTCGAGTTCTGGGTGATCCAGTAGCAGGTGATGTCCTCGGAGACGGGGTCGATGCACGCGACGGGATTGACCTGGGTCTCGCCCACCGCGGTGACGCCGTACTGCGACGTCGAGAGGCGGAGCGAGCCGTCGGCACGAACCTGCTGGACGAAGCACCGGAGACTCGGAACCGAGCTGTACCAGGTCGCCACGGCGCCGCCACGACCGTCGGAGATCAGTTTCGGGAAGTTGCCGATCTGCACCGATCCGCTGGTGAAGATGCCGACGTCGCTCGATCCCCACATCTCGCTGCCGTCGGTGTCGAACTTCTGTGCCTTGAGCGGTCTCGGCGAGGTGAAGCCGCCGAAGCCGACGGTCATCAGCACGCACTGCCCGCTCGCGCCGGGCGCGTCCGAGGCGACGAGCGAACTGGCCGCGATGCCGGTGGACCGCGTCATGGTGTACGACCAGAGGATGTCGCCCTTGGGCGAGAGCTTGCGAAGCTCGATCACCGAAGGCCCGCTGTTGGGAAACCGGGTCCACGCCGCGACGCTGTTGCCGTCGCCGGTCGCGGCGATGGTGGGCGAGGCCACGTCCTGCGAGTTGCCGGCGTTGAGCACCACGCCGTCGCCCCACGGCATGGTGCCGTCGGCGAGCACGCGGTTCGCGACGATCTGCGTGCCGGGGAGCGCGTCGCCACGGTAGGCGAGCACCGCCGCGCCGCTGGTGTCGACGTCGAGTCCGTAGGACTGGGTCGATGAGAAGGACCGGTCCGCCACGGTGAGGGCGCCGGACCACTCGGGGACGCCGGTGGGGGTCACCAACTGCAGTCGGACGTCGTAGCCGCCGCCCGGATTCTCGAGCCACGACACGTAGGTGGTGCCGTCGGCGAGCCGGGCGAGCAGCGGCTGGTTCTGGGTGCCGGTGCCGGCGCCGAGGAGATTGTTGATCGAGGCGTCGTCGCTCCACTGGGCGGTCGCGGCCGAGGTCGCCGCGGCGGCGACGCCGATCGCGAGAAGGCGTCGAAGGAAGGGCTGCCTGCGTGCGAGCGTCGTGGACATCATCGGGGACTCCTCGTTTGGTGGGACATCGAATCCTCAAGCCTAACGTCCGGGCATCTGATTCCACCGTAAATTCAGGTGGTTGTCCTCGATCCGATTCGCGGCGAGCGGTCGGGGTCCGGAAGACCGGTGGGACGACCTTTTTTCGGATGTTCGCCGGCTGGTCGTCGATTTCGGTGCCGCGCGATGTCAGGATCGAGAGGTGAATCCAACCTGGTGGTCTCGGCGGCCGATCGATGCAGGGTGGAAGTCCGTGGGGGGAATGCGGTTCGGGTGGAGCCG
>JAAELP010000494.1 GCA_024226535.1 Planctomycetota bacterium | reverse complement strand
TGAATCGGTCGTCCTTGACCGAAGCAGACCGGGGACAGCCCCCGGTCTGCGCCGCCGCGCAGCGAGCACGGCTGGCGGCAGGATCAATGGTGTCATGTAATAATCAGAATCGGAATCGGGGGCTGGTGAATCGTGGATCAAGGATCGGGCGTTTCGGATTGCGGATTTCGGATTTCGGATTCCGAAGTCAATGGGGCGATGATCCAACCCCCGCCCAGCACTTCGTCGCCGTCGTAGCACACGACCGCCTGCCCGGGCGCGACGGCGAGTTGCGGCTCGTCGAAGACGACCTCGAACTCGTCGCGCGAGGGGGCGCGCACGGTGGCCGGGATGGGCACGGCGTTGTAGCGGATCTTCACCGTGCAGGTCCGCGCGTTTGCCGGCGGATCGACGAGCCAGTTCGCGTCGCCGGCGGTGCAGCCGGCGGCGCGCAAGTCGTTCTTCTCGCCGACGGTGATCGTGTTCGTGGCCGGGTCCTTCTCCACGACGTAGAGCGGATACCCCAGCGCCACGCCGATACCGCGTCGCTGGCCGATCGTGAAGTGCTGATGACCGGCGTGCGTTCCGATCGCGTGGCCGGCGGTGTCGACGATCTCGCCGGCGGCCATCCGGTCGGGCGTCCGTCGGCGCACCAGGCCCGCGTAGTCGTTGTCGGGAACGAAGCAGATCTCCTGCGAATCGGGCTTGTCGAAGACGGGAAGGTCCATCTCGCGGGCGAACTCGCGCACCCGCCGCTTCTCCATCGCGCCGATCGGCAGGAGCATCTGGGCCAGGCGAGACACGGGCGTCCCGAACAACACGTAGCTCTGATCCTTGCCGTGATCGATCCCGCGGAGCAGGCGCGGCCGTGACGGATCCGACGCGTCGATCCGCGCGTAGTGGCCGGATGCCACGTAGTCGGCCTCGATCTGCCGAGCGTAGTCGTGGAGCCGGCCGAACTTGAGCCAGTCGTTGCAACGCACGCAGGGGTTCGGCGTGCGACCGGCGTTGTACTCGTCCACGAAGTAGTCGATGATCCGGCCGAAGTCCTTCTTGAAGTTACAGACGTAGAACGGGATGCCGAGCCGGGCCGCTACGAGTCGGGCATCCGCCGCGTCGTTGATCGAGCAGCAGCCCTGGTGCCCGATCCGCGCCCGCGACGGATCGCACACCACGCCGTCGCCTTCCTCGGCGTACGGCTGGAGCTCGTCGAGCGTCTCTCCCGGCGACCCCAGCCGCATGAAGCACCCCACGACCTCGTAGCCCTCCCGCAACAGCAGCGCGGCGGCGACGGACGAGTCGACGCCTCCGGACATGGCGAGCAGTACTTTGCGACCGGGAGCGGGCATGGGCGAATCGTAGGGGCGGACGCGGACGCGGACGCGGCCACGGACTACTCGCTTCGCTCGTGGTCCGTGGCACCGGTCGAGAGACGGTGCAGCAGCCGCCAGCCGAGCATCAGCGCGAGGACGAGCGCGATCGCGACCGGTGTTGCGTAGCGGTAGCCGAGGGCGGCGACGGGTAGAACCCGGTGACGCGGCATGGCCAGGTCGGTCGGCGTGCGCGGGAGCGACGGGCGAGGCGGCGGGCGTTCCGCGCGGCGAGGACGATCCGGCGGAAGAGGGGTCGATTCGGCGACCGCTCCCTGGCCCGCATGCTCCAGCAGCCGATCCACGAACGCCAGGAGATCCCGGCGTGCCCGCGCATCGGCGGTTGCGTGGTCGAGCACCACACCGATCCGGGCCGCGGAGTCTCGCTCGACGGTGGGAACACCGTCGAGCGCCGCCAGCGCATCGAGCAGCGAGCGGGCGCGGTCGATGTCGCCCAGCATGATCGAGACCCGCGCATCGACGAGGTGCGCCCACACGTTGTCGGTTCGGTTCGCGAACACGTCGTGGAACCACTCGTGGTGCGCACGGCGCACCATCTGGCAGGCAGACTGGATGAGGGCCGCTCTCCCCGGTCGCTCCTCGGGCGGCAACTCGCTCAGCTCCGACGCCCACGCCGCCGCCTGCCGCCGAACCTGGCTGAGCACGCGGTGATCGGTCGGAGGCGCGTCGGGATCCCTCGGATCGGCGTGTGGCCACCGTTCGAGGACGCGCTCCGTCTCCCGTACGAACGCCCCGGGGCCGTCGGCGGTGAGCGTCGCGGTGAGGTAGAGCGAACTCATCGCCGGATACCACGGGCTCGACGGCTCCTCCGCGTCGATCACCCGCGCAAGCACCACCCTCCCGTCGGCCGTCGATGCGATCGCCGCCGACTCGTCCCCGAGCGCGGCGTACTCGGCCCCGCATCCGATCAGCGCGCGGGCCAACCGGTAAGTCGCCTCGTCACGATCGTCGGCGGTGACCCCGGGCCTTGCGTCGCTCATCCACGGGACCGCCCCGGGCTCGAATCGCTCGAGGTACGCATCCAGGTGCCAGCGGGAACGCGCGAGGTGCGCGAGGCGGGCGGGGCCGGCGTCGATCAACGGCGTGATCGTGTCGATGAGACGCGCGATCTCCAGGTCGACCTGGAACCGCGCCACGACGAAGACCTCGCCGACCTCGTGCCCCGCCGCCAGCGCCACGTCCACGCCGAACGCGAAGTCGTCCCACGCGCGGATCGCCTCGTCCAGCTCACCGGCCCGGGTCAGCGCGACCGCTTCGTCGAGCTGCGCGATGAATGCGCCGTCATCCCGCGGCGGCGTCCAGGCCCCGGCGGAGGCGCCGGCCCCGACCACGACGAGCCCCACGATCGCCACGACGATCATCCGGTAGCCCCTCACCGCTCGACCTCCCTGTCTCGCGACAGGGCCGGGTCGATCTCGAACGGCTCCCACTCGAGCTGAGTCCACTCCGTTCCGGGTGGACACACGCCGTCCTGGAACGACGCGATGATGTGCAGACGCGTGTCGGTCACCGTCTTCGTCGTGCGGCCGCAGTCGATGGTCTGCGTGAGCCCCGTTATCCCGTTGACCGGAACCTGACAGAGAGGGCCGGGTTCGCGGACGTAGCAGACCCGCCGCCGGTAGTCGATGGGTAGGACGATCGTCAGCGGCACGATCTCGGCAATGGTCACGCAGTGCACGAGCGTTCGCGGCTTGCACCGGCATTTCGCGGTGTGCCCAGTGAGCTGCTTCGTGTCCACGCACCACTCGTTGGTCACGGAGGCCTCCAGCTCGAGCTTCCCGCACCCCGGAACGCCACCGCCAACCGTGACCCCGGCCCCGAGCGTGAGGCAATAGCTGAACCCGATCTCCTCGCCAACGTAGACATCCACCTCGCCGCCCGGAGGCTGGGAGAGACCGCAGGCGTCGCAGTCGACGCTCGACAAGATCCCCAGCGTGATGGGCGTGCCCTGGATGAGCGTCGGAGAGCGCGGGTACGCGATGCACTGGTCGGCCGTGATGCGCCAGCACGGCCCCGACTCGATTTGCCCGCAGGCCCCCTGCTTGCATTGGGCGTTCCCGGGTGCCGCGAGGGCCCCCATCATGAACAGACACAGGACAACGATGACGCGCAGCCTCGGCCGCATGGCACGACTCCTTTCGTTGATTCACGACCGGATCCGTCCGGCCACCGCCAGCGTACGGTCGAATCGGCGCACCCCTCGCCGTTCCTGCCAAACCCCCGCGCACCCGCACCGCGGCGCGCCGGGCTGCGCCACCGTCGTGTTCAGCGCTGCTCGTGCTTCGGTTCGTACATCGCGTCCGGCACGCGCGGCCGATCGGGCGCGACCACGGTGTGCGCGGCGACCTCGCCGAAGGTCTCGCGGTACCGCTGGGCGAGACGCTGGTAGACGATCGTCCCCCGCGTCTTCCAGCCGATCTCATCGTCGCTCAGCGTACGGATGACCTTTGCCGGAACACCGGCGACGAGCGCGCCCGCCGGGACGACGGTCCCCGCCCTCACGAACGCCATCGCGCCCACGAAGCTCGCCTCGCCAAGGACGACGTCATCCATGACCACCGCGTTCATTCCCACGAGGCAGTTTCGACCGACGGTGCATCCGTGCAGCACGGCGCCGTGTCCGACGTGCCCGTCTTCCTCGACGGTGCAGTCCTTGCCGGGGAACGTGTGCACCGTGCAGTTGTCCTGCACGTTCGAGCCGCGCTTCATCTCGATGCGACCGAGGTCGCCGCGCAGCGAGGCCCCGGGCGCGACGAGGCACCCGGGACCGATGATGACGTCGCCGATGATCGAGGCCGTCGGGTGAACGAACGCGGTCGGATCGATGACGGGACGGATACCTTCGAACTCGTAGGTGGGCATGATCGCGCGAGTGTATCACGCTCCCGCCCGCGCGCTCGGCGGTTCGCTATCCGCCTGCGCCGTTCACCGTCGTCTCGTAGCGCACGCCGGCGGGGACGGGCACCGCGACGGGCACGGTGGTTCCGGCGGCGCCCTCCGTGATGCGGCTGGAATCCACGGCGATGAACGCGGTGTAGTCGGACATCAGGCCGTACTCGAGGGCGAGGCCGCGGATCTCCGCCTCGGCGTCGCCGGGTCCGTGGACCCGGCTCGCGGCCAGTTCGGCCATGCGGCGCCGCGCCCACACGAGCGGCAACGCCGGACGCGGCGTCTGGAGTTCGTCGATCCGCACCGGCACGCTGATCGCCATCTCCTCGCCGACGACGCGGCCGCGGGCGGTGATCGGTCCGGGCATCGCCCCGTCGAACCGGCCGGAAACGATCACCGGCCGACCCACGAGCAGGTCGGGCAGACGGGCGGGCGACACGTCCCGCACGTCGAGATCGCCAAAGTCGAGCGTCAGGTCGGTGAGCGCCGGATGCGCGATCCGCGTGACGTAGTGATCGATCACGTCCGCCGGGCTGTCGTTGAGACCGACGTAGGCGACGGCGCCGCGGCCGGCGACGGCGAGGCCCTCCAGCAGGTACCGGTTGGGAGCCGAGCCGATCCCGAAGCTGAAGATGCGGGCGTCGCCGAGCCTCGCGCGGACCGTCTCGAGCACCTGCGCCTCATTGCCGATGAAGCCGTCGGTCATGAACGTGACGTAGCGCACGCGCTCCGAGTCCCGCTCCCCGCCGAGCGCGGCGAACACCGCCTCGTTCATCCGCGTGCCGCCCTTCGCGTTCAGGCGATCGACGAAGCGCAGCCCGTCACGCACGTTGCGGGCGGTAGCGGGCACGGGCCGCTGCCCGAACATCGAGGGGTCCTCGGAGAAGCGGATGACCTGAAACGTATCCTCGGGCTCCAGGCGTTGCAGAGCCCGAGCGACGGCGCGCCGCGCGAGGGCCAGCGGCTCGCCCTTCATGGACCCGGAGCAGTCGATGACGAAGACCATCTCGATCGGAGCGCGCTCGACGTCGCGCATCTCTGCCGGCGGATAGAGCATGAACGTGAAGTAGCCGCCGCGCTCGTCGCGGTGCGTGAGCAGGCTGCCCTTCGGCGCCGAGCCGGCGACGCGGTAGCGCAGGACGAAGTCGCGGTTGGGGATGCGGTCGGTTGAGCGCAGGGAGATACGGCGCTGGGCGGAGCCCGGCGTCGCCTCGTCGATCACGTGGCTGCGGCAGGCGATCTCCTCGATGGCGACGCCGGCGTCGAGCGTGAGGTTCAGGTCGATGTCGTGCCCGCTCCGCTCCTCGGGGCGGAGATAGGAGACGGCGGTGCCCGATCCGGCGGCGCCCGCCGCGCCGCGGGGCACGGCGCCGATCCCGCCGGTGACCCCCGGCGGGTTGTAGCGCGGGCCGACGACCATCGGGAACGCGAACTCGAACCAACCGTCGCCGTAGGCGAGCGTGTTGAAGTACGAGATGTCCACGTCGATGCTGCGGCCAGGCTCGATGTTGGCGACGCGCTGTGTGAAGACGTTCGGGCGTTCCTGGGTGAGCAGCGAGGCGACGTAGCCCTGGCGGCGCGCCTCGTAGTAGATGCGCTCGGCCTCCTGGCGCTCGCGGATGATGCCGCGGATGCGCCGTTCGCCGATGGTCATGACGAACTCGTTGACGGCGGCGTTGTGCGGGAGCGGAAAGACGTAGACGGCCTCGATCTTGCCGTCGTACGGGTTGTGGAAGCGCTGGCTCACGGTGACGGACGCGATGTAGCCGGTCACTTCGGCGTCGACGCTCGTGTGCTCGAGGGGGAGCGGCACGTCGACGGGCGCGTCGGGGGTGGACGCGGGCGGGCGGCAGAGGAGCGCGCCGCAGCCGGGGCCTTCGTCGTCGGCGACGGCGCCGGCGGCCGGCGCGTCGTGGCGGGCGATGATCCAGAGTTCCTCGTCGGGGGCGATGTACGAGGCGACGGCGGCGCCGGGGCGCGCGCCGGCCTGCATCATGTAGGTCCGCAGGCCCTGCCGCTCGACGACGTCCTCAGCTCGGGAGGCCCGCGCACCGGGCGGACGACGCGTCGTCCTCGCATCCGGCGTACCGGGGGTGCCGTAGGCGTCCGATTGCGCCGGGGCGGACGCCTCACGCTCCGGCGACCCGCAGCCGGCCGGCCCGAGCGCCACGCACGTCGCCAGCAGCAACACGATCATCAGGATTCGCGTCAACGTCTTCATCATGAGTCGGGTCCTTGCACGAGCGTCACGTCGGCGTCGATGGCCGCTCCGGCCTCGTCGGCGGCGACGGTCAGGTTCGTTTCGAAGCGAGGGGCGTCGGAGCCGGTCCAGACCACGTGGACGGTGGCCACGCGGGTGCGGCCGGAAGGCAGCGCGTCCGGCGCCGCTGTACTGAACGCGGCGAGGATGACGCGCTCCCGCTGGATCGCGGCGGTGTCGTAGTAGGGCGCTTCGGCGTACTCCGGATGCTCGCCGCCCTCGACGCCGACGATGCGCACGTCACCGAGCGCCTGCACCTCGACCTGCCACGCCGCGAGCGCGTGGTCGCCGCAGTCGACGTGGACCTCGACGAACCCGAACGACATCGCCGGCGGCTCCTCGTCGGCGCCGGCGCTCAGCGGCGAGACGGCGGTCACGAGGGCCACGCAGAGGATCGAAAGCAGGACACGCGGGAGCTTCATCCGCCGACGCCTCCTTCCAGCCGAACGCCGATCGAGACGGCGCGGCAGGCGATCACGTCCACGTCGCGGGCGTCGACGACGCCGTCGGTGTTGACGTCGTGGAGCGCCGGGTCGAGCGCGAGGCCGGCCTGGAGCCCGCGGGCGAGGTCGAACGCGTCGAGGATGTCAACCTTGCCGCTTCGGTCCACGTCGGCGCGGTCGACGATGGCGGTCGGGATGCGCGCGTGGGGGGCGGTGCGCGGCACCACGGCCCAGACGGCGAGGCCGACGAGGACGATCGCGGCGATGGCCGCGGGGCGCGTCCACCAGCGGATCGTCGTGACCACGGGTTGCGCGGCAAAGTGCTCGTCGAACGCGGCGCGAAGCGAGCGGTCGACGTCCGCGGGGACGGTCGTCTCCGGCTCGTAGAGCCGCCGCAGGGCGTCGCCGAGATCGACGGGGGCGGGGTCGGGTTCGTGAGAGGATCGGGTCACCATGAGTGAAGGGCGCCGGGGACGAAATCGTTCACTCGCCGATCAGATCGGCCAGGCGCCGGTCTCCTTTGATCGCCTGTAACGCGTTGTGAATACGGGATTTGACGGTCCCCTGGGGGACCCCGATCGCCATCGCGATCTCCGGCACGGAGAGCTGATCGGCGAACCGCAGGATCACCACTTCGCGCTGGGGACCCGGCAGCGCGAACATGGCCCGGGCGAGCGCGTCGAGCGTTTCGTTGGCGGGATCGGTCGCGGTCGCGGGGTCGGGTTCCTCGGCGCCGGTACCGATCGAGTGGCGACGCTTGCGCAGGAGTGCCGCGGCGTTGTGACGGATCACCGGGTAGAGGAACGTCTTGATCTGCGCGCGAAGCTCGAAGCCCGGGAACTTCCCGAGGAAGTAGAGGAACGTGTCCTGCATGACGTCGAGCGCGAGCGCTTCGTTGCCGGTGAAGCGTCGCGCGACGGCGACGACCCAGTCGCGGTAGCGCTCGTAGAGCTGCGCGAACGCGGCGGGGTTCCCGCGATTCGCGGCGGCGACGAGATCGTCGTCGGTGGGCGGGGACGAGGCCATACGCTCACCAGCCTAAGCCGGATGCGGGGCCGGGGTCGTTCCCCGCACGGACTACTCGCTGCGCTCGTGGTCCGTGGCACCGTCCGTGTCCGTGTCCGGGCCCGGGTCCGCGTCCGCGTCCGCTCACCCCACCGGTGCCGCCTGCGATACCGGAATGCGGCTTTGAACGATGCGGAAGCGTCCGACCACGAACGCCGGGTCGCAGAGCGTCGCGTTGCCGGAGGGGTTGGCGCCGGAGACGTGGAAGTCGCTGAACGCGGCGGATTGGTTGACCCAGATCGAGCCGGTCAGGTTGCACGAGAGCGGGACGCCGGCGTCCGCCGTCGCCTCCTCGGCGGCGGCGATGACGGATGCGTCGGTGCTGTACAGAGCGCACGTGATCGCCCCGTGCTCGCGGGCGGCGCGGGTGGCGAGTTCGAGGCTCTGTTTCGTGTCGTCGGTCGCGATGAAGTAGACGATCGGGCCGAACATCTCGCGCATGAAGAGCTTCTCGTCGGCGGCGTCCACCTTCATGATGAGCGGGCTGCGCACGCGGGCATCCGGGAACATCTCGTTCTCGACGGGTCCCGACGGGCGGAGCACCGTCCCGCCCTCGGCGGCGGTCTGATCGATGCGGGCGAGGGTCCGCTCACTCTGGATCGCGCCGAGGATCTCGGCGCCGCGTTTCGCATCGCCGAGGAGCCAGTCCACCGCCTTGATGATCGCGGACGCAACGTCGTCGAAGCTCTTGTGCTCGCCGCCGACGTCGACGCCGTCGCGGGGGATGAATACGTTCTGGCTCGTGGTGCACATCTGCCCCGAGTAGAGGCTGAGCGAGAAGCCGAGGTTCCCGGAGACGGCGCGCATGTCGTCGAGGCCGTCGATGACGATCGAGTTGACGCCCGCCTTCTCCGTGTAGACCACGGCCTGCGTCGCGTTGGCCTCGATCCACTCGCCGAACGGGCTGCCGCCGGTGTAGTCGATGATGCGGACCTCGGGGCGCGTCACGAGCGTCTTGGTGATCGGGTCATCGTGCGCGTCGGCGGCGAGGACGACGAGGTTCGGATCGAAGCCCTCTTCGGTCAGCACCTCGCGCGCGATGCGCACGGTGATCGCCAGCGGCAGGATCGCGCCGGGATGCGGCTTCACCACCACGGCGTTGCCGGTGACGAGGCTGGCGAAGAGCCCCGGGTAGCTGTTCCAGGTCGGGAACGTCGAGCACCCGATGACCACGCCCACCCCGCGCGGCACCACGCGGAAGGTCTTGTTGAGAACGACCGTCTCTTCCTTGCCGACGCGTTTCTCCCACGTCGCCGTGCGCGGGCAGCGCTGGAGTTCCTCCCAGGCGTACGCAAGCGCTTCGAGCCCGCGGTCCTGGGCGTGCGGTCCACCGGCCTGGAAGGCCATCATGAACCCCTGCCCTGTCGTGTGCATGACCGCGAAGCCCATCTCGAAGCTGCGCTTGTTCAGGCGATGCAGGATCTCCAGGCACACGCCGACACGCGTTTCCGCGTCCGTGTGCTTCCACGCCCCCATCGCCGCCTCGGCGGCGGGCAGGAGCGTGTCGAGATCCGGCTTCGGATAGGTGATGCCAAGATCAAAACCGTACGGCGACTGCTCCGCGCCGACCGCGCCGCTCGCCGGCTGATCGATCGCGAACGCATTGTTCAACGCGCCCTGAAACGCAGCCTGCCCATCCTTGCGCGCCGTCTCCCCGTAGATCTTCCCACTGGGAATCTCCGGATACGCGCTGAAGTAAGCGCGACTCCGAATCGCAGAAACAGCATCGTCAAGCGTCTTCTGATGACGTTCGAACAGCGTACTCACAGCAGTTACCTCCGCTTAGGCCGCCCATACTACCGCCGCGCGAGGGACGCCTACCTCCCCACGGCGCGAAAGCGAGTAGCGGCCCGCAGGGCCGCACGAGCGGTTATGCCCCCGAGCGCACCAGAGCGCAGGCGGTCCCGTAGGGCCGCCGGAGCGCTCAAAAAGAGGAACGGCCCCGCCGGGTCTTACCCGGCAGGGCCGTTACAGTCGGCGATCACCTACTTTCCCGCGGTGCAGTATCATCGGCGGCAGGGGCTTAACTGCTGAGTTCGGGATGGGATCAGGTGTCGCCCCCTACCTATGGTCACCGACAAATCCTGCCCGGGGCTCTCGTCCCGAGCAGGCATATGTCAAGTCATATGAGCGGATCGATCACGTCTGAGACGTGACCAAGTTCGAATCGGACATCGAAACCGTGAACCTGTGCAACGGCCCATCCGCACCGGGTAGTGCCTGCGCCAAGGCGCCGGCGGAACCCGGTCGGAGTGACCAAGCGGTCGACCGTTAGTACCGCTTCGCTGAAGACATTTCTGCCCTTGCACGTGCGGCCTATCAACCCGGTGGTCTTCCGGGGGTCTCTCGAACAATAAAGTTCATGCAACACTCATCTCGAGGGAGGCTTCCCGCTTAGATGCTTTCAGCGGTTATCCCTGCGCCACTTAGCTACCCAGCGATGGAGCGAGCGCTCCAGCTGGCACACCAGGGGTGGCTCCCTCCCAATCCTCTCGTACTAGGGAGAGATCCTCTCAATGTTGCGACGCCCACAGCAGATAGGGACCGACCTGGCTCACGCCGGTCTGAACCCAGCTCGCGTACCGCTTTAATGGGCGAACAGCCCAACCCTTGGGACCTCCTACAGCCCCAGGATGCGATGAGCCGACATCGAGGTGCCAAACCGCTCCGCCGCTATGGACGCTCGGGAGCGATAAGCCTGTTATCCCCGGGGTACCTTTTATCCGTTGAGCTACAACCCTTCCACACGGGATTGCAGGATCACTAGAGCCCTCTTTCGAGACTGTTTGTCCTGTATGACTCACAGTAAAGCTGGCTTGTACTCTTACATTCAACACGCGGTTTCCATCCGCGCTGAACCAACC
>JAAELP010000493.1 GCA_024226535.1 Planctomycetota bacterium | reverse complement strand
TGCGACGAACGTAGGCGACCTGCTCCAGATCCTCCAGACCGGCGGTACGGCCATCTTCAACGGGACGATCAACTCCCAGGGAACGATCGCGACGCCGTCGGCCCTGTGGGTCCAGGGCAACGCCGAGTTCAACGGAGACATTGGCGACGGCTTCGGCCTGCTCGCGCTCCGCGTCGACGGCACCTCGAACTACGGTCTGGGCGCGACGCTCGCCCGCACGCTCGCCTTCCAGGAGTACCTGGGCCAGGTGTTCGTGAACGGCGACCTCACGATGTCGAGCGACATGGGTGGCGCCCTCGGCTTCATCCGTTTCGACGGCGGGCTCGACCGTGGCACGGTCCTCGGCGCTCCGCCGAACCTGACGATCAACACCTCCGGCAATACCATCTTCAACAGCGCCGTCGGCTCCATCCGGAGGCTCGGCACGATCACCACCGATGCGCCCGGCATGACGCAGATCCTCGCGAACATGGATTCCGGGGCGTTGCGGTTCCTCGACCCGGTTCTCGTCGGCGGGCTCGTGACGCTCGGCTCGGCCGGCAATACCACCGAGGTGCTGTTCGACCAGACGGTCACCGATGACGGTGTGGCCGGAGCGGACGGTCTCACCGTGAACGGCGCGAGCCGTACCTTCAACGGCGACATCACGAACATCGATCTCACGCTTCCGGCGGAGGCTGGTTCGACGACGTTCCTGAACGCCAACTTCAACGGCGGATCGGCGCTCTTCCAGAACATGACCGTGCTCGGCGGCGGCGGACTTCCGTCCCGGACGATCACCGGCACCGGCGACGTGGAGTTCACCGGCGGGCTCCAGGGCGGCAACCGCAGCCTCACCATCAACACGCCCGGGACGACGACGTTCGGCGGCGACATCTCCGGGATCGCGACGCTCACCACCGACGCGGCGGGCATGACCGTCACCGCGCCGGGGCTGACGACGATCCAGGCCGGAAGCGTCAACATCAACGACCCCCTCACGCTCAACGGCGCCCTCACGCTCACGGGCACGACCCTCGTCAACTTCGCGTCCACGATCGGCGGCGGCGGTTTCGACTTGACGGTGAACTCGCCGGACACGACGTTCAGCGGCGCGGTGACGGGCGTGGGCACGCTCACGACCGACGCGGCGGGTACGACCACGATCGGCGCCGACATCTCCGGCGGCACGCTCAACTTCAACGACGCCCTGACCCTGGTCGTGAATGCGATCATGACGGGCACGACAGCGGTGAACTTCGGTTCCACGATCGCCGGTGGCGGCAACGACCTGACGGTGAACTCGC
>JAAELP010000492.1 GCA_024226535.1 Planctomycetota bacterium | reverse complement strand
CGCGACGTCGCCCGAGTCTCGTGAACTCGCGCGTCGACTCTTCGGCATCGCGGGTCGGATCGACCGAGAAGGGCTCGGGGCGTCGGCGGCGCTGGCCCTCGCGGCGCTCGCACCCGATCGTCGGACCGCGGCGCGGCTCCGGGCCGTGGCCGCGATGCAGGACGGTCGCCGTGGATCGGTCGGCGCGCTGCCGGAACGGCCACGGGTCGACGCGACCACCGCGATTGGGGTCAGCGAGGCGTTCGGGGGGTTCAGAACCGGTCGGACCTCGAAACTCCGCGTGCTGCTCGAGGATCCCGAGGGGCTTCGGCTGCTCGAGCGGTGGGACGAGACCCTGCCGGGCGGCGTCGCCTGGCTCACGGAACGGTCGCGACGATCGGCCCGGAGCCGTCCCGATCTCAGCGAGTCCGAAGTGCTTGCGATGCTCCGGGTCGAAGTCGGTCTGCTTCAGGCGCAGGCCCCGACCTGGTCCAGCGTGCTGGATCTCGACGGCGACGAACCCTTGCTGGAGATACCGGTCGAGAACATCGACGAGATGATCCTCGACGGGGAGCTCCTGCCGTACCGGCGGAACGGTCGATGGGTCGCGACGCCGGGGGAATGATCGAAGTCAGGCCTCGTGGTCGGGCCACTCGATGGCCGAGATCGCCGCCTCGTAGTGGCGATGTCGCGCGATGCTGCTGGTGTAGAGCGGTCGGCAGACCTGATCGTTGCTGAGCGTCCGAAGCGGCCGGCCCGTCGCATGGAAGTCGAGGCATGCGTCGTCCCAGGGCAGGCCGATGAAGTCGATGATCCGACGGAACTCCGTGTCCGGGTCGGCGACGAGTCGTTCGTACCGGACTTCGAGGATCGGCACGTCGAGCACGGCGTGCCAGTGTCGCATCAGTCTTTCCATCGCGGACCAGGCGGTCGCGACCCATTCCAGTCGCGTCGTCCACGGCATGACCGCGGGTCGGAACTCGCCCATCACGCAGGAGATCGCGACGTCACGGGGATCTCGAACCACGTGGATGACGCGACAGCCCGGCAGCAGTCGCGACGCGAGCCCGAGAAGATTGACGTTCGAAAGCGATTTGTCGACGATCCGCCGCGCATCGGGATGCATCGCGCGGAGTCCACGGACGTAGCGTTCGCCCTCGTCGCGCCACTGCGGGGACTGCATATCCCCGAAGCACTCCGGCGGCGGCTTCGAGGGGTCGGTGACCTGCTGCAGTTTCGCCGCGAATCGCTCGAGACCGGTGAATTCACCGGCTCCGGCGGCGTCGGGATGGGCGTCGATGATCCGGTCGACGAGGCTGGTGCCGCTCCTCGGCATGCCGCTCACCAGCACCGGCACGTCGCTCTCGAATCCGATGGGAAACCGCTCGAGTCGATCGCGGCCGGTCCGCTCGATCATCCGGTCGATCTCGAGGGCGTACCGGCCGGGACTGAACTCCACGCGTTCGAGGGCGTTGAACGCCTCGGCGTCGGCGAATGCCTCGTCGTACCGCCCCAGATGATCGAGGATCTTCGCGCGGAGCGCGAGCATCGCCTTCCGTTCGGGCGGTGATGCGCCCGGGGCGAGGGCGTTCGCGTCGAGATGGTCGAGGGCGGCCTGGTGCTCGCCACGCCGGGTGTGGATCGCGGCGATCGTGTAGCCGAGGCGACGCTCCAGTCCGACGACCGCGGGGGGCGTGTCCCGCAGGGGCGCGATCGTCGCGTCGGCGTCGTCGATGCGACCCGCCTCGAGAAGGATCGCGGCGTGCATGAGCCGCGCGTTCGCATCCGCGGGATCGACCTCGACCGCGCGGGCGGCCTCGACCGCGGCGGGTTCGACGTCTCCGTGTCGAAGGTGGAACTGGGCGAGGATCAGGTGGCCGTCCGGATGCGACCGGATCCGGAGCGACTTCTCCGCGAGCGACTTCATCGATGCGGGCCGGCCTTCCAGCTCCGCGATCCGAGCCCGGAGCCGGAGACCTTCCGCATCCTTCGAGGGCGAGGGGAGTCCGCGGCGAAGCAGGGTCTCGGCCTCGGCCGTTCGGCCGGCGTCGATCAGTCCCCGTGCCTGGGCGAACACCCGGGCACGGTCGACGGTCGGGCCGCGTTTCTTGGATCCGCCCATGGCGTGATTCCGGAGGGTGGTCGTCAGACCCGGTCGAGGCCGCGTTCGAGATCCGCGATCAGGTCGTCCGCGTTCTCGATGCCGACGGACAGTCGGACCAGGCTGTCGCTGATTCCGAGCGCCGCCCGCTGGTCGGCGGGAACCGATGCATGGGTCATGATCGCGGGGTGTTCGATGAGGCTCTCGACACCGCCGAGGCTTTCGGCGAGGGCGAAGAGATGGACCGTTTCGAGGAACCGACGACTCTCCTCGATGCCGCCCTTCAGGAAGATCGTGATCATCCCGCCGAACGCCGGGGTTCCGTGCAGGGCCATCTGCCGGGCCGCGACGTCGTGATGCGGGTGCGAGGGAAGTCCCGGGTAGACGACGCGGTCGACCTTGGGATGGGCCTCGAGCCAGGTGGCGATCCGCATGCCGGTTTCGCAGTGCCGAGCCATCCGAATCGCCAGGGTCTTCACGCCGCGCAGGGCGAGGTAGGAGTCGAACGGGCCCATGATCGAGCCGACCGAGTTCTGCAGGTACCGGACGCGCTCGGCCAGTTCGGACGTGCCGACCACCAGGGCGCCGCCGACCACGTCGGAGTGGCCGCCGAGGTACTTGGTGACCGAGTGGAGGACGATGTCCGCACCGAGTTCGAGCGGACGCTGGAGCGCGGGCGTCGCGAAGGTGTTGTCGACCACGGTCAGGGCGCCGTGCCGGGTGGCGATCTTCGAGATCGCGGCGATGTCCGAGACCTTGAGGGTCGGGTTGGTCGGGGTCTCGAGCCAGACCATCGCGGGTCCGGCGTCGGGACCGAGTTCGGCCAGCGCCGCCTCGACGTTCGCCGGATCGGTGGTGTCCACGTACTTGATGTCGAGTCCCATGGTCCGGGCCCGCACGCCGGAGAGCAGTCGGTAGGTCCCGCCGTACAGGTCGTCGCCGGCGATCACGGTGCCGCCCGCGTCGAGGAGTTCGAGGCAGGTCCCCGCGGCCGCGAGTCCGGACGCGAAGGCGAAGCCGCCGTGCGAGGCGTCATCGGCTTCGGTCAGGCCGCTGCCTTCGAGCGAGGCGAGCGCCCGCTCGAAGCTGTAGCGGGTGAGGTTGTGACTTCGGGAGTATTCGAAGCCCTTGTGGACGCCGGGCGATTCCTGGGCGTAGGTGCTCGACGTGTAGATGGGCGGCATCACCGCGCCGGTCACGGCACAGTTGGCCTGGCCGCCGTGGATGCATCGGGAGTCGAAGTGAAGTCCGGTGTCGTCGTGATTGGTCATGGTCTTGAGGGTCGTGATGAGATGGGGGAGGGTTCGGGAGCGAAGCGGTCGTCGGGTTCAGCCGACGCGTTGACGAAGGAAGTTGATCAGGTCCATCCGGGTGATCAGGCCATAGTAATGGTCGTCGTCGGCGACGATGGCGACGCGGTCGGCCCGGAAGATCGGCACGAGGTCGTTCATGCTGGCCGACGGCGCGACGATCTCGAGGCGTCGCGTCATGAAGTCGCTGACCGGGAGTTTCGCGTTGTGCTGGTCGTGGACCATGGCGAGGAGGACGTCCGACTCGTCGAGGATCCCGAGCGGCTTCTCGTGCGCGTCGAGCACCACCATCTGGCTGACGTCGTACATCCGCATCCGCTTGATCGCGAGGTGCAGCGGAAGGTCCGGGGT
>JAAELP010000491.1 GCA_024226535.1 Planctomycetota bacterium | reverse complement strand
TTGCCGCTCCTCGACGTATCCATGGATATGCCAGCGTCGCGTCGCCTTGCCAGCGACGACGATCTCGCGCCGATAAGTCACAAGCTGTTTGGCGGACACCACTAGCGGAGATTGCGGGGATGGCGGGGATGGCTGTGATTGCCGGGATGCCCGATCGCGCATTCCGAATCCCCGCCATCCCCACCATCCCCGCAATCCCCGCCATCCCCGCCATCCCTGCCATCCCCACGATCTGTGTTACGCTCCCCCGGGGAGGTGCGTCATGCCGCTGTCCAATGAGCTCTTCCGCGAGTCCGCGCTCGAGCAACTCCAGTCGCCCGAGCAACTCGACAAGCTCCTGCGCGTGACGAGCCCGCGGGGGTGGGTCGCGCTGACGGCGATCTGGCTGCTGCTGGCCGTGGTGATCGCATGGGCGTTCCTCGGGACGATCCCCACCAAGGAACTCGGCGGCGGGATGATCGTTCCCGGCGGTGGTCTCCAGGTGGTCGATTCGACCGGCTCGGGGCGCATCGCCCTCGAGGACATTCCCGTCGGCACCCGGATCGCGGCGGGGCAGGTCGTCGCGCGGATCGGCAAGAAGGACTTGATCGACCAACTCGAGCAGGCGCAGTCCCAGCTTGCTGAACTGGAGCATCAGAACCAGGAGCTGGACCGACTCGACGCGCGCGAGACCGAGCTTCGGTTGCAGCTCGCCGCCGAGGAGAAGCGCCGCATCGAAGAGAGCATCGTCATCGCGCGCAACCGGATCGGCCGGCTCGAGGAGAAGCAGCCGATGATCCTCGGGCTCATCGAGCAGGGGGTCATGACCGAGGTCGACCGCCACGAGATCGAGGAAGCGATCGAGCTTACGAAGCTCGAGGTCCAGCAGGGGCGGCTGAAGCTCGACCAGGTCGACGAGCGGTTGGCGCAGGCGACGTTCGCCCGCGATCGGGAGCGGACGAAGCGCGGGCTGAAGAAGGACGAGCTGAGTGGGCGTGTCGACCTGCTCAGCAGCCGCTACGAACGCGAGTCCACCGTGCGGAGCCCCGTCTCCGGTCGGGTCGTGGAGATTCGCATCGCCGACCAGACCGCGATCAGCGCTGGTGACCCGATCCTGCTCGTGGAGCCGGCGGGAACCGCGGCCACCGAGCTGGAGGCGGTGATCTTCGTTTCCGCCGCGACGGCCAAGGGGCGAATCAAGCCCGGCGATCCCGTGGCCCTCACGCCGAGCACCGTGAAGCAGGAGGAGTTCGGCTTCCTCCGGGGGACCGTGACGTGGATCGCCGAGGTGCCGACGAGCAAGTCCCGCATGCTCGCGGTGGTCGCCGACCACGACCTCGTCGAGGAGTTCACGCGCGAGATCGGGCTCCCGCTGGAGATGCACGTCGCGTTGAACAAGAGCGAGGCGACCCCGAGCGGGTACGAGTGGTCCTCGAAGGACGGCCCGCCGAGCCGGATCTCCGCCGGCACGCTCTGCGGCGCGCAGGTCACCGTCGAGGAGCAGATGCCGATCAGCTTCGTGATCCCGCAGCTCAGGAGGAAGCCCGTTGGCGACTGAGCCCGCCTCCGAGTCCTCCTCGCTCGCCGGCGTCTGTCTCGGACCGAAGCGGCGATACCGCACGCCCACCGTGCTCCAGATGGAGTCCGTGGAGTGCGGGGCGGCGGCGTTGGGCATCTGCCTCGCCCACCACGGACGGTACGTTCCGCTCGAGCAGCTCCGCGTGGACTGCGGCGTGTCGCGCGACGGCAGCAACGCGGCGAGCGTCCGGCAGGCCGGTGAGCTGTACGGCATGGTGTCCAGGGGGTACCCGATCGAGCTGGACGACTTCAAGAACGTCCCGCTGCCGTGCGTGATCTACTGGAACTTCAACCACTTCCTCGTGGTCGAGGGATTCGGCAAGGGCGTCGTCTACCTGAACGACCCGGCGCACGGGCGTCGCGTGGTCACGAACGACGAGTTCGACAAGAGCTTCTCCGGGATCGTCCTGACGTTCGAGCCCGGTCCCGAGTTCACCCGCGGTGGCACGAAGCCGAGCGTGATTCGGGCCCTCGCGAAGCGCCTCGACGGCATCCGCACCGCGCTGGCCTTCTGCGTGCTCGCGGGGCTCGGTCTCGTCGTCCCCGGGCTGGTCATTCCGACCTTCACGAAGGTGTTCGTCGACGACATCCTCATCGCCGGCTCGGAGCGCTGGCTCGTGCCGCTGCTGCTCGGCATGGGGCTCATGGCCCTGCTGCGCGCGGGGCTGACCGGGCTCCAGGCGCACTATCTCATGCGCAGCGCGATGAAGCTCGCGATCACGGCAACGGGGCGCTTCCTCTGGCACGTGCTGCGCCTGCCGATCGAGTTCTTCATGCAGCGGTACGCGGGCGACGTGAGCAGCCGCATCGCGAGCAACTACCGTGTCGCGCATGCGCTGACCGGCGACCTCGCCACGAGCGTCATCGGGCTGATCACGGCCGTCTTCTTCGTCGCCCTCATGCTCCGGTACGACGTCGTGCTCACGGCGATCGGCGTCAGTGTATCGCTCGCCAACCTCGTTGTGCTCCGGATAGTCGCGCGGCGTCGGGGCGACGACAGCCAGCGCATGCTCCAGGAGTCCGGCAAGCTCTGGGCGACGGCGATGGGCGGCGTGCAGAACATCGAGTCGATCAAGGCCGCCGCCCGCGAGTCGGACTTCTTCTCGCGGTGGTCGGGGTACCAGGCGAAGGCGAGCGTCGCCAAGCAGGATCTCGCCGCGTCCGGCGCCTTTCTCGAGACGCTGCCCCAGGGCCTGTCGCTGCTCTCGACGGCGCTCGTGATCGGCGTGGGCGGCTTCCGCGTGATGGACGGAACGCTGAGCGTCGGCATGCTCGTGGCGTTCCAGACGCTCCTCATCGGGTTCACCCAGCCGATCAACGACATCGTCCACCTCGGCGGCGTGATCCAGCGGCTCACCGGTGACATGCGCCGGCTCGACGACGTACTGAACTACGAGATCGATCCTGCCTTCGCGGCGCCGTCGGCCGACGACGGCACCCCGGGGAGCGCCGAGGGCGACGCCGACGCCGGCGGCAACGGGACGAGCCGTTCCAACGGCCGGGCTCCGGCGGTGGTGCGTCGGTTGAGCGGGTTCCTGGAACTGCGCGACGTGACCTTCGGCTACAACCGGTTGCAGGAGCCGTTGCTGAAGAACTTCAACCTGCGCCTCGCCCCGGGGGGGCGGGTCGCGCTGGTGGGGGGATCGGGCAGCGGCAAGTCCACGGTCGCCAAGCTCATCGCTGGTCTCTACCGGCCGTGGTCCGGCGAGGTCCTCTTCGACAACGTGGACCGCGAGGGCGTGCCACGCGCGTTGATCGCCAACTCGTTCGGCATGGTCGACCAGGACATCTTCTTCTACGAGGGGACGATCCGCGACAACCTCGCGTTGTGGGACTCGACCCTCCCGGACATGGCGATCCAGCGCGCCGCGAAGGATGCCTGTATTCACGACGTGGTCACGGCGCGGCGCGGCGGGTACGCGGGCATCGTCGAGGAGGGCGGGCGGAACTTCAGTGGCGGGCAGCGTCAACGCCTGGAGATCGCGCGGGCCCTCGCCATCGATCCCACCGTCATCGTGATGGACGAGGCGACGAGCGCCCTCGACGCGGCGACGGAGAAGATCGTGGACGACAACATCCGGCGGCGCGGGTGCACGTGCGTCATCGTCGCCCACCGCCTGAGCACGATCCGCGACTGCAACGAGATCATCGTGATGGAGCGGGGCGAGATCGTGCAGCGCGGGACGCACGAGCAGCTCATCACCGTGGACGGACCGTACGCCAACCTCATCAGCGCGGAGTAGCACGAAGAGTCCATGAGCGATTGCCTCGCCGACATCTTCGCCCGGGACGGGTCGCCGACCACGACGAGCGGCAACGACCCGCTGCCGCTCATCGATCCCGGTGCGGTGTGGTTGGTCACGCGCGGCCGCGTGGACATCGTGGCCATGACGATCGGGCGCTCCGGCGATCTCTCGGACGTCAATCGCACGCATCTCCTGCGGATCGAGGAGGGGCAGCTCCTGTTCGGGTTCCGCGCCCCGCCCGCGGGACACAGCGTCCTCCTGCTCGGCTACGGCGCCGGCGACGCGGAGGTGACGCGCCTCTCCGTGGAGCAGCTCGCCGGTGCAGCGCACGATGCCGCGATCGGCGCCGAGACGGCGCGGCTCGTCGATACCTGGGTCAACGAGATCTGCGAGCTGTGCGCCGAGGGCCAGGCGCCGCTCGGCGCTCAGAACATCCGGGGCGGGACCCTCTGCTGTCTCGCCGACGGGAACAGCGCGCAGCCGATGGGCGGCGTTCTCTGGCTCTACCCGCAGGCCGGCGCCGCCCGCTTCATGGGGCACGACGGCATCGGGCGCGTCGAGGGCGAGATCCTCTTCCCCGCCGGCCACGAGGCGTGGTTGACGGCGGAGGGACAGTGCGAACTGGCCCCGCACGACGGCGCCGAGGTCGTCACCTGCGAGGAGTACTGGCGCGGGCTGAGCGAGTTCCAGACCACCGTCGAGACCGTCATCGACGTGCAGCGCACGCACGAGCGTGACGCGGCCCGGCAACGACTCGTGCAGAAGCGCGAGGCGACACGCAGCGGTCTCGCGTCGGCGCTGGGGCACCTCGAGGCGATCCTGCACCGGCGTCGACGCACGCTGCGTCCGGGCGGGCCCAACGAGGGCGATCTGCTCGCGACCTGTCGCCTCGTCGCCGGGCCGATCGCGATCGACGTGGTGGACCCCGGCTCGGCCGACGGGCGCAAACGCGTCAACCCGCTGGATGCGATCGCCAAGGCGTCACGCTTCTCGCTCCGCCGGGTGCGCCTGGAGGCGGGCTGGCACCGACGCGACAACGGGCCGCTGCTGGGCTTCCGGCGGGGTGGCGACACGCCCGTCGCCCTGCTCCCGGCGGGTCCGAAGCGCTACGAAGCGCACTGCATCGCCGACGGGACGGTGCGCCGCGTGGATGACGCGCGGGCCGGTGAGCTGGAGCCCGCGGCGTTCATGTTCTACCGAAGCCTGCCGGATCGCCCGGTGGGGGCGCTCGACCTGCTGCGTTTCGCGGTGAATGGCGTCCGCCGCGACGTGCTCACGGTCGTCGCGATCGGAGCGCTCGGCGGGATGCTCACGCTCGTGACGCCGATGGCCATCGGCCACGTCTTCGACTCGCTGATCCCCGGGGCCGAGCGGGGGCGTCTGCTCCACGTCATGATCGGGCTGGTCGTGGCGGCGTTCGCGGCGACGGCGTTCCAGTTGACGCGCAACATCGCGCTGATCCGACTCCAGCATCGCGCCGGGAACCTGCTCCAGGCGGCGATCTGGGATCGCGTGGTGAACCTGCCGGCGAAGTTCTTCCGCGACTACACGGCCGGCGATCTCGGCGTGCGCGCGATGGGCATCGAGCGCATCATGGAGGTGCTCTCGACGAACGTCATCACGACGATCGTCTCCGGCATCTTCTCGGCGTTCTCGGTGGTCCTGCTGTTCTACTACGCCCCGGGCGCCGCGGTCGTCGCCCTCGGCCTCGTCTTCGTCGTCGTGATCGTGACGATCGCCTGCGGGGCGGCCCAGCTTCGGTACGAGAGCGCCCTCGAGGAGAGCCACGGCCGGATGGCGGGGATGCTGCTCCAGTTCATCAACGGCATCGCGAAGATTCGCATCGCCGCCGCCGAGGACCGCGCGTTCGCGGTGTGGGCGGTCAAGTACGCGGAGCAGACGCGGTTCGCGCTGCATTCGCGGATCATCACGAACAACCTCGACGTGTTCTCGGCGACGTTCCCGGTGCTGACGTACATGACGATCTTCATGATCATGGCGCCGGGATCCGACGACGGCGGCGACGCGATCACCACCGGCGGTTTCCTCGCGTTCATCTCGGCGTTCGCGACGTTCTTCTACGGCATGATGCGGTTGGGCTCGACGGTGGTGGACACGATCAACCTCCTGCCGGTGTACGACCGCCTGACGCCGGTGCTGAAGGCAGAGCCGGAGGTGGACGAGACGAAGACGGACCCGGGCGCGTTGCGGGGACGCATCGAGGTCTCCAACGTCTCCTTCCGGTACGAACCCAACGGGCCGCCGATCCTCGAGGACGTGTCGCTCGTGGCGGCCCCCGGCGAGTTCATCGCCGTCGTCGGCCCGTCGGGAAGCGGCAAGTCGACGCTGCTGCGGATCATGCTCGGCTTCGAGAAACCAGAGGCGGGGACGATCACGTTCGACGGCCACGATCTCGCCAGCGTCGATCCGCGGGCGTTGCGCCGGCAACTCGGCGTCGTGCTCCAGGGCGGGTCGCTGATGCCCGGCGACGTCTTCACGAACATCGTGGGCTCCGCGGTGGACCTCACGCTGAACGACGCCTGGGAGGCGGCGCGGCTCGCGGGTCTCGAGCGCGACATCGAGGAGATGCCGATGGGCATGCACACCGTGATCTCCGAGGGCGCGGGCACGCTCTCCGGCGGTCAGCGGCAGCGGCTCATGATCGCCCGTGCACTCGTGACCAAGCCTCGGATCGTCTTCTTCGACGAGGCCACGAGCGCGCTGGACAATCCCACGCAGGCGATCGTCACCGCGAGCCTCGATCGCATGCGCGCGACACGCGTCGTGATCGCGCACCGCCTGAGCACGATCATCAACGCCGATCGCATCTTCGTCGTGGACCGGGGACGGGTCGCGCAGTGGGGGACGTACGACGAACTCGTCGAACGCCCCGGCCTGTTCATGGAGTTGGTGAAGCGGCAGATGGCGTGAAGAAGGGTCGTCGCTTCGTCACGCGACAATAAACGGGCCCCTCCGAAGAGGAGCCCGCTTGGAACTCAACACTGCTCTTGACTTCGCCCGCCCCGTCAGGTGCGCTCGGTGCCGAAGTCACCCTGGCTGCCCTTGTCCTTGCGGATGCGTACGCCGGGGCTCGTGGAGGAGGAGGGACCGGCGCCGCCGCTCGCGTTTCGGAGACGCCTGTCGACGGGGTCCTGCTCGGGGCTGGTGAGTTGCTCGACATCGCCCGCGCCGCCGCCCGCGCTCTGGAGACGCCTGTCGACGGGGTCCTGCTCGGGGCTGGTGAGGTGG
>JAAELP010000490.1 GCA_024226535.1 Planctomycetota bacterium | reverse complement strand
GCGCAGGTAGTGCGTGCCGGGCCGCAACGTCTGGTTCGAAGACATGTCGGGATCCTCGAACTCCACGCGCATGCGATAGCGGTTCGGCTCACCCCAAGCGGGGATCACGCGCGGGGTCAGGGGGATCGCGGCGCCCTCCGGCCAGCGCTCTCGCGGAGGGTCGAGCATCATCAGCTCCGGCCCGAAACGCTCGAGGAAGGCCGCGATCGACTCGGGTCGCCGGCCGGAGGCATCGAGCAGCGCGAGCATCATGTACAGATCGGCGGCGCCGTACTCGACTCTCGGCTCCCTTCCGACCGGGAAGTACCCGACGTCGGGGAACCGACTCGCGCGGCGCCGGTTGATCTCGTACAGCAGGTGCCACTGCCAGTCCCACACGTGATCCGCCGGCAACCCCGACGTCCGCTTCGCGTCCTTGGAGAGCCGCGACCAGAGCTCGATCTCGGCCGGGTCGAACGTGGGCGCGTCCGGCCGCCGGAGTGCCTGCCGCGCGATCAACACCGTTGTCGGCGTCACCGACAGCCACCCGTCGCGCTTTATCCGCTCCCACTGCAACATTGGCCACGCGGCGGCAAGCATCACCAGCGCCACCACCGCCAGCCACCAGCGTCGGCGCGTCCGGAACAGCGAACGACGCGTGCTGATCGGCCGGCCACATTCGGGGCACTGCGCCGCCATGTCGCGCCCGGCCATGTCGTACCAGCACTTCGGGCACCGCGGCCGGCCGCGCGAACGGTCGCGCAGCAACGCCGCGTACAGCAGCATGAGCCCGAGCAGCCCGAGGCCGACGCCCGCCGCCAAGAGTGCCCACGTGATTGGATCCCCGTTGCTCACCATCCCGCCGGCCAGTCGATTCCCTTCTCGTGCCGCAGTTCCTCCCACATCGTATAGCCGCCGATGCAGAAGTTCGTGCTCTCGACCTCGTCGGATCCGAACGTCACGAGACCGAGCACGCGCCCGCTTCCGTCCACGAGCGGACCGCCGCTGTTGCCGTTGTGCACGAACGTGTCGGTCTGGATGAAGAGACCTTCCTCAGTGTCGCGGATCGCGCTGACGATCCCGGCGGTGACGGTCGGCAAGAGGTTCCCGGGGCCGCCGAGCCACTCCTCGACCGTCGGCTCGCGGTCGGTGCCGAGCCGACGGAGCAGGTCGTTGTACTCGCGGACGTCCTCGTCGATCTGGTTGACCGCCGCTGCGCCATCGGCGACCCACGGATAGCCGAACGCCTTGGCGGGCTGGCCGGGCACCGGGGTCGGCGCGATCGCCAAGGCGCGGGTGAACCGGTGATCCACCTTGATCCACGCGAGGTCGGTGCGCTTGCTCCGGTGGATCTCATCGGCGGCCAGTTCGTAGGTGCGGTCCCCGTAGTGGAAGACGACGACGACATCGTTGCCGACGATCTTGTGCCCGGTTATGTCGGGAAGCTCGTCGGTGTCCACGACGTGGGCGTTGGTGACGATGAGCCCGTCGCGGCGGATGACGCATCCGGTTCCCATGCCCACCGGCAGCTTCGCCACCTTCCAGCGGTCGAGCCGCACGTGCTGGCGCACCACGACACGGCAGACGGTGCTCTGGATCAGCTCGTACAGCTCCTGGGCCTCCAGCTCCGCCGCCGTGTAGGGGCGGGCGACCGCGGGGGGGAGCGTCGCCGTGCGCGGCGTCGATGCGCCGGGGAGGTTCGTCACGATCAGCCACGTGCCGAGACCCACGACGATCAGCAACAGCACCACCGCGGACCAGATCGCCGGCCACAGCGCACGGCTCCCGCCGGACGACGATGACGCGACGAGGGGCTCGCGCGTCGTTGCCGCCGGTGCCGACGCCGTCGTCGCTCCCGCGGGCGGCGGGGGCGCGGCCGTCGCCGGCGGCATCAGGATCCGCAGGCACGACGCGATCGGCTCGACGACGCGCACCGGCGGACGTGTCGGGTCGGGAACGTTCCGACCTGATTCGTCGGTGCGCTCGACGGCGGCGGCGCATCCGAAGAGCCGGTAGGGCCCGACGCGGCGCACGAGGTTCGGGTACGTCTTCTCGAAGAACGACTTCATGCCGCCCTCGGTGCGAAGCAGATCCATGTGCCGATCGCACTTCGTGAAGACGATCGCCACCGGCACGCGATCACCGCCCGGCGCTCCCCGCAGGCGCTGTAGCGCCACGGCCATCCCGTAGTCGTCGTCCACCACGTCTCGCTTGGCGCCCGTGCTCGCCGCACCGGGATCGATGAGCGCGATGACGGCCGCGGCGCGATCGAGGTGATCGAGCAGTTCCGCAGTCTCGGCGTCATCCTCGTTGTCCACGAACGTGCGGTGGAACACCTCTCCCGGATAGTCGAGCGCGTAGAGCTGTCCGCGCCGCCCGTGGAACGTGATCTCCAGTTCGAGGAACCACGCCCCCAGCGTCGGTTCCGGCCAGCGCCCGGCGGACAGCTCATCGGCGCATTCCACGCACGCCTGGTGGGCGGGCCCGTTGAGCGCGATCACGTGCAGGTCGTCGCTGGCGTGCGAGACCTGGTGATAGAGCTGCGTGAGGTAGACGGTCTTGCCGGATCCCCGGCGCCCGAGGATCACGAGGCGGTCGCGGGGCTTGCTGGGGGCGGGATCCGGGGCGCCGTGCATGGTCGAGCCTCGCCGGGGGAATCGTCGTGATATCCATCTTATCCGGAAGGAGGACTCGGTATGATGGCCGCGGCGACCTCGCGATCACGCGGGAGCGACCGAGGACAAGACCATGATCAACGTGAGACGACGGTGGATCGTGCTGCTGGTGGCGTGGGCCGTGGCCGCGGTCACGGCGGCGACCTTCGCGGGGCCGGGCGTCGGACGGGAGTTTCCCTCGTTCGAGGCGAAGGACGCCCTGACGGGCAAGCGCTTCGCGCTTACCGACCTGCGCGGCAAGGTCGTGCTCGTGGACTTCTGGGCGACGTGGTGCCGGCCATGCATAGCCGAGGTCCCCAACCTGCGCAACGTCCACAAGCGCTTCAAGGACCGCGGTTTCGAGGTCGTCAGCATCTCGCTCGACCAGAACCGCTCGAGCTTCAAGAGGTACGCGAAGAAGAACCGGATGACGTGGCGGCACGTGATGGAAGGAGGCGGGTGGAAGACGCGGCTCGCCCGGAAGTACGGCATCAACTCGATCCCCGCGATGTACCTGCTCGATCACGAGGGCAAGGTGATCTCCACCCAGGCTCGTGGGCGCGAGCTGGAGCGGCTCGTCGCCGCCGCGGTCGAGAAGCTCCCGTCCGGCGGCGCCGCGCCCGGTCGTGGAGTCGACCGAAAGACGCGGCCGAAGCAGCGACGCTCCGGGGACGCGGCTTCACGGCTCCGCGCCGACGTCACGAAAGCCCGCGCCCGGCTCGGCGAGGTCGCCGAGCCGCTGGACGACCTGGACACGGCCCTGGGCGACGCGCGGCAGGAGATCCGCGCCCTCGAGACCCGGCTGACCGCCTCCGGCGCCGGGGAGAGCGCACGGCGCCGCTACGACCGGCTGCGCGCGGACCTCGCGCGCATCCGGTGCCACCTCTTCGTCTGCGGCGCGCTCGCGGAGGTCATCGGTCTACCCGCGGACGTGTTCCGGGCGGACGGCGACGCGCGGCGCGCCGATCTCCTGCGGGCGGCGGGGCAGCTTCCGGTGGCGACGGATGCCGTGATCGCCCTCGACAAGCAGCTCGCGCGGGTCCGAAGCGAGCTTACGGCGATGGACGAGACGCTTCGGGAACTCGCGCGGAACCTGGAACGCGACGGCGGGAACAGGCGCTCGCTGGCCGCCCAGGGAGTGAGCACCGTGAAGGACTCCGAGGCGCTGGTCACGCGCTGCCGAACGTCGTGGCGTCGCCAGATGGGCAAGGCGGCGGAGATGGCCGACGCGCTCGGCGCTCCCGGCGACGATGATGCATCGCGCTTCGACGAGATCGCGGCGAGGATCGAGACCTGCCGAGTCCAGCTCGAGGATCTCGCGTTCGGCGACGCGGAGCCGGCGACGGTGCGCGACAGCCTCGACGCCGTCTGTCGCGATCTCGCCACGCTCGCCGAGCAGCTCACCGGGGCCGGCGTCGCCGAAGCGAAGTCGATCAAGCTCCCGACGAACCCGATCAAGCGGGCCCGCTCCGGTGACATCCGCTCGCGGGTTCGCGCCGCGGGTCAGCTCGACGTGGCGCGCGATGCTCTCGCGCGGATACGCGAACTTGCCGCGGGCGTCGGAGCCGGCGGCGAGGCGGAGCAGATCCGCGAGCAGCTCGTCAGGCTGGAAGCGGCGGCGCGCGATGTCCGCGACGAGAAGCGTCTCCGCGAGTTGGAGGAGGACTTCACGCGTCTCGCCGGGCGTCTGCTCGCCCTCCACGACCGCTTCACGGGAAGCTCGTGAGCAGACCCCGCTGGGCGACCCTGCTTGCCCAGAGCCCCGCTGCGGGCGCGTGCGGGCGGTCCGGTAATCGAAGTGGATCCATAAGTTAAGAAGACCAGTCATTTGGTCCGTTTTGCCCTTGACGTGAGGGGCTAATACCGTGTAACCAAAGGCTTTGGGGATGCGCGCGCCGCGCGGAGACCCGTCTACGCTGACCCGACTCGGACTTCGGAGGAGGAAGCCCCATGTCGTCGATCGCGCGAACCGTCATCATGACGGCTCCGAGTGCTGCGCTCACCCTTTCGATCGCCGCCGCCGCCACCGCCGGGACCCTGTCCGGCGAGTGCCTGGTCGGGGCGGAACTGTCGCAGCCGCTGTCGGCGTCGAGCCTCAACGGGCTCGTGAGCGATCTCGGGGCGACCAACACCGAGCACGTGATCGACTCCATCGACCAGGCTCAGCTTCCCTTCGACGAGCCGCTCATCCGCCGAGTGCGCTGGTGGGGGCTCTCCCTCGAGTACGACACCGTTCTCGAGGACTTCGTGGGCGACTGCGACGCGGACGACGGCACCGCGTTCCGGATCTCGCTCTACCAGGACAACGGAATCCCCGGCGACCAGGTGCGTGGCCCGCTGCTGACGCAGGAGGACCTCGTTCCGAGCGTCACCGACACCGCGCAGACGATCGGCGGCTTCGCCGTTCTCCAGTACGAGGTCTACTTCACTCCCGCCTACGACAACACGATCGGGGACGTCGAGTGGATCGGCATCCAGCGGCTGGAGGGCAACGACGCGCCGAGCGGCAATCCCTGCCTGTTCCTCTGGCTCGACGAGGGCTCGGGGGCGTACGGCTCCGAGGCGCTGCAGGAAGGCGCCGCCATACCCGAGCTGAGCGTGGACCTCGCATGGTGCCTGGGCACGTTGCCGGAGGACTGCTCGACGGAGGAGCTCAACGGTGTCGGCGGGACGCCGTGGGGGATCGATGTCGGGGATCTCGACGGCGTGAACGGTCCCGACCTTGCCGTCTCCAACTTCGTCAACAACGCCGTGTCGGTGCTGATCAACAACGGTGACGGCACCTATGCCCCGGACGTCTTCTACGGCACCGGCAGCCGCCCGCAGTCGCTGGTGATCGGTGATCTCGACGGTGCCAACGGGCCCGACATGGCCGTGGCGAACCTGCTGGGCAACAGCGTGTCGGTCTTCCTGAACAACGGAGACGGTACGTTCGGCTTCGACGTCATCTATCCGGCCGGCACCGCAGCCCGGTACGTGGACATGGGCGACTTCGACGGCGTCAACGGCATCGACCTCGCCGTGGCGAACAAGACGGTCGACACCGTGTCGGTGCTCTTCAACAACGGGGACGGGACCTTCGGCGCGCCCGTCGCGTACGCCACGGGCGCCGAGCCCGAGACGGTCGTGGTCGGCGACTTCGACGGCGTCAACGGGCCGGACCTCGCGGTGGTCAACTCGTTCGATGACGACGTGTCCGTGTTCCTGAACAACGGTGACGGGACGTTCGCGGCGCAGGTCACGTACGCCGTGGGGGGCCTTCCGATCCGGGCGGCGGTGGCCGATCTGGACGGAGTCAACGGCCCGGATCTCGCCGTAACCAACCTGAACGACGATTCGGTCTCCGTGCTGATGAACAACGGTGACGGCACGTTCGCGGCCCAGTTGGTCCTCGGCGTCGGCGACGCGCCGGTCCCGATCACGGCGGGCGACGTCGACGGCGATCTCGGTATCGGCCTCGCGGTCGGCAACCGCGACCACGACGACGTGTCGGTCCTGCTGAACGACGGCACCGGCGCGTTCGCAGAGGGCCTGGTCCTCGGCGCCGGCGACGGTCCGGGCGCGCTGACGCTCGGCGATCTGGACGAGGACGGCGACGTCGACTACGCGGTCGCGAACCGGAACTCGAACGACGTTTCGGTGATCTTCAACAACTGCCCGGGCGCCTGCTGCACCGGGGCCGGCACGTGCACCATCGTGCTGCGCGGGGACTGCGCCGCCGCGGGCGGCATCTACGCGGGCGACGACACCACCTGCGACGGGTTCAGCGGACTGTGCAACGACGACTGCAACAGCCCGTTCGAGATCGACGACGGTGACCACGCCTTCACGACGATCGGCGCTTCGACGGACGGACCCGCGCTCGATCCCGCGTGCGAGGAAGGCGCCGGTCTCGCCTTCGTCGACGACATCTGGCACAGCTACACGGCGGAGGCATCGGCGACGCTGCGCATCAGCACCTGCGACCAGGCCGATTTCAACACCCGGCTCGCGGTGTACACCGGCGCGTGCGGAGCCCTGACGCTCGTTGAGTGCAACGACGACGACGCGGGCTGCTCCGGGCAGACCTCGCTGATCGAGTTCGCGGTCTCCTCCGGAGAGGATCTCCTGATCCGCGTGGGCGGCTTCGACGGGAACGGCTCGGGCATGCTCACCGTCGATCTGCTCCAGGGCGCCTGCTGCCTCGACGATAACTCGTGTGTCGTGGTCTATCCGGATGAATGCGCCACGCTCGGGGGCATGTACTCCGGCGACGACTCGGAGTGCAAGGGCTTCGTCTGCAACGACGACTGCTCGAACGCGTTCATCATCACGGACGGGAGCATTCCGTTCAGCACAATCGACGCGACGACCGACGGCCCGGCGCTGCCCGGCTCGTGCACGGCGCCGCTCGACATGGTCAACGACGTGTGGTTCCGCTACACCGCCACCGCGAACGGATTCCTCGTCGTGAGCACATGCAACCAGGCCGACTACGACTCGCGCCTCGCGGTCTACACCCCGGATTGCGGCTCGCTGCTCACGCTTGCGTGCAGCAACGACGCCGCGGGCTGCGGGCTGACTTCGGAGCTGAGCGTCGAGCTCTCCGTGGGTGAGGAGATCCTCATCCGCGTCGGCGGGTTCGACGGCAGCGGCTCGGGCACGCTCACCCTGACGCCGCCCGGACCGGAGTTCGCCGGCGTGAGCTTCGAGCTGGTGGACGACACCGGCGGCCTGGATACCTGGCGGCTCTACGCGGACTTCACGAATCCCACCGACCTCCTCGCGGTGTTCGCGAACGCGGGTCAGCCGGTCGAGTTCAGCAGCTCGGCACCGCTGTTCAACGACGGAGGCGTGAACGCCGGGCTCATGGCCGAGGATCTCGCACAGCTCCCCGCCGGCGGGCCGCGCGACAGCTGGGTGACGATCGGCTACGAGACCGCAGCCGGCAACACGACGCAATACAATCCCGGCTTCGCCGGCAGCAACGGCGTGGACGCAGTGATCGTCGGAACGGCGTGGAGCGATGCCGCCGGCGGCTGGTCGAACGCCAATCTCGTCATTCCCGTGACGGGCACCCACCTTCTCATCGCACAGTTCACCTTCCCGTCCGACACCGCCTGGTCGCTCGCCGGTGGCGTGACGTGGGGCCCGTTCATCAACGAACCGTTCTCGATCGCGATCGACCTGTCGTGCCAGGCTGACCTCGACGGCAGCGGCGACGTGGGGTTCGGCGACATCCTTCAGGTCATCGGGGCCTGGGGAGCGTGCGGACCGGAGTGCCCGCAGGATCTCAACGGCAACGGGAACGTGGACTTCGCGGACATCCTCGTGATCATCGCGAACTTCGGTCCCTGCTCGGAGCTTCCGCCCGGCGCCTGCTGCCTGAACGACGGATCCTGCACCGTGGAGTCCGCGGACGCGTGCGAGGCGGCCGGCGGCATCTTCATTGGCAGCTTCTCGACGTGCGCCTCCGCCGGCTGCGAGGCCGTACAGTCGGGCGCCTGCTGTCTGACGGATGGCTCGTGTGAGGTGCAGGTGGAAGGCCCGTGCCTCGCCGTCGGGGGCTCGTACCAGGGCGATAAAGTGGACTGCGCGGCCGTCACCTGCCCGCAGCCGGGGGCGTGCTGCTTCGACGACGGCAACTGCACGTTCGGCTTGGAGGCCGACTGCACGGGCGCGGGCGGGACGTACCAGGGCGACGGCATCGACTGCGTGACTGCTGCCTGCCCGCAGCCGGGGGCGTGCTGCTTCGACAACGGCAACTGCACGTTCGGTTTCGAGCCCGACTGCACGGGCGCGGGCGGGACGTACCAGGGCGACGGCGTCGACTGCGTGACTGCTGCCTGCCCGCAGCCGGGGGCGTGCTGCTACGACGACGGCAGCTGCACGTACGGCTTCGAAGCCGACTGCACGGGCGCGGGCGGGACGTACCAGGGCGCCGGCGTCAACTGCCTGGGCGCCGACTGCCCGGAGCCGGGGGCGTGCTGCCTCGGCGACGGCAGTTGCACGATCGTCCTCGAGTCGGCCTGCACGGCCGCGGGCGGAACGTTCCAGGGCGAGGGCGTCGACTGCGTGATCGTCACCTGCCCCCAGCTGGGGGCGTGCTGCCTCGGCGACGGCAGCTGCACGATCCTCCTCGAGCTGGCCTGCACGGCCGCGGGCGGAACGTTCGAGGGCGAGGGCGTCGACTGCGTGACCGTCACCTGTCCCCAGCCGGGAGCGTGCTGCTTCACCAACGGCAGCTGCACGATCGTCTTCGAGGCCGACTGCACGACCGCGGGCGGGACGTACCAGGGTGACGGCATCGACTGCGTGACCGCTGCCTGCCCGCAGACGGGGGCGTGCTGCTTCGATAACGGCACCTGCGCGAACACGCAGGAGACGATCTGCAACACCCAGGGGGGAACGTTCCAGGGCGAGGACATCACTTGCCTGGCCGCCAATTGCCCGCAGCCGGGCGCGTGCTGCATGGACGACGGTACCTGCACGATCGTCCTCGACGGCGCCTGCACCGCCGCTGGCGGGACGTTCCAGGGTGAGGGCATCGACTGCGTGACCGCCAACTGCCCGCAGCCACAGCCGGGCGCGTGCTGCTTCGACGACGGTTCATGCACGTTCGAGCTCGAAGCGACCTGCACCGCCGGTGGCGGGACGTTCCAGGGTGAAGGCGTCGACTGTGTCACCGCGAACTGCCCGCAGCCGGGCGCCTGCTGCTTCGGCAACGGTTCCTGCACCTTCGTGACGTTGGCGGCTTGCACCGCCGCCGGCGGGGTGTTCCAGGGCGAGGGCATCGACTGCGTGATCGCCAACTGCCCGGTCGTCTCCTTCACCACCGAGGTCCGCGTCAACGCCAACAGCGACGACGCTACGGAGAACGCCGGCGGCAGCGTGACCCTCAACGACAGCAAGCACGAGATGGGCCAGCTGGACTGGACCGGCATGCGGTTCGCCAGCGTCGACGTGCCGCCGGATGCCACGATCCTCTCCGCGTACATCGAGTTCCGCGCCCAGACGTCGAACACCGAGAACACGGATCTCACGGTGCACGGCCAGAACGCGGACGCCCCGGCGACCTTCGCCTCGTCGAACGACAACATCAGCAGCCGCCCGCGGACGACCGCGTCGGCGCCGTGGTTCGACGTGGAGAACTGGACGGCCGGCCAGTTCTACCAGACGCCGGATCTGACCGCGATCATCCAGGAGATCATCGAACTTCCTGGCTGGGCGACGAACAACGCCATGGTGCTGCTCGTCGAGTCCAACGACCCCAACGGCAAGCGCATCGCCGACTCGCACGACGGCAGTGCAGCCAACGCGCCGCTGCTGCACATCGTGTGGGGCCCACCCTGATGGGACCTTTGACGGAACCAACAGTGGAACCACGGATGTCACGGGCACGATCGCGGACGCGCAGAGCTTCGACGGGACGGACGACCATATCGACTTCGCGGCGACGAACTTCGGGAACACCTTCGTCTTCGAGGGGTGGATCAAGCCGACTTCCGGCACTAGGTCCTGTTTGACGGCTCAGGGATTCGCGTGAGTGCGATGCTTTCCGTCGTGGCAAGGAGGTGAGCCGATGGCATATTCACTGGATATTCCGAGGTTCACCGACGCCGCCACGGCGGGGATGATCGTGCTCAGGCGGATTCCTGAGCCGTCAAACAGGACCTAGTCAGAACATCTTCGGTAACGCCGTCGGTGGCGGCAGCGCGGACGGATTCAAATTATTCGTCCAGAACAGCAATCAGCGTCTTCAACTCGAGACCGGGAACGGGTCCAGCGGCGGCGCGTCCTTTACGACCAACAACTCATTCGCCCCGTACTGGGGCGTATGGAGCTACGTCGCGGTGCACGTGAACCGGTCCGCCGGGACGGCCGCGAACTATCTCAACGGCAATGACATCACGAACGACACGACCATCCGAAACGACTTCCAGACCACCAGCGCCTGGAGGATCGGCAGTTTCGCAACCGGCGGCTTCTGGTTCAACGGTCCGATCGACGAGCCTCGAGTGTCCACCGTCACGCGCTCCGCCGACTGGATCATGGCCCAGTACCTCTCGATGACCGACGCGTTCATCACGTACACCGACGCTCCGTAGAGCCCCTGACGGCGCCGGAGAGGACGGAAACCCGGGACGGAAACCCGGGACGCTTACGAGTTTCTGCAGACTCGTTCGCGTCCCGGGTCTTCGCAACCACCGCCGAGCATCGCCCGTACCATCGTGCCGTGGGGGACGCATCCAGATTCCCGAGGAGCAACACCCATGCGCCGTACCGCCATGCTGACCGCCGCGATCCTGCTCTCGTCAATCCCCGTGGTCACCGCCGACGCCGGCGTCCCGCTGGACCTGCGGAACGTCGGGAACTTCACGGCGCCGGTCTACGTCACGCACGCGCCCGGGGACGAGAGCCGGCTGTTCGTCGTCGAGCGCGCCGGGCGGATCCGCCTCATCAAGAACGGCGTGACGCTGCCGACGGCGTTCCTGGACATCACCGCGCTCGTGGACACGACGTTCGAGGGTGGGTTCCTCGGTCTCGCGTTCCACCCGGACTACCCGGCCGACGGGAGGTTCTTCGTCTACTACACCGCGCCGGGTGGGTCCGGCTTCTCGCTGACGAGCGTGGTCGCGTCCTACCAGGTCTCCGGCAACCCCGACGTGGCGGATCCGCTCTCGGCGGACGTCATCCTCACCGTCGGCCAGCCGGCGTCGAACCACAACGCGGGGTGGATCGGCTTCGGCCCGCACGACGACTACCTGTACGTCCCGCTCGGTGACGGCGGCGGCGGGCAGTCGCGGGCGCAGGACATCACGAACCAGCTTCTCGGCAAGCTGCTGCGTATCGACATCGACGGCGACGACTTCCCGGCCGATCCCAGCCGCGATTACGCGATCCCGCCGACCAACCCGTACGTCGGGGTCACCGGGGACGACGAGATCTTCGCCCTCGGCCTTCGCAACCCGTACCGCGCGTCGTTCGATCGGGGCACGGGCGATCTCTGGATGGGCGACGTCGGCGGCGGCCAGTGGGAAGAGGTCAACATCGTGCCCGTCGACGACCCCGGCGCGATCAACTTCGGGTGGGGGTGCATGGAGGGCGAGGCCTGCAACGGCTCGCACTGCACGTGCAACGACCCGTCGCTGACGCTCCCCGTGCACGCGTACGACCACTCGAACGGGTGCGTCATCACGGGCGGGTCGGTGTATCGCGGCTGTGCGATCCCGGACCTCGTCGGCACCTACTTCTTCGTCGACTACTGCTCCGGCCGCGTGTGGACGTTCGAGTACGTCGGCGGCAGCGTTGTGAACTTCACCGAGCGCACGGCGGACCTCGCCCTCAGCAACATCGTGGGTATCGGCGAGGACGCGCAGGGCGAGATCTACTTCGTGTCGATCAGCGGTTCGATCAAGAAGCTCATCCAGCAGGGACCCGGCTCGACGCCGTGCCCGCCCGTCGGCGATCTCAACGGCGACGGCGTGGTGAGCTTCGCCGACATCCTGGTGGTCATCGGCGCGTGGGGCCCGTGCGGCTTCCCGTGCCCGGCGGATCTCAACGGAGACGACGTCGTCGGCTTCGCCGACATCCTCGTGATCATCGGAAGCTGGACGACCTGACGAAGAGAAACCCGGGAGAGAAACCCGGGACGCTTACAGGTTTTCAGAAACCCAGAAACCCGGGACGCTTACAGGTTGTCTGCAAAAACCCGTAAGCGTCCCGGGTTTTCTCCCGGGTCTTGAATCAGGTCTTGACTGCGCGCAGCTTCAACGAGGTCGCGGCCGGCGTGTCGCCGAATCCGGACTCACCGACGATCTCGATCTCCGTGAATCCCGCCTGTCGCACGGCCCGCAGGTACTCGTCGCGCGACACGGCGCCGGCGATGCAGCCCACGTACGCGGAAGGATCGCTCACCACCTCGGGGGGGAGTTCGCCGTCGAGCACGATGTCGGAGACCAACAGCCGACCCCCGGTCCTGAGCACGCGAAAGGCCTCGGCGAAGACGCGGTCCTTCTCCGGCGAGAGGTTGATCACGCAGTTGGAGATGATCACGTCGACGGAGGCATCGTCCACCGGCATGTCCTCGATGATCCCCTTGCGGAAGTCTACGTTCTCGAACCCGCCTTCCGTCGCGTAACGGCGCGCGGACTCGAGCATCTCGTCGGTCATGTCGACGCCGATGACGCGACCCTCGCTGCCCACGGCACGAGCCGCGAGGAAGCAGTCGATCCCCGCGCCGGAGCCCAGGTCCAGGACCGTCTGGCCGGGTTCGATCTCCGCCAGCGCCGTCGGGTTGCCGCAGCCGACGCCGAGGTTCGCGCCGTCGGGAACGGCGCCGAGGTCTTCATCGGTGTAGCCGATGCTCTTGCTCGCCTCGCCGGCGCTCGTGGACGGCGGGCGGCAGTCACAATCGCAGCACGTGTTGGCGCGCGCGACACGCGCGTAGCCGTCGCGCACGGCGTCGCGAATAGTGTCAGGGTCGTTCATGATCGGTCTCCTTGGAAACGGGGGTCGATGGATTCACGCAGCACGCGTCGATGGCGTCGGCGATCTCGCGAAATGTGCGAGCGAGCACGTCGTACCGAACGGTGTAGTGCACTTCCTTGCCGTGCCGCTCGGACCGGACGATGCCGGCATCGCGGAGCAACGCGAGGTGCCGGGAGACGACGCTCAGATCCACCGGGCAGCAGCAGGCGATCTCGCTGACCGTGCAGGGTCGGCAGAGGCTGGCCAGCCGGGCGAGGAGCGCGATGCGGTTTCCGTCGCCCAGCGCCTTGAAGAAGCGGGGGGCGAGAAGATCGCTGAGCGTCTCGCAGCAAGCCTCGGGGGATGGACAGGAAGATTTGCTCATTTGCGTCATCATACAAATAAAGATTGGTCAGGTCAAGCCCATTCCTATGATCCAGCCGGCGGGGGCCCGGGGAGCCCCGGAGCGAGGGAAAGCAGGATGCCGAAACCGCTGGAGCTGGTGGACGTCACGTTCGGGTACGAGACCGCCGGCACCGTGCTGTTCGACGATCTCTCGCTCCGGTTCGACGCCGGCTGGTGCGGCATCGTCGGGGCCAACGGCGCCGGCAAGACCACGCTCGTGCACTTGCTCGCAGGGCAAATCGCCCCGCAACGCGGACGCGTGATCTCAGCCGGTGACGCCGTGGTCTGCCCGCAACGTACGGACGACCTGCCGGCGGATCTCGAGACATTGCTCGACGACGGGTCCGGCGAGGCGAACCGCCTGCGCGGCCAACTCGGCATCGAGGCGGACTGGCCGCGGCGGTGGTCGACGCTCAGCCACGGCGAGCGCAAACGCGCGCAGATCGCCTGCGCGTTGTGGAAGGACCCGAGGCTGCTCGCCCTCGACGAGCCGACGAACCACGTCGATGTCGCGACGCGGGAGATGCTCCTGCCGCGTTTGCGCGGGTTCCGCGGCGTGGGCCTGCTCGTGAGCCACGATCGAGCGCTCCTCGACGCGCTGTGCCGGCGGTGCCTGTTCTTCGAGTACGGCGCGGTCGTGATGCGTCCCGGCAACTACACGGAGGCATCGCGCCAGGCCGAGTCCGACCGCGACTCCGCCCGCCGCGCGCACGACCACGCCCGCAAGGAGCAGAAGCGCCTGGGACGCAGCGCCGCCGAACGCCGTCACGAGGCGGCGCAAGCCGACGCGAAACGCTCCAAGCGGAAGATCGGGCGCAAGGATCACGACGCGAAGGCGCGGATCGACGCCGCCCGCGTCTCGGGTAAGGACGGGCAGGCGGGACGGCTCGTGGGACAGATCGAAGGGCGTCTCCGCCAGGCCGACGAGCGCCGGCAGGCGACCCGGATCGGGCGGGAGCGCACGCTGGGAATCACGATGCGCGGGACGCCCGCGCGCCGCGACGCGTTGTGGCGCACGGCCGGTGAGGCGATCGATCTCGGTGGCGGTCGCCGGCTCGAGCTTCCCGAGCTTGCCATCAGCCCCGAGGATCGCATCGGTGTTCGCGGCCCGAACGGGGCGGGAAAGAGCACGCTCATCGAGCGGATCGTCGCCGATTGGGCGCTACCGCCCGAGCGGCTCGTGTACCTGGCGCAGGAGATCGACCGGCGGGACGCCGCGACAATCATGGACCGGATGCATGCGCTGCCGTCGTCGCGACGCGGCGACGTGCTCGCGGCGATCGACTGCCTCGGCTCGGATCCGCAGCGCCTGCTCGAGACCGGTGAGCCGAGCCCCGGCGAAGTGCGCAAGCTCGTGCTCGCCATGGGCCTTGCCCGCGAGCCGAACCTCATCGTGATGGACGAGCCGACGAACCACCTCGACCTGCCGTCGATCGAGTGCCTCCAGCGGACGCTCGCTGAGTGCCGTTGCGGGCTTCTACTCGTCAGCCACGACGAGCCGTTTCTCTCCGGGCTCGCGGGCGTAACGTGGACGATCGCGCGTGATCCCGACGCCGCGTCGTGCTTTCGGCTGCGCCTCGCGTGATGCCCGCGCATCGGCAGTGACCGCCGCGAGGCCCCCGACCAGGGCTCCTCCGAGGTGGGCGAGCGCCACCGGGATCATGTCGGCCGTGGACGTGTCGACGAAGAGCGTGGCGCCGGTCGTCGTCTCGTACAACGTCTTCCCGACGAAGCCGACGATCGCGCCGGCCATCACGACCGCCCCGATCGGATCGCGATCGCGCAGGCGTTCGGTCAGCCATAGCGTGGTGACGGCCACGAAGAGGGCCGAGTCGATGCCGGAGAGCCCGCGGTACGTCGAGATCGACGGGGCGAGCAGCCACACCGCCGCGGAGATGACGATCGCGGAGATGCCCACGATCGCCAGCATCCACCCGCGGCTGAACCGCTCGGCCGCGCCGGCGAGGATCACGAAGGCCAGGACGTCCCAGAGCAGATGGTCCGCGGACCAGTGCGTCCAGTGGCCGGTGACGATCCGCCACCACTGCCCGGCCTCGACGCTCGCCACGTCGAACTGAAGCCATCGCGTCGCCGGCGGCAGCGCGAAGAGCGCGACCGCCAGCGCGCCGAGCAGCAGCGTGGCGCCGAAGCGGCGCCACGCGCTGCCGAGCATCGTGCGGAGATCGTCCATGGGTCTCATCAGGCGACCGCCGTCCCGCGACGCCGACGCCGCGCCACGAGCGCGCTGCCGGCGACGACGATCACGACGAGCCCCGTTACGGGATCGATCGCGCCGCCGCCCTTGCCGTTCCGCGTCGTCGCGGCCGGCGCCTTGTCGAACATGGGTTTCTGCGTGTCCACCCGGCGACTCACCGTGGGCTGGGCCTGTCGCCGTGAGCGGGCCTCGCGCTCGACCGTGGTGCGCCGCTGGTTCCGGCGATCGATTCCGCGCTTCGCGAAGACCTGGTCGGCCAGCATCACCATCGACGTGTGGTCGGTGACGAGTTGGTACTCCACGCCGAGGAACTCGATGGCGCTGCGCACCTCGCTCACGTCCAGCTTGCCGATCCGCTCACGGGCCTCGATCGCCTCGATCTGGTTCATCGCCCAGAGACGCTCCAGCTCGGGATGGTCGGTGTCGAGATCGGGGAACGCGATCTCCGTGGAGTACGTCTGGTCCTCGCCGGTAAGGCGGGCGTCAAGCTCGATCCTCGCCGTGCCCGGCCCGTCGTAGCGTCCGAAGAGCACGAGCTGCTGACCGCGGTAGACCTTGCCGATCGCGCCGTCGGTCGTGTCGGTGACGCGTACGCCGGAGATCTTCAGCGACGCGTCGTGGAGGCACTCGTGGGTCACTTTGCTCTTGGCGAGCATGATCTGCCCGACGATGTCGTCGGCGTTGGAGATCTGGGCGTGGAATCCGCCGGAGGCGTCGCAGACGGTGCGCAGCAGGGGCCAGTTGGCGCTGTTGCCCATCAGGAAGCCGAAGACACGCACGTCCTGGGTGCGCATGAGCGCGTCGAACTTCGCCGGGTCGATCACGCCGGTGTTGGTGACGGCATCGGTGACGAGGATGATGCTCGTGGCCCGGTCGTCGTCGAGATCATCGAGGGCGAGCTTCAGGCCGTCGTACAGGTTCGTGCTTCCGTCGGCCCCCAGGCCGTTGATGCGGCCCACGACGCGCTGGACGTTCTCCTTGGTTGCGGTCACCCAGCCACGCGTCACGTCCTTCGCTCTCGTGCTGAACGCGATGACCCGAAAGCGGTCCTCCGGATTCAAATCGCCGATCACCCTCGTCACACCGCTGGTGAGGGTGCCCAGCTTTCCCTGCATGCTGCCGGAGACGTCGAGGACGAACGTGTAGTCCGAACCGCCGCTCAACGGCGCCAGGTCGATCCCGGGCGTCAGCACCATCATGAACGTGCCGGGCTGATTCGGATCGGCGCGGTAGGTGAGCATCTCCATCCGGCCGGGAAGACCTTCGGCGAGCCGGTAGTAGAGCACGAAGTCGCGGTTCAGATCGGCCTCGGTGGTCTCGACGCGGACGCGGTAGTGTCCTTCGTCGAGCTTGTCGATCGTCGCCGCCGCCCCGACGCCGGGCACGCGCACGTCCTCGATCGGGAACGCGCTCTTCAGCTCGACGTCGACGCTGAACATGCCTTCCACCTTGGCGTTGGGCAGCCAGAACGACGCGCCGGCTTCGTCGGTGCCTCCTTCCTCGAGCGGGTAGAGGTACCGACCGACACCGGTGTCGATCGTCAGCGGCTGGTAGTAGACGTAGCGCACCGTGGTGTCCTGGTTCGCGCCGACCGGCGATACGCGGAACTCGAAGCTCTGGTATCCGTTGCGCGTGGCCAAGCCCGCCTCGCCTCCCTGGCTCGTCTCTTCGTCGTAGACGCGCTGCGCGTGGTCGTGGGCGAGGACCTCGCCGTTCAGCTCGCCTTCGCCGAGGGCGATCGACACCTCCGAGAGGCTCGCGCTCACGGGCACGGGACAGGCATACACGGCTTCGAGGTCGACGTCGTTGGGGTTGAAGAACGTCTGGGTGACCTCGGTGCGCGCGAAGCCGTTGTTGATCACGACGTCGACGTGGTGATCACGGATCTGGATCGGAGCCGTCGTCGCCCCGATCGGCGTCAGCGTGCCCGCGGCGAGGGCCGGGGCGCTCAGGGCGGCGGCGACGACGGACATCGCGGCCATCCATCGGAAGGTCATGTTCGGGTGAGATCGGGACATGGTGGTTCTCCGCTGTGGGTGTGCCCTTCCCACTGCGAGGGGCGTGCCAGAGCGAAGCCGAACGCTTAACATCCGTAGCGACAGGGCTTTACGGGCCAATGTGGGTCGGCGGCCGGTTTCGTGGATGGCGCTGGGAGTACAGCATGTGTACATCAGAAGTACAATGATCCCATGCAAATCCTGGATTCCGGCGAGCGTGCGTTCGCGGTTTCGATCTCGGGGCTGATCTACTGCAATCCGTTCCTCGCCGAGCGGATCGAGTGGGAGCGGGCCGCCCTGGGCGATGCGTACCTCACCGCCGACGAGCCCTGGAACGTCCATCCCGACCGCGCGCAGGCGAACCTGCCCGCGTTGATGGAGCGCTCCGAGACGCTCCTGGCCGCGGTGGCGACGCGGCTCGACGCCGGCGACCGGCTGGCCGCGCGTGACCGCGATCTGTACGAGGACGTCGCGCTGTTCGTCCTCTACCACCGCTTCCTGCCCCGGTTCCGGGACGTCCTCCAACGGGCCGAGCCGGCGCCGTCGGCCGGCCGGCGCCGCGTTCCGTTCTTCCGCGAGTTCGTGAGCGAGGCGAAGCGGCTGTTCTCGTCGCGCGGGCTCGAGCACCGTTCGCGCGAGGACCTCGCCCACCTCTTCGCCTGCTTCTTCCAGATCCGTCGCGCGTTCGATCAGATTTTCGGGTGCATCATCGGTGTGTCCGAGCCCGCGATCCGGCTGCGCGCACACGTCTGGCAGTCCATCTTCACGCACGATATGCGACGCTACCGCCGCCTGCTCTACGACCGCATGAACGACGTCACGACGCTCGTCACCGGTCCGTCGGGCACGGGCAAGGAGCTGGTCGCGCGGGCGATCGGCTTGTCGCGCTACGTTCCCTTCGACCCGAAGGGCGAGAGCTTCACCAACGACTACCTCGGGGCGTTCTACCCGGTGAACCTCTCCGCGTTGTCACCGACGTTGATCGAGTCGGAGCTGTTCGGACACCGGAAGGGCGCGTTCACCGGCGCGACGGCCGATCACGCCGGCTGGCTGGAGGAGTGTCCGGCGGCGGGGACGGTCTTCCTCGACGAGATCGGCGACCTGGATCCGGCGATCCAGCTCAAGTGCCTCCGCGTGCTCCAGGACCGTACGTTCCAGCGCGTCGGGGACACGACGCCCATGATCTTCGAGGGGAAGATCATCGCCGCGACGAACCGCGAGCTTGCCGAACCCATGCGCACCGGGCGCTTCCGCGAGGACCTCTACTACCGGCTCTGCTCGGACACGGTCACGACGCCCTCGCTCCACGAGCGTGTCGCCAGCGATCCCGGCGAGCTTCGGCACCTCGTGGCGCACGCCGCCCGCCAACTCGTCGGCGACGAGGGCGCTACGCTCGCCGGGGAGGTCGAGAAGTGGATCGACCGCCACCTCGGACGCGACTATCCCTGGCCGGGCAACGTCCGCGAGCTGGAGCAGTGCATACGCAACGTGCTCGTGCGCGGGGAGTATCACCCGCCGCGCACCGGGCCCGGCGCGTCGTCCGACCGTCGCGAAGCGCTGGCGAACGACGTGCGCGACGGGCGGCTGTCGGCAGGGGAGCTCCTGCGTGACTACTGCGCGCTCGTCCACGCCCAGACGGGAAGCTACCTCGAGGCGGCGCGACGGCTCGGGCTCGACCGCCGCACCGTGAAGAACCGCGTCGAGGAGCATCGGCGCGAGCACGGCAGCGCGGCGGTGTAGGATCACGGTGAGAAGAGCCCCCCTCCGGGTCGAGGTTCCGCCATGTGTCGACGGACAGCCACATGCCTCGTGATGCTCGTCGCGATCGGTCGCGCGGCCGGCGCGCCGCCCGAGGACGACGGTTCGGCGACCGGCTCGGTGCCGATCGTCTTCGGCCTCGGCGGCGAGCGCCCCGATTGGCTGTGGGGTGACGAGGGCAGCGTGGATCCTGCCTGGCAGCCGGTGATCGTGGCGAAGCTGGAGGCGGCGTTTGCGAAGTACCCGCGGAAGCTCCTGCGCGATCACCTCCGCGCGGTCCACGTCGTCGGTCGTCTCAACGTCCGCGGTGTCGAGTACGGCGGGACGCTCACGGGTGATCGCGTGTACCTGGTGCACCGGGCGGGGGTACGGCTGGTCGGGATCGAGCGCGGCTTCCACCACGAGTTCTCGAGCGTCCTGCGCTGGTGCCACCGGAACCGGTTCCCCACGCACTCGTGGAAGGCGGTGAACGACCAGGGCTTCCGGTACCTCGGCAGCGGGCGCGAGGCGCTGACGCAGGGCCGCGCCTCCGGCCGGTGGGAGGCGCGCCGGCACGAGAACGGGTTCCTGCACGAGTACGCGCAGGCGTCGGTCGAGGAGGACTTCAACGCGATCGCCGCCGAGCTGTTCCTGGGCCGGCCGAGGTTCTGGCGCGCCGTCGACGCGTCACCGCGCCTGCACCGGAAGATGGTCCTCGCGGCGTCGTTCTACAACGCGCTCGACCGGTCGTTCTGCGAGAACGCCTTCCGCGCCTTCGCGCCGGCGAGGCCGGCGTGGAGCGAGCCGGCGCCCCGCGAGCTGTCGACCGGCGAGGCCCTGGACCGGCTCGATCACGCCTCCGCTCGCGCACGGCTCGGCGAGGTCGTCGCGCACCTGTCCCGCGCGCGGCGCGAGAACGACGATGCCGAGGTCGCGCGTCTGCGATCCGACTTCAAGCGGCTCATGGCGAGGAGCCGCGAGACGGCCGATACGCGGCCACCCGACGCGCCGTTCGCCCACGCGGTCGTTCATCCGATCTTCGCACCGCTCGAGGGGCAGATCATCCGGCTCGAAGGCGCGGATGTCTCGTCGTCCGACCTGTCGTCGATCCTGGTGCTGACCATCGACCTGCTGGAGCGAACCGACTGGACGCTTGCGTCGATGCGCGACGCCGTCCATCGGCGCCTGCTGGCGACCGGGGCGGTCGGGTTGCTCGTCCGCCTGGCCCAGGCTCCGTGCGCCTGGCCGTCGCACGAGGTCGATCTGCCTCCCGGGCGCCGGCACGAGATCGCCGAACTGCTCGTCGAGACCGAGCGTCTGCTGGCCCTCGTCGCGGACGCGCTGGAGATGACGCCGCGTCTTCCGGCCCCCGAGATCCCGCTTGCTCTGTCCTGGCTCCGTGGCGAGGGGCCTGCCTACGAGAGACGCGTTGCCGCGTGGCAGGCTGTCGAGATCGCGCTCATCCGACACGCGCATCACGAGCGCCTGCGCGGAGCCGATGGCGAAGAACGGGGTAAGTTCCCCATGGCGCCATCGCGCTGATCATGCCGATCGGATCAACGCCCCCAAGGCGACCGCGGCCGTCCTCTCCCCGCGGTCGCTCTCCTGCGGTTTTGGCCAACGGAGGCCAGGATGCCAGTCCTACCGCTCCGCGAACCAGGCATCGGCTGCATGCGTGGACCTGCGCGTGTGCGGCCCGACCGGCGTCACCCGTCCCCGCCCCCTCGTCACCGGCTCGTCAACTCGATCCGCGACGCCATCGGGGCGGACACCTATCCCGCCCCGTGGATGCTCGACATCGCGGTTGACCGCCTGCTCGCCCATGCGCTCGGAGGACCCCTCGGCGAGCGCGCGCCCCGACCCCGCATCGCGTCGCAGCGGCGGATCGGTCCGCACGAAGCCGCCCGTCCGCCGGGGCGGCGGACGCTCCGCGCGAGCTGAGCGCCTCGCGAGACGAAGCAAATCCGTGTGTTTTCTCATTGCGTCGCCGCCGGCCGACGATAGAGTCGGTATCGCGATGACAGTCCCAGGCGTGTTTCGGGGCTGATCGCCGTACTGGTTTCGACCAGGAGTCCTCGCCCGGGAGCGTAATCCCGGAGGAGCGTGCTGCATGCCCAGGGTCACCCATCCCCAACTCGACGCCACGCGCAACGGGATGTGACCGCGCAGCACGCCATCGTCCACAACTGAATGGTGCTTCGCGAGGTCGCCGTCCGGCGACCTCGTTCGTTCATGGGTCGCACCCCGCTCGCGCTCGCCACGCAACGAGTTCTCGCGGAGTTCATCCATGCAGGCTGATGCCGACCACGTCGACGCTATCGCGCCCTTCATCGAGGAGGGCTGGCTCTCGGACATCCTCTACGAAGTCAAGAGCGGCAAGGAGGCCACGGTCTTCTGCTGCTCGGGCGGTTCGCGGTCACCGGTGCCGCTGATCGCCGCCAAGGTCTACCGGCCGATCGAGTCGCGCCGGTTCAAGAACGACGCCATGTACATCGGCGGTCGCGTGCACATGGCGCGCGAGAGCCGCATCAGCCGGGCGGTCAACTCGAAGTCCGCCTTCGGCCGGCGCGTGCAGTACGGCACGTGGATGGCGGAGGAGTGGGAGACGCTCCGCGTCCTCCACGAGGCAGGCGCCGACGTCCCGGAGCCGCTCGCGCTCGGCGAGCGCGCGATCCTCATGCCGTTCCTCGGCGACGAGACGGGGCCCGCGCCGCTGCTGCACGAGGTCACGCCCGATCACGCGACGGTCGTTCGGATCATCGACGACCTGCTCTGGAACGTGGAGCTGATGCTCGACCACGACTGCGTGCACGGCGACCTGTCGCCGTACAACATCATGTTCCACGACGGGAGGGCGATCATCATCGACTTTCCGCAGGCGATCGATCCGCGGCTCAACGGCAACGGGTTCACGCTGCTCGTCCGCGATCTCGAGAACCTCTGCCGCTGGGCGGAGCGTCTGGGCGTCAGCCGCCCGGCGGGGAAGATCGCGTCGCGGCTCTGGGAGCGGTTCGTGATGGGTGAGCTTGGGTAGCGGTAGGATGGTGGCCCGTGCCGAATGTCGTGCTCATCGTCGTGCTCGTGTTCCTCGTGATCGGGGTCGCCGCCTTCGTCTTCGCTTTCCTCGGTGAGAAGAAGCGGCGGGAGGGGATGGAACGCGCCGCCCGCGACATGGGCCTGGAGTACCGGCAGGAGGACCGGGCCCTGCCGGGACGCATCGGATCGCTGCCGCTGCTGACCACGGGACGCCGCGGTCACGCGGGCAACGTCATGTCGGGGACGATCGAGGATCTCGAGCTGCTCCTGTTCGACTACCGCTACACGACCGGCAGCGGCAAGAACCGGAGCACGCATCGACAGACGGTTGCCGCGTTCCGGCTCGACGGGGCAGTGCTGCCGGAGTTCAAGCTCCGGGCGGAGCGCTTCTATCACAAGATCGCCGGCGTGTTCGGCTGGAAGGACATCGACTTCGACGAGCACCCGGAGTTCTCGAAGCAGTACGCGCTCTCCGGTACGGACGAGGCGAGCGTGCGCGCGATGTTCACGCCCGACGTCATCACGTTCCTCGAGTCGGTGCCGCGTCTCAGCGCCGAGGGGCACGGGGCGTGGCTGATCGTCTTCCGACCGGGGCGTCGCGTGACGGCCGAACGCATTCACGAGTTCCTCGACGAGTCGTTTACGGTGTGCAACCGGCTGACGCGAGCGTTCGCGGAGACGCAGGCATGACCGGTCGTCGATGGTTGCGACCTCTGCTCGCCCTCGTCTCGGTGATGCTCGTCGCGGGCATGGCCGGGCAGAACGTGCCCGACGATCCATGGGGACCCCTGGAGTTGATCGACGTGCCGACGGAGGCGGGGCGGCTGCGTCTGGACCCGGCGCTGGCCGCGCATCGCGATGTCGTATGCGACCGCGTGGTCGAGGCGATGCGCCGACACCGGGAACAGAGCGCTGGCCCGGAACGGCTCGTTGCCCGCGCCGACGAGATCGTCGAACGCGTCCTCGAGATGCTCGGCGAGGAGCGAGATCCGCGCGACGAGCGCGAACGCCGGAACGCGGCCCAGGGTCTCATCGGCCTGATCCGAGCCACGCGGTTCGACCTCGCCCCGGCGGACGAGCTGACCATCATCGTCTGCCTGAACGACACCGTGCGCGGCTACCTGCGGCGGGGCGGGAAGCTCCCGCACTTCGTCTACGACGCGGACACCGGCACGGCGAGCTACGAGCTTCGGATGCAGCGGCATCTCAGTGACACTTCGGCGGCGACGGAGGGGTTCGTTCTCGACCTGTTGCCGATCGGCCTGGAGTCCATCGACGAGTTGGACGGCTGGAGGCCGGCGACGGGCGGCGGCATGGATCCCGGCGGGTTGGCGGTTCACGAGTTCGTCGAGCTGGCCATCCTCGATCGGATCGATCCGGAGCAGGCGCACTGGCGCTGGTTCACAGACGGGCTCGCCAGCGCCGTGGCGGTGCGCGTGCTGCTGGACGTCGGTGCCATGCGCGCGAGGTCGCAGCTCCTGGACTCGCTCGACACGAGCCGGTTCGAGACCTGGCGCGGACGCAGCAACCTCCGGTACTGGCCCGGTATCGAGTATCAGGTCGGGCGTCTCGTCCTGCCGTCGGCGCCGGCGCTGCTGCCGGATGAGGGCGCGCTGACCCTCGCGCGATACGCGTTCGCCTTCGAGCTGGTCGACGGTCTCGTCGAGCCGGGCGGCATGGAGCCGATGCGGCGCGCGTTGACGGCGATGGGCGCCGAGCCCGAACTCCAGCCGCACCGGATCGTCGAGATCCTCGCGGCCGAAACCGGCGTCGACGTCGCCTCGCTGCTGCTGCGTCACCAGTCCTTCGCCACGCTCGAGGAAGGCCGCGGCGCGTACACCGAGGCGTTCCGGACCGCCCGCGCCGCACGCGATCACCTCGC
>JAAELP010000489.1 GCA_024226535.1 Planctomycetota bacterium | reverse complement strand
GGGTTGAGCCCGACGGTCACGGTGGCGATCGGCGTCAGCGGGTTGCCGATGATGTCCACCTCGCTGCTGCCCTCGTTGGCGACCGCGAAGTCCAGCCCCGCGCCGGCGCCGAACTCGCCGGTGACGATCGCGCTGGGCATGTCGAACGTGCCGCCGACGACGGGGCCGGCGGTGAACGTGCCGGTGTCGTCGGCGTTGTTGACGAAGAACGAGACCGTGTCGTTGCCCGCGTTGGTCACCGCGAAGTCGAGGTAGTCGTCGCCCGTCAGGTCGCCGAGGGCGATGCCGGTGGGGTCGGGTCCGACGGGGATCGTCGGCAGTTGCGGATCGAGGCCCAGCCAGAGGCCGCCCATGCCGTTGCCGAGGTTGAGGAAGATCTGCACCTCGCCGTTGACGCCGGGATCGGCGTCGGGGATCACGACGGCGACATCGACGGTACCCATCGAAGTGAGGGAGGTATCGAGGTCGCCGACGGCGTGGATGAGCGGCGCGCCTTCGGCGGGTTCTTCGACGGGCGGCTCGAACGGCGTTGGCGCGAGCACGGTGATGCCGGCGAAATCGGAGTTGTCGAGGAGGTCGGGATCGGCGGAGGTCGCGGCAACGTCGGCGATGTTCGTGATGAAGCCCTGGAACCGAACGACCTCGTCGGTTCCGTCGCTCACGACGTACAGGTTGCCGTCGGGCCCGAACGTCAGCCCCTGCACCATCGTCAGCGCGGCGTCGCTCGCGAAGGTGTCGATGAACGCGCCGGTCGTGCCGTCATAGCGAACCACGTCGTTGATGAACGACGACACGTAGAGATGGCCGTCGGGCCCGAAGCGAAGACCGTGCGGTGAGGAGCCGCCGGTGACGAACACGTCGATCGGCGCGCCGGTCGAGCCGTCGTAGCGGATCACCTGCCCGTTGAGCAGGCTCGACACGTACAGGTTGCCGTCCGCCCCGAACGTCAGGCCCTGTGGGCCGTCGAGCCCGCCGCCGGTGGCGAATACGTCAATGAGCGCGCCGGTTGCGCCGTCGTAGCGGATGACTCTGTCGTTGAAGAAGCTCGACACGTAGAGGTGGCCGTCGGGTCCGAACACGATGCCGTCGGGATCGTCGAGCCCGCCGCTGGCGAAGACGTCGATGAACGCGCCGGACGCACCGTCGAAGCGCACGATGTGGTCGTTCGTGATGTCCGCGACGTAGAGGTTGCCGTCGGGTCCGAAGGTCAGCCCGACGGAGAACCCGAGCATCGGATCGTCGGCGAAGACGCCGATGAACGCGCCCGTCGTACCGTCGAACCGCCGGACGTTCCCGTTGGTGACGTAGAGATCCCCGTCGGGCCCGAACGTGACGCCCCGTGCGATGGTGTTGACGTCACCGCTCGTGAACACGTCGATGAAATCGCCCGTGCCCGTGGTCTCCGCCGTGCCCGCGTCCACCGACGCCCGCACGGCAAGCTGCACCGATGCGCTCTCGCCGAGATCGCCCACGTCCCACGCGCCGGCGATCTCGTCGTACGAACCCTGATCGATCGAGTCGACACCCACGAACGTCACGCCCGCCGGAAGCTGATCCGCGACCGTCACGCCGGACGCGTCCGACGGGCCGTCGTTCGTCACCGTGACCGTGTAGACGATCTCCTCGCCCTCGACGGGCACGGCGTTGGAGACGGTCTTCGTCACGGCCAAGTCGGCCTGACCGAACGCCGGCGCGCCGATCGCCAGGATCGACACGGCCACGACTCGTCTGAAGAAATCGCAGTTGGTCATTCGCCCTCGGCTCCACGCTCCGACCCCATGATGACGGATCATCCGGGTGCGTGGTGAGTCGATCTCGCGGTTTTTGCGGCTCGTATACGCTTCCCGGTTCTCTCTCGACCACGACCGACGTGTTCTGCGCAGGGGGACGGCGTCCTTGTGGCGGGGACAGTGCTCGCTTTCGCCGCCTTGAGCGTCCGGCCCCGCCTTGGGCGCACACAGCGAAAACGAGGGCTGTCCCCCTTCGCGCGAACGCCCGGGGTCTTGGGTCCAAGTGCAAACACTGTTGACCCGGCCTCTGGACGGGACCCCCGTGTTTGCACTTGGGGGTACGGACTCATCACGTTCGCGCGCAGGGGGACAGCCCCGCCCTCGTCCTGCGCTCCAGAAGTTCGAACGGTCTCGGCGGCGAGGGCGGCACTGTCCCCGCCACAAGGACGCCGTCCCCGCGCGCGATCGCCATCGAACCTGTGTTCTACTCGTATCCCGGCCGCGACTGGATCGCGAAGTCCCACACCGACTTCAGCTCGTCGGCCGACAGCTCACCGATTCCGTTGAGTCGATCGATGATCGGCTGCGGGTCGTCGAGCGCGAGGCCGCCGAGCAGCTCGAACTTGTAGGCGAGGACGTCGGCGAGGTCGGTGGTCGTGTTGCGGGCGTGGCCGCCGGGGTACATCACGAGACCGCTGTCGCAGAGGCCGCTGTCGGTAGTGATCACGACGGACGTCGGGATGCCGTCGGGGTACTTCTCGTCGTACTCCTGCCCGCCGTGCTCGAAGGTGATCTTCTCCATGAGCGCTCGCGTGCGCGGGTCGACGATCGCGTCGGCGCCGTAGTCGTACGGGCTGAGCATGAGCTTCTTCCACCACTCCTCGACGGTCGTGGCGATCTCCGGGGAGCCGCCGGCCTCGGCGAACTCGATCGCCTTGCGCAGCATCGTGGAGACGATGTACACCATCGAGTGGTCCGCCGACTGCCGCGTGTGCGGGTCGCGCTTGGCGGGGTCGCCGATGATGCCGTACGCCGGCTGGTAGGCGATGATGCGGATCGACTCGATGGCGTCCGGATTCTCCAGGAGCTTCGGATGCCGGCCGAGCAGGTCGATGAGCCCCTGCAGCGCGCCGGCGGACTGGTGCTCGTAGAGCCCGAGCTTGAAGTGCATGCCCATCACCGCGAAATCGTCGCCGGCGTGGGAGAGCACGAGGTCGAACGGGCTCTCGCCCGCGGTCGGCTCGAACTGCCGCCAGATCGCTTCGGGGTTGCGGAAGATGTCGCGCGGCCCCATGAACCCCTGCATCGATCGCTGCATGCAGAGGATCGCCGCCTCGGTGCTGATCGCAGCGGACGCGCCTTTCGAATCGGAGAGCTGCTTGCCGGCGCGGATCGCCCGCCACGGAATGTAGTGCGCGACGAACATGCCGATCGCCGACTCGATCTGCTCGACGGTGGCACCGAGGATCGCTCCGTACGTCGCCGCCGACCCGATCGCGCCGTGCACGACGTGGTCGATCTTGTAGCTCTTGAGGCTGAAGACCTCGGCGAGACGACCGCGGATCTCGTCGAGGCACATCATGCCGCGAAGCGCGGTCGCGCCGTCGGCCCCGGCCAGTTGCGCGGCGGCGACGGCCACCGCGTAGAAGTCGTTGTGACCGAACTCGCCGGCGGTGTGGCCCAGCGCTGGGTTGAAGCCGAAGTTCGTGCCGTTGGAGTCCCACTCGCGAACGGCCGAGCAGTTGGCGACGATCGCCTTCTCGGGGGCGACGCGCTCGTGGGATCCGAACACCGTCACGCCGTCGGGCCGCCGGTAGCTGAGCGCCTCGTTGCGAAGCACGGTCGGGGCGTTCGTCTGGAGCGCCAGCGCCGACAACCCGCACAGCACGCTGTCGGTGAAGAACTGGGCGGTGCGCTCGCGCACGGACTCGTCCGGCGCCTCGTCGCCGGTGGCGGGGCCGTTCATGAACCCCAGCGCGAACTCGGCGATACCGAGGGCCTGGTTGGAGTCGCGGGCAAGCTTGACGGCGGTGGCGGCGGACGTGGGCATCGGGGGTCCTCTTTCTCGGGGGCGGACATCATATGCGCAGCGGTAGGCCACCCGAAGCGGAGACCCGTACGCGTCCCGGGTTTCTCTCCCGGGATTCAGCCGTCGATCAGTAGCGTTCCTTCGGCGGCCGCGGCTTCCGGGGCTCGGGAGTCTCGGACGTTCCCGAAGACAAGTGTCGCGTCACGTTCTCGACCTCGTCGGCGCTCCCCATGATCACGCTCGTGCGCTGGTGCAGCGCCGTCGGCTTGATGTCGAGGATGCGATCGGTGCCCGCGAACGCGGTGCCGCCCGCCTGCTCGATGATCATCGCCATCGGGTTCGCCTCGTACATGAGACGCAGCTTGCCCGCGGCGTGCTTCTCCGTCGGCGGGTAGAGGAAGACGCCGCCCATCAGCAGCGTGCGGTGCACGTCGGCGACCATCGACCCGATGTAGCGGCTGGAGTAATCGTTCTCGTGCACGTACCGGAGGTACTCCTGGTATTCCGGCGGGAACTGCTTGGCGTACGCCTCGTTGACGGAGTAGATCTTCGTCGAGGACGGGACCTGGATCTTCGTCGACACCAGCACGTACGAGCCGATCGACTGGTCGAGCACGAACATGTCCACGCCGTGCCCGGTCGTGAGCACGAATATGGACGACGAGCCGTAGAGCATGTACCCCGCCGCCACCTGCCGGAATCCCGGCTGGAGATAGTGCGGCACGTCACGCGGCTTCATGCGATCGTTGCGGAAGACGCTGAAGATCGTCCCCACGCCGACGCAGTAGTCGAGGTTCGACGACCCGTCGAGCGGATCGAAGAGGACGCAGTAGCGCCCGCCCTCGGCGCGATCGCGCAAGACGATCGGGTTCTCGCCTTCCTCCGACGCCAGCACCGCGACGTTCGCGCGGTCGCCCAGGCACCGTATGAGGATCTCGTTGGCGATGATGTCGAGCTTCTGCTGCACCTCGCCGTGCACGTTGGTGTCGTCGCCGTGCGAGCCGAGGACATCCTCGATGCGCGCGCGGCGCACCTTGTTGGAGATCGTCTTGCCTGCCAACGAGATCGATGACAGGATCCACGAGAAGTCTCCCGTGGCCTCCGGGTAGCGCTGCTCCTCGGCGAGGATGTGCGTCTGGAGCGTGGTGAGATTGTCTCGGGTGAAGCGCGGCTGCAGTGGATCGGGGGCCATTAGCTCAACCGGTTTCTTGAGGGTGACGACGGATTCGCTCACGGGGCCTTCCCTCCTTGGAGGCGCCGCCCCGCCCGGTGGCGGCTACGATGGAGGTCCTGCCGCCCGAGACCGCTCGGGCGACGACAGATAACCGGATTGTAGCTCTTCCCGCTGCCCGCGACGCCGTTGCCCGGCGCCGATGCGGCGCCGACTTTTCGGAGTTCCGACGATGCCCCAACCAGTCGTTCTCGCCGCACGCCGCACGCCCATCGGTCGCTTCACCGGCGGACTCAGCAAAGTGCCGAGCCCCGAGCTTGGGGCGATCGCGATCGAAGCCGTTTTCGAAGAGGTGCCCGCCGCCCGGGACGCCGTCGATGAGTGTGTCATGGGCTGCGTGCTCCAGGCCGGCCTCGGCCAGAACCCGGCGCGGCAGGCGGGCCTCAAGGCCGGTCTCCCGGACACGCTGAGCGCGCAGACGATCAACAAGGTCTGCGGCTCCGGGCTCCAGGCCGCGATGACGGCCGCCCAGGCGATCAAGGCGGGCGACGCCGATCTCATCCTCGCCGGCGGCTTCGAGAGCATGTCGCAGGCCCCGTACCTCGCGCGGATGCGCCGCGGCGCGAAGATGGGCGACGGACAGCTCGTCGACCACATGATGCTCGACGGGCTCACCTGCGCGTTCGAGGAGTGGCCGATGGGCTGCGCCGCCGACCACATCGCCGAGCGTCACGGCATCAGCCGCGAGGAGCAGGACCGCTTCGCCGTGCAGTCCCACCAGCGGGCCGCCGCCGCGACGGACGCCGGCCACTTCAAGGGCGAGATCGTGGCCCCCGACGCCGGGCGGATCCGCCAGCGGGCGCCGGTCGAGGCGGACGAGGGCATCCGGGCCGACTCCTCGGTCGAGGCCCTCGCCGGCATGCGGCCGGCGTTCGGCAAGACCGGCACGGTGACCGCGGGCAACGCCTCGCAGATCTCCGACGGCGCCGCGGCGGTGATCGTGGCCTCGGCGGATCGCGCGAAGGAAATCGGGGCCGAACCCCTGGCCCGGATCGTGGACTACGGCACCTCCGGCGTCGCCCCGAAGGAGATCTTCCACGCGCCGGCGCTCGGCATCCAGGCCCTGCTCGACCGGAACAACCTGACGGTTGACGACATCGATCTCTTCGAGCTCAACGAGGCGTTCGCCGCGCAGGCGCTCGCGAACATCAAGGTCCTGGGCCTCTCCGAGGACAACGTGAACATCTGCGGCGGTGGCGTGGCCCTCGGTCACCCGATCGGCGCGAGCGGCGCGCGCGTCCTGACGACCCTCGTCCACCAGCTCACGCGAACCGGCGGCAAGCGCGGCATCGTGAGCCTCTGCCTGGGTGGCGGGAATGCGGTGAGTATGTTGCTGGAGCGTTAGTGCAGCTTGGCTCGTACAATCCCGCTTCCGCGCCGAGGGCCCTCCATGAACATCGTCATCTGTGGTGCGGGTGAGATCGGCTCTCATACGGCCGAGGAGCTCACCGACCCGGGCACACACATCACGGTGATCGATAACGACTCTGCGCGGCTGCTCGACATCGAGGAGCGCATGGACGTCGCGACGCTGCTCGGCAACTGCGCCCAGGCGGACGTCCTCATGGAGGCCGGGTGCGGCGAAGCCGATCTCCTGCTCGCGGCGACGGACAGCGACGAGGTGAACCTGCTCTGCGCGTCGCTGGCCAAGGGACTCGGGGCGCGCAAGAGCATCGCCCGCGTCCACGAGTCGGCCTTCTTCGAGCAGAAGGGCTACTCGTACCAGCAGCACCTCGGCGTCGACGAGCTCATCTGCCCGGAGTACTCCACCGCGCTGGCGATCGCCCGCACGCTCCGCAACCCCGGCGCGCTGGAGATCGAGCACTTCGCCCGCGGCGCGATCGAGATGCAGGAGTTCACGGTGTCCGCCCGCGCGCCGGCGATCGGCAAGGCCCTCATCGAGCTGAGCCTGCCCGAGGGCTCGCGGCTCGCGGCCATCACCCGCAAGGGCGGCTCGTTCATCCCCGACGCGACCACCGAGATCCACGAGGACGACACGGTGATCCTCGTCGGCAACGCGTCGATCTTCCAGGAGGCGCGGCGGCTGTTCCACGACGAGAAGGCCGGACGCCGCCGGGTGGCGATCATGGGCGGCCCGACGATGGCCGCCTGGCTCGCCCGAGCCCTGGAGGACCGCGACTTCTCGCTGCGGATCTTCGAGACCGACCGCGCGCGGGCCGAGGCGATCGCCGAGAAGCTCGACTGGGTAACGGTGATCCACGCCGACCCCACCGACCCCGCCGTGTTCGACGACGAGAACCTCTCGCAGGTGGACGCGTTCGTCGCCCTTCTCGACGACGACGAGCACAACATCCTCGGCTGCGCGTGGGCCAAGAGCCGCGGCGTCAACTTCGCCATCGCCGTCGTGCAGCGATCCAGCTACATGCACCTGATCCGAAGCGTCGGCATCGACCGCCCCTTCAGCCCGCGGCGCGTCGCGGTGAAGGAGATCGAGATGGTCGTCGACGAGAGCCCCCTGCGGCTGCTCTCCAGCCTCGCCGAGGGAATCATCGACGTCTACCGCGTGCGGGTCGGCGCCGACTCGGACGTCGTCGGCAAGTCGTTGCGCGAGATCAACCTCACACCCAACTGGATCGTCGCGGCGATCCAGCAGGACGGTAAGGTGCGCGTTCCCCGCGCCGCCGATACGATCTACGCCGGCGACACGATCATCGTCATCGGGCGTCGCGGACGCGAGGGTACGCTTCGCAAGATCTTCGCCACGGGATGAGCGCGTGAACTACCGGCTCGTTGCCAAACAGCTCGGCCTGCTGATCGCCATGCTGAGCGGGCTCATGAGCCTCGTCGGCGCGTGGTCGTTCGTGCAGTGGAAGTTCTTCGGCGCCGCCGCCGAGCGGCACGCGTGGTGGGCGCTCGTCGCCGCCGCGCTGGGCGGCATGCTCGGCGGCGGACTCGTCTGGTTGCGGTCGCGCTCGGCGCACGCGCACCTGGGACGGCGCGAGTCGCTGCTGCTCGTGGCCCTGAGTTGGCTCGTCGGCGCCGTCGTGGCCGGCGTGCCCTACTTCATCTGGGCGCACCTGCACTTCCAGGGCAGCGACGTGGCCCACCCGTTCCACCGCGTCGCCGACTGTTACTTCGAGTCGATGAGCGGGCTCACCACGACGGGGGCGACGATCCTCTCGGACATCGAGGCGCTTCCGCGCAGCCTCCTGCTGTGGCGCGCCCTCACGCACTGGCTCGGCGGTCTCGGCATCATCGTGCTCTTCGTCGCCGTGCTCCCGTCGCTCGGCGCCAGCGGCAAGCGCCTGTTCCGGGTCGAGGCGCCGGGACCGTCCCCCGGCGGCGTCCGCCCGCACATCCGCGACACCGCCCAGACGCTGCTTTGGATCTACCTCGGCCTGACCGCCGTCGCGATCGTCGCCCTGCGGCTCACCGGGAAGATGGACCTCTTCGACAGCGTTTGCCACACGCTCTCGGTGCTCTCCACCGGCGGCTTCAGCACGCGCAACGCGAGTGTCGCCGCCTTCGACTCGGTGGCGGTGGACATCATCATCATCGTGCTCATGCTCGTGGCGGGCGTGAACTTCGCGCTGTTCTACCAGATGACGCAGGGGCGGTTCTCGGCGGCGTGGAAGGACACGGAGCTGCGTGCCTACCTGCTGCTTAAGTTCGTCGTCATCGCCCTCGTGTTCGTCAACATGCAGGGGCAGGACATCACCCTCACGACCGGCGAGACGGTGGACGCGAGCGCCGGGCAGGCACTGCGGCAGTCGGCCTTCACGACCGTGGCCCTCCACACCGGCACCGGCTTCTGCACCGCCGACTACGACCCGTGGCCGTTCTACAGCCGCGTCCTGCTCGTCGGGCTCATGTTCATCGGCGGCTGCGCCGGCTCCACGGCCGGCGGCATCAAGGTGATCCGGCTCTGGATCGGCCTGAAAGTCCTGATGTCGGAGCTGGAGCGGGCGTTTCGGCCGAACGTCGTGCGGCCGCTGCGGGTCGGGACGAGCATCGTCGACCCGGACATGAAGCTCGGCGCGGTCGTCTACGTGGTGGTGCTGTTCATGCTGCTCGTACTTGGGGCGGTGATCGTGCAGCTCCTGGAGATCGGCAACGAGCGCTGCGACTTCCAAACGGCGTTCAGCGCGAGCATGTCCACGATCTGCAACGTGGGCCCGGGCCTGCACGGCGTCGGGGCGAGGGAGAACTACGGGTGGTTCGGGGACGCGAGCAAGATGGTCATGAGCCTGCTCATGGCGCTGGGACGGCTGGAGATCTTCGCGATCCTGGTGCTGTTCACGCCGCGGTTCTGGCGCGGGAACTGAACGCGGCCTTGGCTGCGCCAAGACCACGGCACCCGGACCGCGCGTGACCGGGTGCCGTGGTCTTGCCCGAAGGGCAAGGCCGCGTCTGGTAAGATCCGGACGCCGTCTTGGTGGCGCTCGAATGCAGAGCGCGGGGCCGATGATTCGTCGGCCGGGTCCGGTTGGACCTCGTGAGAGTCAGGTGACGGAGTCGCACTCCGTGCAAGTCGGCCGGGCGCCCGCGAACGCGGGCGTTCGTCTTATGATGGCGGTGGCATGGGGCTGTTCGGACTCTTCGGCGGCAAGGGACACGACGTAGCGGAGCTGGCGCGCCGGCTCGGCATGTCCGCCGACGAGCTGCGCTCGATCGAGCCGTCGTATCGCGAGTTCAGCGTGCCGAAGCGACGCGGCGGCGCGAAGCGCACGATCCTGGCCCCGGATGATCACTTCAAGTCGGTGCAGCGTCGCATCAACCGACGCGTGCTCGCCCTGCTCGTCTCGCATCGCGCCGTGCACGGTTTCGAGCGCGGGCGTTCGATCGTCACGAACGCCCTGCCGCACCTGCGCCAAGCCGTGATCGTGCGGCTGGACCTGAAGGAGTTCTTCCCGTCCACGTCCACGACCCGCGTACACGACTTCTTCCGCAAGATCGGCTGGAACCGCGAGGCCGCTACGCTGCTGATGCGGCTCACGACCTACGCCGGCGGACTGCCCCAGGGGGCACCGACGAGCCCGCGGCTGGCGAACCTCGTCAACTATCGGCTGGACACGCGTCTGGAGCGGCTGGCCCTCTTGCGCGGGGCGACGTACACGCGGTACGCCGATGACTTGACGTTCTCGTTCGCCGACGATCCCGGAGGACGCGCGATCCACTCTCTCGTCCAGATCGTGAGCCGGATCGCGCGCGACGAGCAGTACGTGGTCCACAAGCGGCGCAAGCTCCACGTCCGTCGATCACACCAGCGACAGCAGGTCACCGGGCTCGTGGTCAACGACCGCGTCAACCTGCCGCGAGCCACGCGACGCTGGCTCCGCGCCGTCGAGCACAGACTCGCCACGGGCGGGCAGGCCACGATCGACGAGCAAGCCGTCGCCGGCTGGCGGGCCCTGGCCTCCATGGTCGAGCGGCAGCGCTGATCGGCATCGCCAAATTCTGATAACCGTCCCTTTCCGTCAAAGTGAACGGGTTATGCGGACGATTCCATCTGTGCGGAGGCGCCCGCCGCTCTTCCGCGAGGAGTTACCGAAACCGGGAGAGCCATGACACCGCCGATCATCGACCTCGACATCGAACCAGACACTCGTGCCCCAGCCCCCCTCGCCCCCCCCACGCCGCCACCGGCGCCGTTCGTGGAGCTGGACCTCCCCGAGGACATCGACGGGGAACCCACCGCGCCGCTGGTGAACACCGAGTCCGTGCCCGTCATGCTGGCCATGGCGAGCCAGCTTCACGATGCCGGCCACCTGCGGGAGGCGGAACCGATCCTCCGTGGCATCCTCCGCGCCGTCCCGGATCACGTGGAGGCGATGCACCGTCTCGGCGTGGTTCACCACGCGCTCGGCAACCGGGAGCGCGCGGTCGCACTCCTCGGCGAGGCGGCGCGTCTCGAGTCCGGTGATCCGTCGCTCTGGCGACACCTCGGTGAAGCGCTTCGGGCGACCAGACGGCTCGACGAGGCGGAGGCGTGCTTCGGCTTCGCTCTGCGTCTGGTTCCCGACGATGCCGACGCCCTGTACGACCTTGGTCACGTGCACGCGCAGCAGGGACGGCTCGGCGACGCCGTCCACCGCTACCACGAGGCCCTGACCTACCTCCCCGATGATCCCGCGATCCTCACCTCGCTCGGGACCGTCCTCTCCCACCTCGGCCGACGCCGCGACGCCCTGCTCTGCCTGGAGCGCGCCCACCGGATCGACCCTCACGACGCCACGACGCTGCACTTCCTCGCCGCCCTGCGTCGCGAAGGCGCGACCTCGTCGCCGCGTGACTACATCGCCGCCCTCTTCGACAGCTACGCCGAGACGTTCGATGACCACCTGGTCGAGGACCTCGGATACGACGCCCCCGCCCTCCTGCGCCGGGCGGTGGACACGGTGGCCGGCCCCGTCGCCGCGTCCTGGCGCGTGGCCGACCTCGGCTGCGGCACCGGACTGTGCGGCGAGACCTTTCGCTCGACGGCCGCGACCCTGATCGGCGTCGATCTCTCCCCGGAGATGATCCGGCGCGCTCGACGTCGCAACCTCTACGACGTGCTGCTCTGCGACGACATCGGCGCCGCGCTGGAGCCGGAGATCGGCACCCTGGACCTCGTCGTCGCGGGCGACGTGTTCCCCTACGTGGGCGGCCTGGAGGGCATGTTCGAGCTCGCCGCCCGCGCCTTGCGACCTCACGGGCTCATCGCGTTCACCACCGAGCGCGGCAAGGGCGACGAGGTGACCCTCGGATCGAGCGGGCGTTTCGTGCACGGCGAGGGCTACGTCCGCCACGTGTCCTCGGCGCACCGGTTCGACGAGGAGCGGGTCGAGGAGGTCACCGTCCGCCGCGACGGCGGCCGCTGGATCTCGGGCCATCTGTTCGTGTTGCGGCGGTCCGGATGAGGAGGGCTACAATGCCCGCCCCGTGCCCATCCGCAACTTCTCCATCATCGCTCACATCGATCACGGCAAGAGCACCCTCGCCGATCGCCTGCTCCAGGCGACGCGCGCGGTGTCCGACCGCGACGCGCGGGCCCAACTGCTCGATTCGATGGACCTGGAGCGAGAACGCGGAATCACGATCAAGGCGTCGGCGGTCACCGTCCACCACGAGTACGAGGGCGAGGACTACGAACTCAACTTCATCGATACGCCCGGGCACGTGGACTTCGCCTACGAGGTGAGCCGGGCCCTGACCGCGTGCGAGGGAGCGCTGCTCGTCGTGGACTCCACGCAGGGCGTCGAGGCGCAGACCGTCGCGAACGCCTACCTCGCCGTCGATCAGAACCTCGAGCTGATCCCGGTCATCAACAAGATCGATCTCCCCTCCGCCGATCCCGACGGCGTCGCGATGGAGATCGAGCACGTGCTCGGCCTGCCCGCGGAGGAGTGTCTCTATTGCTCGGCGAAGTCGGGCAAGGGCATCATCGAGTTGCTGGACGCCATCTGCCGGCGGCTGCCCGCGCCGCGCGAGCCGATCACGGACAAGACCCGCGCGCTCATCTTCGACAGCCACTACGACGACTACCGCGGCGTGATCATCTACTTCCGGCTCTTCGACGGCTCGCTGAAGGTCGGCGACAAGATCCGCATGATGGGCACCGGCCGCACGTTCACGATCACGGAACTCGGGCGCTACACGCCGACGCCGGCGAAGGCGAAGGAGATGGGCCCCGCGGACGTCGGCTACATGGTGGCCGCGATCAAGACGCTCGACGATGTTCGCGTCGGCGACACGATCACGCGCGATTTCGATCCCGCCGAAGAGGCCCTGCCCGGCTACAAGGAGCCGAAGCAGATGGTCTTCTGCGACTTCTACCCGGCCACGACGAGCGCCGACGCCGGGCGCAAGGGCGAATACGAGGCGCTGCGCGACGCGATCGAGAAGCTCCACCTCAACGACGCGAGCTTCACGTACGCCGCGCAACACTCCGAGGCGCTCGGCTTCGGATTTCGGTGCGGCTTCCTCGGTCTCCTGCACATGGAGATCGTGCAGGAGCGTCTGGAGCGCGAGGGCAGCGTGGACATCGTGCAGACCGCGCCGACGGTCGGCTACGAGATCGAGATGACCGACGACGCGATCCTCGAGATCCACAACCCCGCCGAGCTGCCCGATCCCTCCCAGATCAAGTCGATCCGCGAGCCGATCGTGTCGCTGGAGATCATCTGTCCGAACGAGAACATCGGCGATCTCATGAAGCTCTGCGACGGGCGGCGCGGCACGTTCAAGAGCCAGCGTTTCCTCTCCGACACGCGGCAGATCCTCGACTACGAGTTGCCCCTGGCGGAGATCATCTACGACTTCTACGACAAGCTGAAGTCGATCACCCGCGGCTACGGCACGATGGATTACGAGATCACCGGCTTCCGCGCGGATCGGCTCGCCAAGGTGAGCATCCTCGTGAACGGCCAGCCGGTGGAGGCGCTCAGCGTCATCTGCCACCGCGACAACGCCGAGGTGCGCAGCCGTGCGATCCTGCGCAAGCTCAAGAAGCAGATCGACCGCCACCAGTTCGAGATCCCCCTGCAGGCCGCGATCGGCGGCAAGATCATCGCCCGCGAGTCGATCAAGGGCGTGCGCAAGAACGTCACCGCCAAGTGCTACGGCGGCGACGTCACGCGCAAGCGCAAGCTGCTGGAGAAGCAGAAGGAAGGCAAGAAGCGCATGAAATCCGTGGGATCGGTGAACATCCCGCAGGAGGCGTTCCTGGCCGTCCTCGAGCAGGGGGACTGATCAGACGAGGGGTCGCCAGGGACTCAGCGCATCTACTGCGAAGACATTGAATCGAGTACTGCGCGGTAAAAGCGATAGACAGCGTTCTTCATGCGACGCTCGTGATCGGCTCGATCTCGCTCACGCTGCGCTTTCGACTCACTGACAATCGCCTTGGTACGAGTCTTGATTCGCTTCACCGCCGCCTTGTTGGGCTGTGTGGCTGTTGTCATCTGACTGAACCTCGGCGGAGTTTCCCCTCGCCCAGAGTATGAGCTACTTATTGGCCTAACGCCACAAGATACACGCAGATTGCCCCGAAAACGAAGACGTAACCGATGAGCAGGGCCGCTGTTGCAGACTTCAGTCGGTCGGACACACGCTTGTTCTTTCGCCTTAGGTCCTGATACGCGGCGCGGAGTCGCAACGAGCGCACCTCAATCAGCTCGCGGTAATCGAAGTGGAACAGGTCTTCGACTGCCTCATCGTCATCGAGAGTTGCTGAGACCGCCCTGCCACTGGGCCAAGGACTCGGAGGCGGGTCCTCCGGGTGGATCGCATCGTATTCCTGCGGCGTATCGGCCCTGGCCTTCCGGAAGAGCGCGACGGCGTTCCTGCGCACGAAGTGCCGCAACCAATGAGAAAACCGGCGGATCAGAGGGCGCTCTGTAAAGAGGAAATACGCACCCAAGAGAAAGCACAGCGTTGCCGGGATGAGCAGTGATGTCAGAACGACCAACGTGCGGTCACTGACCACAAGCTCGTGCCCAGGAGGTCGATGGAACTGCAGCTTGAAGATCCCGAGTCCAATCAATAGGACCAGAAGCGTGGAAATGACCTTCCGCTTCTCTCGAAGCGTATCGGCTAAGGCCACCTGGTCATCCCAGAGCATCCTCACATGCTCGAAGACCTTGTCGGCAGACCGATCGGCGTCTGTCTCTGACATCCCTCTAATCCCCCGCAGACTCTACAGGAGTCGAAGGGCAGGTCGTCCGAGCCTGGCGAATCCCCCTCACTGGACGACCTCCACCCGCTCCGACAGGTCCCCCAAGATGTCCCGGATCTGCTCCAGGGCCGACTCCAGATCCTCGGCGATCTCCTCGGCGAGCACGTGCGGGTCGGGGAGGCTGGCAGAGTCCTCCAGGCTCTCGTCGCGGAGCCAGAAGATGTCGAGGCTGGCCTTGTCGCGGTTGACGATCTCGTCGTAGGTGTAGCGGCGCCAGCGACCGTCGGGCTTCTTCTCGCTCCACGTCGCCCGGCGTTTCTGGCGCTCGCCGGGCCGGTAGCACTTGACAAAGTCGTCGAGGTCGGCGCGGATCATTCGGTTCTGCTTGAGCGTGAAGTGCTTGTTCGTGCGAAGGTCGTAGAACCAGACTGCCTTCGTCCACGGGTCCTTGCGCGCCGCTCGGCGATCGAAGAAGATCACGTTCGCCTTGACGCCCTGGGCGTAGAACACACCGGTGGGCAGACGCAGGATCGTGTGGACCTCGCATTCGTGCATGAGCTTGCGACGCACGGTCTCGCCCGCGCCGCCCTCGAAGAGCACGTTGTCGGGCACGACCACCGCCGCCCGGCCGTTGACCTCCAGCAGGCTGCGGATGTGCTGGACGAAGTTGAGCTGCTTATTGGTCGTCGTCGTCCAGAAATCCGGACGGTTGTAGGTGACCGTCTTCGTGCTCGTCTCGCCGACCTCGTTGACGACCGTGATGGAGCTCTTCTTGCCGAATGGCGGGTTCGTGACCACGACCGGGTAGTGCGTGGACGGCTCGTTGCGCAGGCCGTCGTCGGTGCGGATCGGAGGCTCGCGCTCGTCGTCGTCGGGGCCGATCCCGTGGAGGAACAGGTTCATCGCGCACAGCCGCGACACG
>JAAELP010000488.1 GCA_024226535.1 Planctomycetota bacterium | reverse complement strand
TGGTGGGCGACAACTTCGTCGCCGGCCCCCACGACCTGGCCGCCGACGCGGAGCGCACCTTCACGCTCGAAGCCACCAGCCCGGGAGGCCAGGCGACGCAGTTGAGCCATCGGGTAACGCGCGACGTCACCGGACCGGCGCTCGCCTTCACGGCGCCCGCGGCGGACGCCGTGGTCGACACGTCGTCGATAGATGTCACGGGTACGGCGAGCGATCTCCACCTCGACCGGGTGACGGTCAACGGCCGGACGGCGAGCCTCGGCGCCGGCACGTTTCAGGTCGAGTCGCTGGCTCTCGCCGAGGGCGAGAACGTCCTGCGGGCGCGGGCCGAGGACCTGGCGGGCAACGCCACCGAGGTGGAACGTACGGTAGTGCTCGATACACGGGCTCCCGAGCTCGCGATCACCGACCCGGCTCGGGGGACGGTGACCGGCGAGGCGCCCTATACCTTCAGTGGCACGGTCGCCGACCCGCACCTCGACCGGGTCGAGGTGGCGGGCCAGGCGGCGACGCTGACGGGTGATCGCTGGTCGATCAGCGTGGCGCTCGCCGAAGGCGACAACGAGATCGTGGTGGAAGCGTTCGATACGCTGGGGCACCGTGGCACCGCCTCGGTCGACGTGGAGTTTCAAAGCGACGCGCCGAGCGTACACATCGACGAGCCCGCGGAGGGCTTCGTGACGTCGTCTTCGCCGATCGACGTCAGCGGCACTGTGGACGCCGAGGCCACGGTGACCGTCAACGGCGAGGCGGCGGTGGTCACGGACGGGACGTTCACGGCCACGGACCTGGCGCTGTTTGAAGGGCAGAACCGACTGCTCGCGCGAGCGACCGAT
>JAAELP010000487.1 GCA_024226535.1 Planctomycetota bacterium | reverse complement strand
TGCCCGGCCGACCTCAACGGCAACGACGTCGTCGACTTCGCCGATATCCTGGCGATCCTCGGAGCATGGGGCCCGTGCCCCGGGTGCCCGGAGGACCTCGACGGCAGCGGGGACGTCGGGTTCGGTGACGTGCTCGTCGTGATCGGAAGCTGGGGGGCGTGTCCGTGATCACTGGAGGTCGCATCATGAGGGTCGCGCGAGGACGCGGGTTCGCGTGGGCGTCGGTCGGGTTCGTCGGTCTCTCCGCGTCGGCGTTCGGCGCGGGCAGCGACGTGCCCGACGGCTCGGTGGTGATCACCGGAGCCCAGATCCTCGCGGGGATCACGATCACCGGCGACACGTCGGACAACACCGACTTTGCCGACAGCGGCGTCGCGCCCCTGAGCGACTGCGGCGTGAGCACCGCCCCCGACGAGTGGTATCGGATCCAGATCGGCGGGGCGACGGGAACGATCGCGATCGACGTCGACGGCTGCGGCACGCTCTACGACTCGAAGTTCTTCATCCGGGATTCCGGCGCCAGCATTGTTCGCTGCAACGATGACGGGTGTGGTTCGGGCGGTGGTCCGTCGCGCCTCCAGAACGTCGTGCTCGCGCCGGGCGACTACGACCTGGCAATCGACGGCTTCTTGAGCGAATCGGGTGCGTACGAGGTGGTGCTCCGGGAGTTCGTGCCGTTGTCCTGCTTCCTCGACCCGCCGTGCGGCGGCGAGCCCGAAGGCGAGCCGTGCGACGACGTCAACGACGACACGACCAACGGAGGCTGCCTCAGCACGCCGAACGTCTTCGGGACGATCACGATCGACGGTCCGGCCATCTGCGGCGTCACGTGGGCGAACGCGGGGAGGCGTGACACCGACTGGTACGCGTTCAGCGTCGCCTTCCCGCAACTGGTGGTGACCCATGTGCGCGGCGAGCCCGACGTCGTGGCGTTTCTCCTGACGATGTCCGCCGGCGGCGCCTGCCCGCCGATCGAAGTTACCCACTGGCCACCGGCGTTCTCCGGCGCATGCGACACCAACCAAATCCTCGATACCTTCTTCCAGATCGATCCCGGCGACTACGTCCTGTTCGTGGGCCCCGGCACCGAGACGGGCAACCCCATCTTCGACGGCTTCCCGTGCCCCGACGGCGCGACTTCGAACAACGCCTACGAAGTCCTGATCAGCTCCGCTCATCACGGTTCGTGCTGCCTGGAGAACGGGCAGTGCCTCCAGGGCGAAGACGGTGTGTCGCTGGATTTCTGCTCTTATGTCGGCGGCGTGTACCACGGCGGCGTCTTGTGCGACGTGGCCAATTGCTCCGGCGCCTGCTGCATCGAGTCGACCTGCTCCGACCTCGAGTTCGACGAGTGTCTCGCCGCCGGCGGTGCGTACCAGGGAGAAAGCACGTCGTG
>JAAELP010000486.1 GCA_024226535.1 Planctomycetota bacterium | reverse complement strand
TCTCTTCCCGAAGGAAAAGCGGCACTTGTGATCACAAAGCAGGGTTGCACGCCGAACACCGGGGAAGTGAATGTGCAGCCGGGAACCGTGGTTTTCCCGCAGGATGCCCGCCTGACTCCCCTGGAAGAAAGCATTTCCGCGGGTCACCTGACCGGGGGCGACATTTCGGTGAATGACAGGATCAGTGTTTTTGTTTCTGCCGGAACTTTTGATGAAGACACAGCCCTGACAGTGACGGAACTCGGTGAGCAGGGCCTGCCTTTCCCGCTTCCCGCGGGATGGGCACCGCTGTGTGCCGTGCATATCGGGCCTGAGGACAGTGTCCCGGCCAAAGTCATTGAAATCAGTTTTTTCGGGCCTGAATTTTCAGAAGAAACAGCAGTTCCCCCTGCTGCCCGGTGGGATGCCGAAACCCGGGAGTGGACAAGGCTTGAATCCGCAAAAATCCTTAATAAAGACGGTGTTTTCGTGCCCGCGCCCGGGACCGGAACAGTTGCTCTTATACAGCCTGATTCGCCCGAAGGACCGGCCGTTCCCGATATCGGCAGGGTTTTTTCCGGTTCGGTTCTGAAAACAGTGCCGGACGGAACAGCAGCGCAGATACTGCCTGATCCTGAAATCATTTTTGTGCGGGCAGACACAGGATCGGAAGTCCGGGCAGTTCTGAACACTGACGAACCGCTTCCGAGCGGAACACTGATACAGGTTCTGTTCACAGAATCATATAAGCTCGCAGGCGGAACCCGCATCATTCCGGACCCGATGACACAGGATATTGTTCTGTACAGTCGCAGCGAAGGCATGACAGGATATTTTGCCGCAGCCCCTTCCTGCCTGCCCGAACTCTCAGCGCTTGTGAAAGGCGTTATAAAACTGGATGCGGGCCTGCATGACACGCCTGTATCCGCTGCTGTCAGTCCCGGGGAAGGCGGCACAGTCGCGACCCCCGAAGGTGTCACCCTGACTTTTCCTTCGGAAGCCTCGGAAAACGGGTTTCCTGTTTCCCTGCGAATACTCCCGGAAACGGATCCGTTTTTTGCGGAAGATGAGCGTTTCGGTTTTCTGAGCCAAATCCCCGGGGTGGAAATTTATACAGGTCAGACCCTGCCCGCAAAAGGCGGGACCCTGACAGTGCAGACTGCTGTTCCGGCCGGCACACAGGCTGTTGCTGTCAGACCTGCTGTTATCGGCGGAGTCACCCGCTTTGCCATGTCTGCGGCCGGAGTTTCCGACGGAAGCAGCATCACATTCGGTGAAAACGGAACAGGACTGCCCGGGATACGCGAAAACGGCCTGTATTACCTGCTGACCCTGAAAGAACCCGCAGCATGGGTCACGGGCACCAT
>JAAELP010000485.1 GCA_024226535.1 Planctomycetota bacterium | reverse complement strand
TCGTCGATCACGATGCGGGTCGGACCGTCGTCCACGCGGTAGACCCATTCGAACAACGCTCGTCCGCCGCGGCCGTCGAGTCCGTCGACCCGGCCGACCCGCTGGCCTTCGAGGAGCCGCGACCGATCGACGTCGAAGCGGACCACGATCGGTCGGATCGCGCGATTGGCCCGGGCCATGGCGGTCCGGGTCGGCATCGTCCCGTCGTTCACCATCGCGAGTCGGACCCGCCGGAGCCCGCCACCGAGATCCTCGACATCGGGGCCCTCGACGATCACCCTCGGCCGCATCCCGGCGAGGGCCGTCACGAAGGCCGTCTGCCCGGCGCCGAGTCCGTCGAGGTCTCCGGCGGGCGGGTTCAAGGTGAAGCCGGGCACCATGCCACCGATCTCGACCGGGCCGAGCGTGGGGTGGTCGAACGCGGTCCATTCGATGAATCCGGTGCCGTCGCGGAAGTCGTCGGAGTATCGAAGCCAGGCGGCCGCCTCCGCATCCGCGGGTTCGGGGGGCGCCTCTTCCGTCGGCTGCTCGTCGCCGGACTCCTCGGTCGTGGCGGCGTCATCCGCCGGGGCGGCCTCCGGCTCGGGCGGATCGGGACGACCCCAGCCGGTCACCGCCACCGTCGGAATGCCGCGGTGGGCGTACAGCCAGGAATGCAGGCTTCCCGCATCGTCCTCGTCGGTGCTCCGCGTCTGACCCGCGTGCGTCCCGTAGGCCTCTGCGAGCGTCTCGTAGAGCGCCTTGTCCTTCCCGTCGATCCCGATCGGCGTGCGCTTGGTGATGTCCATCTTCTTCGAGTCGGGAAGCGTCACCATGGTGTCGTGGGGTCCGTAGACCACCGACGCGAAGATCCGCGGGTGCCCGAGCACGAACTCGGCGAGGGCGAGCGTCTCGGGCTCGCTCAACTGATAGGGACCCGCTTCCACCGAATGGGGTGACCACCGGTGGGGGAAGTTCCGGTCGAAGATCACGTCGCCGCCGCCGTCTTCGGCGACCCGTCCGTCGCCATCGAGATCCTCGCCTTCCCGCAGCATCACGAAGCCGGCGCGTTCGCCGAGCGAACGATCCGGCGACTTCATCAGCCGCGGGGCGCCGGGGTCCGGGAGATGCGTCGCCGGTGGCGCGAGACCGGGATTCGCCCACCGCATCGTCGCGACGACGCCGTCGCCATCGAGGTCCCGCGCCGGATCCTCGTCGATCATGCCGTCCCGGTCCGCATCGACGCGGCGGGATCCACCGCGGCGGCCGGTGTTCACCCCGTCGAAGTTGGCGGCGATCGCATCGGGGTTGGCCCGCGGCAGGATGTGGATCGTCACCTGCTCGAGCAGGTCCGCCTGATCGGCGAGCATCGACTCCGCGATGCGGACCGCGTATTCCGTGCCCGCCGGATGAAGTCCGTCGAGTCCCGCGACCACGAGCAGGGCGGGTCGCTCGTCGGCGGTCTCGAGGTCGTTCGAGAGCGTCGCCACGACGAGCGGCCGACCTTCGCGGCTGGTTCCGTAGGTTCCGAGCCGGACCCGGTCGGGATGCGCCGTCGACCATGCCGCCACGCGGCGGGCGAACGCGGATTCGTCGAGATAGGCATCCCAGGGAGGCGTGACGTCGGCGGAACCGACGGCGGCGGCGAGCAGAAGAGAGATCATGCAGGGGACTCCGCGGACGTGACGAGGGGATGCCGGATCAGAGTTCGATCCGAAGCTCCGCATCGTCCATGAGATAGAGACCGACGAGCCAGTTCTCGACCAGGTAGGGCGAGACCTGCAGTCGACCGGTGAGCGATCCGAAGGTGACGGCGTGTCGTTGGGAACGGGGTACCGGCGCCGCCAGCGCGACCTCGATCGCGTCGTAGGGCGTCGGGGGGATTCCGATGCAGCAGCCGTCCCACTGATTCAGCATCGCGAGGATCTCGGTGCTCTCGACCCCGCCGAGCGGGAACGCGACGTAGCCGTCGATCCGGATCCACGCGCCGTCGAGCGCCGCGATCCGCTGCGGGATGGCCCGCTCGCCGAGACTCGGCCGGTAGCCGTCGGCCGCGCTCGCGAGCAGTTCCCAGCTGACGCGATAGGGCGACTCGCGGGTGCCTTCGCCTCGGATCGTGAATTCACCGTCGGCGACGATGCGGTCGTCCGCGAGCCGGACGAGTTCCCCGGGAACGACCTTCGCGTCGAGGATCTCCTTGTCCAGGCCCAGATCGAGCCGCGGTGCGTCTTCGGAGACCTCGATTCGATCCTCCGTCGCGACCTCGGCCGGGCGTTCGGCGCGACCTGCGTCGAGGTCGGCGATCAGGGATTCCGTCGCGGTGGCGTCGGGGATCGATTCGAGCGGGGGAAGATCGAGCGCGTCACCGAGCCGGAGCTCGCCCGCGGCGAGCGCGGGGTTCGCATCGACGATCCGTCGCCAGAGCCGGGCATCCCCGTATCGACGCAACGCGATCGACTGAAGGGTGTCGCCTTCGATCATCACGTGGGTCGTGCCGGTGATCGGCGCGAGGGCCGGAGACTCGTCGGCGGTCTCCGATGCCGGATTCGAGTCGTCATCGAGGCCGTCCGCCGAAGCGGTGGGGTCCGACGCCGGCTCGGATTCCTCGGCGGCCGCGGCGGCGATGCTTCGGATGGTGTCGGTCGCGGGTGGGGCCGCGGGCGC
>JAAELP010000484.1 GCA_024226535.1 Planctomycetota bacterium | reverse complement strand
GAATCGGTGATTTCCACCGCTCATGCACCGACCGCGGAGTCGTTGGCTTGGCGCAAAAATAAAACGGGCGGGCCCGGGCGGATCCATCCGCCACGCGCGCCGCCTCTCTCTCAATCTCTCCGCACCGACTGGTGCGACCGGCTCGTCCTGTGCAGGTCGATGAACGGGTCTGAGCGCTGCTGAGGAAATCCTCGGACGGCGCTCTCTCTTCTCGCCCGTCCGTCATTCCTTTTCGTATGCGCGCCGCCCGCGGTTCCGTGGTTTGTCGCATCTTTGCGACAATCGACGCGCGACGATGAACACTGCATGAACGCGCGCCAACGACGTTGTGCTGTCAAGCTGGGCAAGATGCACAAGACGGGTTGTCACGCGCCGAACAGTTCGCGCAGTTTCTCCTGCGTTTCCCCGCACGCAATGACGTCGGCCGATACGTGTTGCGCGCGGTCGAGCATCGCGTCGGAGAGCGAGTCGTCGAGTTCGTTGAGGAAGTCCTTCATCGCCGACATCGCGTAGCGGCCGCCTTCGCAGAGGTGCCCGGCCAGCTCGTCCGCCGCGTCGTCGAGTTCGTCGAGCGCGACGAGGTGCGTGACGATGCCGGCCGCGTGAGCTTCGCTTCCGGAGATCGTGCCGCCGGTGAGCAGCATCGCCCTGGCGCGCGACGCGCCGATCTTCCTGAACAACCACGGCGCCATGAGCGCCGGGCTCAGGCAGGTCTTCAAAGGGGGATAGCCGACCTTCGACTCGGGGTGCGTGATCGCGAAGTCGGATGCCGCGAGGAAGCCGAAGCCGCCGCCGATCGCCGCTCCCTGGACCTGGGCGATGGTGACCGCGGGCAGCCGGCGGATTCGACGCATGACCTCCGACAGCCGGCGCAGCAGCGTGCGGATGGTGGCCTCGTCCGCCCGGACCTCCGCGAGGTCGAGGCCGGAGCAGAACGATCGGCCGGCACCCCGCAGGATCAGGACGCGCGTTCGGTCGCCGAGTTCGTCGAGGGCGCGGTCGATCCCGTCGAGGAGCGCGATCGACGTGGGATTGCGCGCCTCCGGTCGGTTGAACGTGAGGATCGCGGTGTCGTCGTTGGACGCGTCGAGAAGCACGAGATCGGGCATTGAGGTGATCCGGAGAGCGCTGTTCAATCGACGAGCGCGCCGCACTCGGGGCAACGGTCGCTGTACTCGAGGCCGCGGAGATCGTAGTCGCATGTCGGGCAGCGTCCGCGGGCGAGACGCTCGGCGGCGCGGTCGGCGTGATGGCTGAAGATCATGATCGCTCCGGCCCGCGCCAGGATGATGCCGATGTTCGCGGCGGCGAGGAGCATCAGCCACCACACCATGATGGAGCCCAGCGACGCCAGCCACGAGCGGCGAGGACGCGCCTCGCCGGATTCAACCGCTCGCCACTGCGAGATCAGCTCGTCATGGCCGGCGCGACGCAGGGCGCCGGTAATGGCGGCGCGGCGCGGCTCGTCCGGGACGAGTTGGGCGTCGATGCGCGTGCCGACCTCGTTGAGGATGTTCAGATCGAGCCGCACCCGCGTCGGCGCGTCGGCGCTGGCGAACGGCCAGCCTCGCTCCGCGCGCTGAAGAAGCACGGCGAACTCGGCGTCCGTCGGGAGGCCGATCACATCGCGCGTGAGGTGTCGCGCCGCGGCGTCGTCCACCGCCGCGACGAAGGGACCGCCGTCGGCGACGTAGACCTTGCCACGCACCTCACGCACCGTGCCCGTCCGCGCGACGAACACTTCCGAAACGAACAGAGCCACGATCGCCAGCGCAAGCGAGACCGCCAATGACCAGTCCCGCGCCGCCGTCCACGCCGTTCGCTCACGGCTTGCGGAGTGGTAGCGGATCGACCAGAGCTTGTACCGGAGACGCTTGAGCATGGACGGCACGTGGCGGGGCAGGGGTAGGGGCAGCGGCGTGGCGTGGCGGGGGCGGGGCGGGGGGCCAACATCGTAGAACGGCAACGGCGAGCCCGTCCGCCGGGGAATCACCAGGACACGACGAGCGGAGGGTCTTGCCCGGTCAGCCGGCGAATGCGGGCTGCACGTCGAGCGGGCTACGCACGCCCATCGCCCCGCCCCGCGTGACGTGCGTGTAGATCATGGTCGTGCTCACGTCCTTGCGACCGAGCAGCTTCTGGAGCGTGCGTATGTCCGTCCCGGACTCGAGCAGGTGCGTGGCGAAGCTGTGACGAAGGACGTGCGGCGTGACGCGCTTGCGGATCCCGGCGCCGATCGCCGCGTTGCGGAGCGCTCGCTGCACGCTCTTGGTGTGCACGTGGTGGCGGCGTCGCTCCGAGCCGCGCGGATCGACGGCAAGGCGGGCCGAGGGGAAGACGAACTGCCAGCCGAGGTCGAACCGGGCGCCGGAGAGCTTGGCGGCGAGCGCGTCCGGCAACTCGACGCCGCCGTACCCGTGACGGAGGTCCAGGGCGTGAAGGCCGGCGACACGGTCGATCTGCACACGCAGTCGCTCGGTGAGAACGCCGGGCAGCACCGTCGTGCGATCGCGATCACCCTTGCCCATGCGCACCGTGATCTGACGGCGATCGAGATCCACGTCCTTGACGCGGAGGCGGCAGCACTCCATGAGCCGCAGCCCGGACCCGTACATGATCTCGACCATGAGCCGATACGTTCCCGCGACGCAGGGCAGCAGGAGCGAGATCTCCTCCTGTGAGAGGACCGTCGGCAGCCGTCGCGATCGCCGCGCCCGGGTCGGAACGTGTCAATGAGAATGAGGCGCGCATAGTCATTAAATGGGCGCCAGCGCCGGTGATTCGCTGCGTGTTTCGCG
>JAAELP010000483.1 GCA_024226535.1 Planctomycetota bacterium | reverse complement strand
GTCGGTGAACCCGGTGTTCCAGGCCATCGCCGTCGAGCCGGAAGCGTCGCCGGTGATCTCCGGCGGCGAGCCGGGGCCGCACAAGCTCCAGGGCATCGGCGCCGGGTTCATTCCCGAGAACCTCGACACGTCGCTGCTCAAAGGCGTGGAGCAGGTCTCCGAGGACGAGTCGTTCGAGTGGGCGCAGCGGCTCATTGCAGAGGAAGGCGTGTTCGCCGGCATCAGCACCGGCGCGCACGTTGCCGCCGCGGCGCGCGTGGCCGCGCGGGCGGAGAACCACGGCAAGACGATCGTGACCATTTGGGCGAGCTTCGGCGAGCGGTATCTCTCCACGCCGTTGTTCGAGCGGTACGCGTCGTGAGCGACGTCCCTTCGATACCCAGGATCGAGGAGTGCGAGTCGGTCGTCTCGCAATGGCTCGATCTCGTCCTGCCCGCGCCGGTCGGCGGCCAGGGCAATGTGGGCGACACGCTCTCGCATCTGACCAGCCTCATCACGCGGTGCGGCGGTCAAGGCGCGGCGGCCGTCGCGGACGCGTTGCGCGCCGAGCTGCCGAGGCTGCGCCACGAAGGTCTGCTCGACGTGCGCGCCGCGTTCGAAGGCGACCCGGCGTGCGAGAGCGAGGAGGAGGCGGCGTTGTGCTACCCCGGCGTGCACGCGCTGTCGATCCACCGGCTGGCCCGCCAACTGCACCGCCGCAAGGTGCCGCTGCTGCCGCGTCTGCTCAGCGAGTGCGGTCACCGGCGGACCGGGATCGACATTCATCCGGGAGCGTGGATCGACCACTCGGTCTTCATCGATCACGGGTCCGGTGTGGTGATCGGCGCGACGGCGCGGATCGGTGCGCACTGCAAGATCTACCAGGGCGTGACCCTCGGCGCCTCGAGCATCAAGCGGGATACGGATGCCTGCGCGAGGCGGCACCCGACGCTGGAGGATCACGTCGTCGTCTACGCGGGGGCCACGATCCTCGGGGGGGACACCGTCATCGGCGCCGGCTGCGTGGTCGGCGGCGGCGTCTTCCTCACCGAGTCGGTGCCGCCGGGTCACATCGTGGCCGCGTCACGCCCCGTCATCGAGCTTCGCGAGAACCCGGAGCCCCCGCCCGTGTCGTTCTCGATCTGACGGCGAGTCCTACGGCGTGCACGAACCCCAGTTCGAGAGCTGCGCGAACAGGTCGATCATGTTCACAGTGCCGTCGAGGTTCAGGTCGGCGAAGCAGCCCGGCGTACACGGGCCCCACTGGCCGAGCAGCGTCAGCAGGTCGCCGAAGTTCACGCCGCCGCCGTCGTCGAGGTCGCCGGGGCACACCGCGTGACCGGCGTAGTACAGACGCGAAAGCTTCCACGCGTCGGGGCCGATCTCGTTGCCCATCCGCCGCCCGGGGATGTCGTCCGCCGGCGGGTGGATGCCGCCCCAGATACGCGACAGGCTGCACTGGTCCGACGCGTCCATGTACCGCGCCCACTGGAGCGTCACGTCCACGCTCGGGCCATCCTCGAAAACGAGGAACTGCTCCTGCGGGCATTGGAACTCGCCGAGGCCGTCGGGGAAGTAGTCGTCGCCGGTGAGCATCTCCATCACGAGCGCCGCGGCGCGGCTGTACGTGCTGTGACCTGAGACGTACCCCGCGAACGGCGGCGTCACGAACGTCGGACGCTGGTACGGCCACCAGTTCTCGGCGAGGATCCAGCCGACACCGGCGATGTCGGTCTCAGGGTCGCTGATGTAGTCGGGCCCACGCCACGTGTACAACGCGATCTTGCCGAGGTTCTCGTTGCCGGGTCCGGCGAGATGCTCGTGCCGCTCGCCGGTCTCGATCGTCGTTTCCGTAACGAGCTCGATGAAGCCCGGCCGCAGGTTCACGCCATCGACGTGGTAGGACGGTCCGCCCTGCTGGGTGCACTGACCGAGATCGCACAGGTATCGCAGCGCGGAGACCGGGCGGATGTAGTCGTACCAGCCCTTGACGCCCCACGAAGCGACGGCGACGTCATGCATCGTCGAGCCCATCGCGAAGTAGGACTTGACGTCCCACTGAAGGTCGTCGATCACCGGGCCGTCGCCGCCGAGGCGCTTCTCGAAGAGCGAATGATCGTTCACGTAGTTGAGGATTACGAACCAGTGCCCGGGCGGTGTCTCGGAATGCGGACCGTCCGCCCAGAACTCGGCGAGGATGCGTCCGTAATCACCACGCGGGACGATCTGCTGTTCGTACGGAAGGCCGGTCGTCGGGTTGACCGTATAGCCGGTGCCCCAATCGCCGCCGTTGGCGAAGTCGTAGAACTTGTCGTACTCGTCGTCGGCCGGGAGCGCCGCGTTGCCGATCGCGCCCGGTGAGATGTCGATCATCACGCCATCGGCGGGATCGAGGTGGCTCGCCCACACCGACACCATCTCGAAGCCCCACTTGTACGAGGCGTCACCCTCGCCCCCCCCCGAGGTGCGGCGGCGCGCCGGGGTCGTGATAGACCTGGTAGTCGAAGCCGTCGCGGTGATAGGTCGTCCGATCCTGCGGCTTCAGGGCGAACGGCACTACCTGGCCCCACTCCGGGCTCAGGAAGTCCGGGTACCCGCCGATGAAGATGCCGCCCTGGCCGATGAACCAGTCCAGCGCGAGCGGCTGCCACCGGTTGGGATCGCTGATGTCGGGGTTGCCGGGGAAGTCCGGCAGCAGCGGGTCGTTGATCGGCTCGTACCAGAGGTTGTCGTACGCGCCGGCCTCGTTGGCGCCGTCGCCCAGGCCGAAGTCGATCATCGTCGCCGCGATGCGGTTACCGAACGCCGCCGGAGTGTCGCCGATGGTGCTCGTGAAGGACCGGTCGTAGCCGAAGTCGTCCATCAGATCGTCGAGCGCAGGCAGCGTGACCCCCGCGCTCGGCGAGGTGGTGAACCGATGGTGGAGGAGCCGATACGCCGCGTAGCTGATGGCCTCCTCGCGCGCCGCCTGGACGTCGGCCGCCTCCTGGCGTTCACGCACGAGCCAGCCGTCGGCGTGGTCGTCGTACGCGGCCCACGCGTCCCACATGACCACCGACGTATGGAACAGGTTCCGCGCGTGGATCGTGGGGCGGGCGAAGTCGAGGCGGATGGCGTCGAGCAGCGCTTCGTTCCACTGGCGGGCGACGGAGTGGTCGGGGGTGCCGGCGGAGGCGGTGGTCAGCCGGGAGCAGGGTCACGAGCAACAGCAACAGGCTGAGCCTGGTGGGCAGCGACATGCGAGTCCTCCAACAGCCGAGGGGCCGGGGAGGACGCAAGCCGCTTTGGCGTGCCTTTGGAACCCCGGCGGATGGTTCGATCCCATCCTAAAGATCCGGGCCGCCGATCCAAGAACAAACCTGACGGATCGCCGACCGATCAAAACGACCTTGATATCCGCTTATCGGGACGTTCCGGAGAGTTGCTCGTCCTCGACCGACTTGAGGGCCTCCTGGATGCGGTCGAAGACCTCCTCGATCGATCCGATGGCGTCGATCTCGAGGATCAGGCCGGCGTCGTAGTGTCCGAGAACGGGGGAGGTCTCTTCCTCGTAGACCTCGAAGCGACGACGGATGACGGCCTCGTCGGCGTCATCCGGCCGGCCCTCCTTCTCGGCCCGCAGCTTCATCCGGTGGACCATCTCGTCGAGGTCCTGAGCGCGCAGATGGACGACCGCGAGCGGCTCGACGAGCGGGTCGAGCTTCTCCGCCTGCGTCACGGTGCGCGGGATGCCGTCGAGGAAGAGGATGTCCCGGGACGGGTCGTAGTGTCCGTTGCCGACGAGATCCGCGACGTGCTGCTGCCAGAGCCTCACGGTGAACTCGTCGGGGACGAGTTCGCCGCGGGTCGAGTACTTGAGGAACTCCTGGCCGAGCTCCGACTCCTGGTCCAGACCGCGGAACATGTCGCCGGTGGCGAGGTGCACGAAGCCCTCCAACTCGCCGAGCATCTTCCCCTGGGTTCCCTTGCCGACGCCGGGCGCGCCGAACAACATGATGCAGCGATACCGTTCAGCCATGGCGCAGATTGTAGCGGCTCGCCGGATCCGACACGTTACACACGGGGCGGCGCCGTTCGGACGTACCGTTGGCCGCGGCCCCTAACGACGGGTACCTTCCCGCCATGCGTGGGCTGCTGCACCGCTGGCTCCTTCGTCCCCCGCCCGCGACGGAGGAGCGGCTGTCCGGACTCGCCCTGCCGCCGCTGCTGGAGCGCATCCTGCTCGCCCGCGGCCTCGACGACGAGGACACGGTGCGCCGGTTCCGCGATCCGAAGCTCACCGACCTGCACGACCCGCGTCTCCTGCCCGGCGTGGACGCGGCGGCCGAGCGTCTCGTGGACGCGGTCCGCGGCGACGAGCAGGTCGCGATCTACGGCGACTACGACGTCGACGGGATCACCGCGACCGCGATCCTGTACCACGTCATTCGCGCCGTCGCCCCGAACGCGCGTCTCGTGACCTACGTGCCGCACCGCATCGACGAAGGCTACGGCCTGAACGCCGAGGCCCTGCGTCACCTCCGCGACGGCGGCGCGGACCTCGTCGTTTCGGTGGACTGCGGGATCACGGCGGTCGAGCCGGTGGCAGCCGCCCGCGCCGCCGGGCTCGACGTCATCGTCACCGATCACCACGCGTTGCCGGAGCCCGAAGGACAACTGCCCGACGCGATCCTCGTCCACCCGCGTCTTCCCGGCTCGGAGTACCCGTTCGGCGAACTCTGCGGCGCCGGCGTGGCGTTCAAGCTCGCGTGGCGTTTCGCGATGCGGTGGTGCAACTCCGAGCGCGTGAGCGGCGTGCTCAAGAAGACGCTCGTGGACATGCTCCCGCTCGTGGCGCTCGGGACGATCGCCGACGTCGTGCCGCTGCTGGGGGAGAACCGGATCCTCACGACGTGGGGACTTCGGTTCATCAAGGAGACGCCGATCTCCGGGCTCCGCGCGCTCATCGAGGCGTCGGATCTCATGGGCGAGCGGATCGACTCGCACAAGGTGGGCTTCGTCCTCGGGCCGCGTCTCAACGCGTGCGGGCGCATGGGGCACGCCGCGGAGGCGGTGCGGCTGCTGACCGAAGCCCGCGGCGCCGAGGCGGAGGCGATCGCCCGTTCGCTCGCCGACCTGAACAAGGAGCGCCAGCAGGTCGAGCGCCGGATCACGGAGGCCGCGGGTCAGCGCGCCGAGACGCTCGGGATGACCGGTGACGATCGGCGCGTCATCGTGCTCGCCGACCCGTCGTGGCACGCCGGCGTCGTCGGCATCGCGTGCTCGCGTCTCGTGGAGCGCTTCGGCCGGCCCACGGTGCTGCTCCAGGAGCAGGGCGACGTGTGTCGCGGATCGGCGCGGAGCATCGACGCCTACTCGATCCACGCGGGGTTGACGCGCGTGGCCGAGCACCTCGTCACGTACGGCGGGCACGCCGCCGCCGCGGGTCTCACCGTCGAGACGCGGAACCTCGAGGCCTTCACCGAAGCGCTGACGGCCGACGCCAACGCGCGGATCGAGCCAGATCAGCTCGTGCCGACGTTGAACGTCGACTGCGACGCCGACCTCCGCGAGCTGGACCTCGTCACCGTGCGTCAGATCGCCCAGCTCTCGCCGTTCGGGCGCGCGAACCGGGCGCCCGCGCTCCGTGTCGTGGAGGCGACGATCACCGAGGCGCCGCGCCCCCTCGGGGCGACCGGACGCCACGTCGCCCTGCGTCTCCGCGGTCTGCACGACGCAAGCCGCCGCACCCTCCGCGGCATCTGGTGGGGCAAGGCCGAGGTCGCCGAGCGTCTGCATCCCGGCGTTCCCCTGGACGTCGTCATCGAGCCGAAGATCAACAACTGGCAAGGCAACGAGACCGTCGAGGCCGAGATCAAGGACGTGCGGATCCGCGACTGACCGCGGGCCTCCTACGATCCGCCACGGTAAATGGTGACAGTCACCATTTCTGTGGTAAATGGTGACAGTCACCATTTCTGTGACCTCGCGTTCCTTCCTGTGCCCGTGCCCGTGCCCGTGCCCTCCTACGATCCGCCATGCCGTTGACGACCCTCCTTGCCGGCGCCGTGCTCGCCGCCGCGCCGTTCCAGGACATCACCGACTCCCTTCCCCGCACGACCGGCGAGGTGCTCGTGCCCAGCCTCCGCGCCCCGGTCGACATCACGCGCGACGAGTTGGGGATCCCCGTCATCCGCGCGGTGACGCTCGCCGACGCCTGCCGCGCCCAGGGTTTCGTGCACGCGCAGGATCGATTCTTCCAGATGGACGCGTCGCGTCGTCTCGCCGCCGGGCGTCTCGCCGAGATCGCGGGGCGGAGCGTGCTCGATCTCGATCGCTCCAACCGCCGGTATCGCTTCGCGCAGGTCGCCCGCGAGGTCGTCGCTCGGGCGCCGGCGCACGTGCGGGAGTTGCTCGACGCCTACACCGACGGCGTCAACGCCGGCCTCGCCGACCTCGAGGCGCCACCGCCCGTCTACGCGTTCCTCCGCGTCGAGCCCGAGCCGTGGCGCCCGGAGGACTCGATGCTCGTGAACGCGTCGATGTTCAGCGTCCTCAACCACAACGCGAGCCTGGAGCGATCGCTGGGCGTGCTGCACGAGGCGCTTCCTCCGGAACTCGTCGCGTTCCTGACGCCGGAGATGACGGAGTTCGATGCTCCGTTGATCGCCGGCGTTCGTCCACAGCCTCCGCCGGTTCCCGGTCCGGAGATCATCGACCTGCGTCAGCGCGGGCAGGCGTCGTACGAAGACCTCGTCGAGACCGATGCGGTCGTCATCGGCTCGAACAACTGGGCCGTCGCCGGCTCGCGCGCCGTGCACGGCGGCGCGATGATCGCCAACGATCCGCACCTGCAGGTGACGGCGCCGGGGATCTGGTACCGCTCGGAGCTGGAGTGGCTCCGGAACGGCGGGCGCGCCGCCGGGCTGAGCCTGCCGGGCAGCCCGGGCATCGTCATCGGGAGCAACGGACGCGTCGCCTGGGGGTTCACGAACTCGCAGGCGGACTTCCAGGACCTCGTCGTCATCGAGGTCCATCCGAACGATCGCACGCGGTATCGCACGCCCGAAGGCTGGGAGCCGTTCGAGGAGATCGTCGAGATGATCGCGGTGGCGGGGGAGCGTCCTCGCAAGCTCACGCTCCGCAAGACGCGCTGGGGCATCGTCACCGGCGTTGACGCCGAGAAACGCCCGCTCGTGCTCAAGTGGACGGCGCTCGACCCGGAGATGATCAACTTCCGCATCCTCGACATGCACCACGCCGCGACCCTGGCCGAAGCGCTCGACATCGCCGCCGGGTGGTACGGGCCCTCGCAGAACTGCGTCGTCGCCGACCGGGAAGGGCGCATCGGCTGGGTGGTGAGCGGCTACCTGCCGAAACGCGTCGGGTTCGACGGACGCACGCCGGTGAGCTGGGCGCGACCGGGGGTGGGCTGGGACGGGCCGCTCGACGAAGCGATGCGGCCGAGGATCGTCGATCCGCCGGAGGGCATCCTCTACACGGCGAACAACCGGACAGTCGACGTGGCGTGGGCGAGGACGCTCGGCAACGGCTGGGCGCTCGGCGCGCGGGCCTCCCGCATCGCGGAGCTGCTTCGCGCCAAGCCGAAGCTGAGCGAGGCGGATATGCTCGCGATCCAGCTCGACACGCGGGTGGAGGTGTTCGACTTCTACGCCATGCTGATCCTCGAGATGAGCGCGGGCTCTCCCGCCGAGTCACGACTGGGACAGGCGCGGCAGCACGTGAGCCGATGGAACGGCCACGCCGACGCCGACCAGCCGGCGATGCGCATCCTGAACGCCTGCCGGCGCGGGCTGCACGACGCGCTCGTCACGCCGCTCGTCGCGCCCGCCCGGAAGCGCGACGCGTCGTTCCGCTTCCGGTGGCGGCGCCTGGAGGGCACGGTCCGACGGTTGCTGGAGCAGCGTCCGGAGCACCTGCTCCCGCCGGGCCACGAGAGCTGGTACGCGTTCATCCGCGCGACGATCGACAAGACGCTTGCGGGGCTGATCCAGCGCGCGCCGGAAGACGGACTCGACCGCGTCTGGGGCGCCGACAACATGTCCGCGGTCCGGCATCCGCTCACGCAGGCGCTGCCCGCGTTCGGCGCCATGCTCGATATGCCGGCAGCCCCGCTGAGCGGTCACCAACTCGCCGTGCGCGTGGCGACTCCGAGCTACGGCGCGAGCACCCGCATGGTCGTCGGCCCGTCGCGCCCGGGCTCCGGCTACCTGCACATCCCCGCCGGGCAGTCCGGCCACCCGATGTCACCCCATTACCGCGACAGCCACCCCGCCTGGCTCGCCGGGGAACCCACGCCGTTCACGGCCGGCCGCACGCGATCCCGCCTCCGCCTCGTCCCCAGGCAATAAGGTCGGTGACCCCCGACCCCGATCACCAGGCGGCGAGTTTGCCGGTGAGGGGTTCGACCATGTCCTTGAGGGTCACGATGCCGACGGCGCGGCCGCCGTCGGCGCCGCGGACGATCGCCATCGGGGCGCGCTTGCGTCGCATGAGGGCCAGGCCCTCCAGGAGATCCATCTCGTCGCCGAGGAACAGGGGTGGACGCATGAGCGAGCGGGTCGGCGCGTCGCGTTCGAGCATCGCGTCGACCCAGGAAACGACGCCAACCACGCGTCCCCCGGGCTCCACGACGGGGAGGCGAGAGAAGTTCCGCGCGCCGATGAGCGCCTCGCGCGCCTCGCGTCCGGCATCGGCGGGGAGCGTGGCGACGTTGCTCCACGGCACCATCACCTGCTCGACCCGCTGCTCGTTCATCGCCAGCGCGCGGTCGGTCAGCCGCGCCTGGAGGTGGGTCACCACGCCGGCCCCGACCCCCTCGCGGATGAGCTGACTCATCCGCTGCCGCGCGGAGACCGCGCCCTGCGTCGTGTAGCCGCCGAGAAGACGGTTGGTCACGGTCGTGAAGAGCCCCACGAGCGGGAGCACGCCCGTGATCGTGAACGCCCACCGCGACACGGTGATCACCGGCGCCAGCCAGTAGGTCCAGTGGTCGGTGTGCGTGCGGAACAGGTCCTTCGGCAGCGTCTCGGCGAAGATGAACAGCAGAGGCGTGATGATCGCGGCGTTGAGGACGATCAGCATGACGTCGCCGATCCCCGCCCGGTGCATCAACTCCGCGATCCCCCAGGTGCCGAGGTAGTTCGACGCGTTCGTGCCGATGAGCAGCACGGTCAGCAACCGGGTCGGGCGACGCATGCGACGACGCAGCGCGATCGCTGCCGGTGCCCCCCGTGCCGCGAGCACGGCCAGGCGCACCGGGTTGAGCGTGTACAAGCCCGTCTCGAGACCGGAGTACACCGCGCTGAGAAGGAAGCCCACGAGCACGGCGGCGACGAGGGCGATGATCTCGGTGGCGGTCATGACGCCGTCTCCGCATCGCCGTCGTCCGGCTCGTCGCCGAGGACCATCTCGGCGTTCACGACCCGCGCCTTCTCGACCTCCAGCACGCGGAGCCGCCAGTGGTCGAGCGCGACCTCATCGTTCGCGCGTGGCACCCGCCCGACGCGCTCGGCGATGAGCCCGCCGACGGTGGCCGCCTTGACCTCCGAGCAATCCAGGCTGAACGCCTCGGCGAAGTCGTGCACGGGTTCGTCCCCGCTGACGATCCAGCGCCCCATCGCGACGAGACGGGGCGGATCCACGGGATCCTCGTCGGGGCCGACGATGTCGCCGACGAGTTCCTCGACGAGATCCTCGACGGAGACGATCCCCTCCGTTCCGCCGTACTCGTCCACGACGATCGCCGACTGGGTGCCGCGCCGCCGGAAGAACTCCAGGAGCTGATCGAGGCTCGCGACGTCGGGAACGAAGGCGGGCGGTGACATCACGCGCCGATCGGTGACCGCCGTCGGGGTCGGCGCGAGCAGGTAGCGTTTGACGTGAAGGAGGCCGATCACCTGGTCGAGGCTCTTGCCGCAGATCGGGATCTTCGTGAGCCGCTCGGCGCGGGTCGCCGCGAGCACGTCGGCCCGCGTCGCCCGGGCGTCGAGCGAGACCATCCGGACCCGCGGCGTCATCACGTCGCCCACGCGGAGACGACGCATCGTCAGCACGTCGCGCAGGAGTCGCTCCTCTCGCGTGTCGATGACGCCTTCGCTGCCGGAGATGTCCAGCAGCGCGTTCAACTCGGCGTCGCTGAGATCGGGCGGCGCCGCCGCCGGCGCCGTGAGCCGGCTCAGCGGGGCGACGACCCCGGCGGCGAGCACCGCGCGCAACGGACCGATGAGCCGGTGCAGCGTGAGCAGCAGGGGAGCGGTGAGCGCCGCGAAACGCACGCGGGCGGCGCTGGCGATCATCTTGGGTCCGACCTCACCCAGCAGCACGATCACGAGCAGGAACAGCATGGCGGTGATTGCCTGCACCAGCGCGCCCGTCGCCGAGCGCATCATCAGCACGGAGCTGATGACGAAGTACAGCACGTTGACCGTCATGTTCCCCAGGAGGATCGTGATCAGGAGCATGCGCTCGTCGGAGAGGAGCGCGTCGACGGCGCGGTCGGCCAGCGTGTTGCCGCGCCGGAACGCATGACGCTGCGCCTCGTTGAGGCTGAACAGGGCGGTTTCAGATCCGGAGAAGAACCCGCTGAGGACGAGCAGCACCGGCAGGGCGACGATCATCGGCAGGTCGACGACGCCCCAGTCGGGCAGCCACGACCCGCCTCCCGTGGCGGCGGTCGTCGTCGTGAGCAGGAGGAGATGCGGGTCCATGCGTTCGCCGCCCCGCTCGTCGCGCTCAGCGGAGCGGAGGCGTGATCAGTCTATCGGCTCGGCCGACGTGCACCACTACTTGCCGCCGCCCGTCGCCCCGCCCGTCGCCCCGCCCGTTGCTCCACCGGTCACGCCTCCGGTCGCGATCGCCTTCATCGCCGCGGCCTTGTCCGCGGGCAGGTTCAGCTTCTCGATGACGTAGTCGGGGATGTCACCGCTGCCGTCCACGAGGTTCGGGATGATCGTGTAGTCGGCGGTGTTGTAGATCCACCCGATGCCGTCCCCTGCGGTGATGGCGATCCCGGTCGCGTCCTTGTTGGGCCCGAGGGGCAGGGGCGGCACCTGGAGCAGGTACGGCCCGAGGATGACCCCGTTCGCGGCATCGGGCGTCGTGCCGGACGCGGTGCCGGCGGCATTGGTGTACCGCGTGAGTTGCAGGGCGATCTGCGCGCTGTCGGGGTAGCTCGAGTGCTCGAAGCGGTACATGTCGATCGCCTTGTCGAGCACCTCGACGTCCGCCCACATGGCAGCGGCGTCGGCGCCGTCCGCGGCGCGGGTCATTCGGGGAATGGCGATCGCGGAGACCGTCGCCATGATCAGGATGACGATCACCAACTCGATGAGGCTGAAGGCGCGCGCGCGGCGTATCGGACGGGCGCGAAGGCACCGCCCACGGCGTATCGTCTTGGACACAAACGGCCGCGTCACAGAACCCGGAGATCGGTCGGTGGCCGCCGCCACTTGCGAGCGATCGACCGGGGAGGGGAGGTGAGCACGTTGCGCGCGGTGATGCGGTCGCTTATCGGGCCGGCGCACGCCGGGGGGCGCGGGTCGCCGGGGCCGGCTCGGGAACGGCGGCGACGCTCGCGCCGACCCGACCCAGCTCCACGATCCGCTGGCGGACGCGCTCCGTCACCTCCTCCGCCGACTCGCCGCGTCGCGGCGAGATGCACTCGCCGTAGCGCACCACGGCGGTGCCGGGGTTCGGGAGGAAGCGGCCGCAGGGGAGGATCGTCGGGCCGCCGGTCACGTGCACCGGGATGATCGGGCGCCCGGCCGTCCGCGCGAGGATGCCGACCCCCGCCTTGAACGGCCCCATCCGGCCCGTGCGGCTCCGCGTGCCTTCCGGGTACAGCAGGATGTTCCACCCGCGCCGAACCAGGGTCACCGCGGTCCGCAGCGACCTCAGCGGCGGGCCCTGGCGATCGAAGGCGAAGGCGTGGAAACCGGCGGCGACCACGACCTGGAGGCACTCGCGACGCAGGACGGCGAAGCTCCGTTTGCTGCCGTTCGTGGCGGGGCCGAATACGTCGAGGGCGGCGGCGACGCACGTGCGCTTGTGCAGCGCGCGGGGCAGCGTGCCCAGGATCGCGGCGGTGTCGGCGTGGCTGGCGTGGTTTGCGGCGAAGATCACCGGCTGCCCCCGATCGAGCAGCGTCTCGACGCCTTCGGCTCGCCAGCGGAAGCGCCGAACGACGCCGAGCGCCGACAGGCTGCCGAGAATCAGCGGCCGCGCGACGACGACCGCCGGGCTCCGAAAGCGCCGTTCGATCGCGTCGACCCCGGGGGGGAGCGAGCGGTCGCGGTCCGCTCGTCGCTCGTCGCTCATGCGGAGGTCCCCGTTTCGCGCGGCAGCTCGTTCGCGTGGGCCATCACCCGCGCGAACGCGGTCGCGTACTGATCGAGAAGCGCCCGGTCGGCGCGCGGGAAGCTCGGGAGCTTGATGAGCGACGCGTTGCCCGCGGTGGTGCGTGGCAGGGCGCGGGGGTCGTAGGTCGGCAGCGAGCGGTCGTTCTCGTCGAGACGCGCGATCTTCGCCCACGTGCCCTCGGTGAACACGGGCTGCTGGTGAACGAGCGGATAGCGCGGCGCGCCGACGAGCGCGCCCTCGGCCTGGAGCGCCCGCGTGAGATCGCCGATCGGGACGCCGACCGCCGCCTCGTCGTAGCCGATGAGGAACTCGAAGTACACGCGCTCGACGTCGTCCGGCGGCAGGAACGTTCGGAAGCCGAGCGCTTCGAGACGCTCGGAGAGGAAGCAGCAGTTCTCGGTGCGCTGGCGGTTGCGCGGGCCGAGATGCCGAAGCTGGACGCGGGCGAGGGCGGCGCTCAGCGGGGACATCCGGAACTTCATGCCGAAGCCGGTGGCCGCGAAGCGCCGCTGCGGCGAGCCCTTCATGGGAAGCAGCCGCTCGTAGTGGCCGTACCGAATGACCTTCTCGTGAATCTCGTCGTCGTCGGTCACGAGCACGCCGCCCTCGGCGGACGGCACGAGCTTGTTCGCCTGCATGCTGAAGACGGCCACGTCGCCGAGGGTGCCGATCGGACGGCCTCGGTAGGTCGCCCCGTGGGCGTGCGACGCGTCTTCGAGCACGCGAAGATCGTGACGGCGCGCGATGTCGAGCAGCTCATCCATCTTCGACGGCATGCCGAAGAGGTGGACCACGACGATCGCGCGGGTGCGTTCCGTGATCGCCCGCTCGACGTCGGCGGGATCGAGTCCGAGGCACTCCGGCTCGGTCTCGGCGAACACGGGGACGGCCCCGTGATGGAGGATCGGCATCACGCTCGCCCACCACGTCGCCGACGGCACGATCACCTCGTCGCCCGGCTCGAGGTCCAACGCGTGCAACGCGGCGTGGATCGCCCCGGTCCCGTTGTTGTGGGCGATCGCGTGCCGGGCACCGAGCCAGGATCGGTAGTCGTCCTCGAGCGCCGCGACCTCGTTGTTGATGGAGAGTTCGCCGGTGCGCAGGACGCGCAGGACGGCCTGCTCGTCCTCTTCGGTGATGATGGGCCAGCGCGTGGCCTCGTCCTGGGGCAGCGTGATTGCCGGGGTGCCGCCGAGGATCGCCGGTCGGTCACCGGTCTCGGTGGCCGGGGTGGCCACTGGGTTGCCGAGGGTCATGCCTGGTCTCCGCGGACGACTTGGGAGGCCGCGCTGGCGGGATGATAGTCGAAGGGCTGCCCGCTCGCGCGCTCGTCTGGCCGCCTCCGCCCGGCCCCCCTCCCCGCGCCGGGGAGGCGGGGGAAGGTCCCTCCCGCTTCCGGGTGGTTTGCACCGATCCAAGCCCACCGATAGCTTTTGGATGCCACGACCCCACCTTTCATCAGCGAGGCCGGACTCATGACCCAAGCTCCTCCTCCCGTCTATCCGCCGCAGGGCGGCGTGCTCCGTCCGCACCGCGGTGTAATGATCCTGGTCTTCGGGATCCTGAGCTGGTTGGTCTGCTTCATCTTCGGGATCATCGCGTGGGTCATGGGCAACGCCGACCTTCGCGAGATGGAGGAAGGTCGCATGGACCCCACCGGCCAGGGGCTCACCCAGGCCGGAAAGATCATCGGGATGATCAGCGTGATCCTGTCGATCGTCGGCGTCGCGATCGCCATCGTCGTGATCATCGGCAGCCTCGTCGCGGCGGGCGCTGCCAGCGCCGCCGGCAGCGGGCCGTGAGCATCGGCCTGTGCCCGGCGCCGCGGCGGCTTCCGTTTCCGGCGTGGGCGCTCGTCCTCACCGCCGCCTGGATGGGCGGGGTGGCGCTGGTCGCGTGGCTGGCCCGCGCGTCGTCCGACGCGCCGCTGGTGTGCAACCTCCGTCGTCTCACCGGGATCCCGTGCCCGACGTGCGGGGGCACGCGGGCGGCGATGGCGGCCGCGGACGGTCGCTTCGCCGACGCGTTCACGCACAACCCGTTTCTCTGCGTGGCCGTGGTCGCCGCGTTCACGTGGCTCGTCGTCCGGATCGGCTTCGGGCAGCGGATCGTGCTGTCGCGGGGCCTCCGCGCGGGCTTCTGGAGCGCGGCCGCGGTGCTGTTTGCGGCGAACTGGGCGTACCTCATCTGGCGCGGATAGGAACCACGGACAGGCCAGGATCGGGTGCTTGGGTTCTTCACCCCCCGAACAGCGAGCGACACCGCTCGAACCGTGCCTCGACACCGTCGTGCACCGCGAAACGGTAGCCCTTGTGCATCGACGCGGAGCCATAGGCGCCGTCCTTGCGGAGGGCGTAGACGACGCAGCCGAAGTTGGGCTCGCCGCGGTCGTTGAGCAGCGAGCGGCGCTTCGTGTGATCGGCGATCCACTTCAGGCAGTGAAGGCACGCCGCGGTCGGGTCGTCGCCGTCGGCCATGCGCTGCACGATCCGCGCGGCGCCGGCGGACTGGATGAGGGACTCGCCGCGACCTGTTGCGCCGGCGGCGCCGACCTCGTTGTCCACGAACATGCCGGCGCCCACGATCGGGGAGTCACCGACGCGGCCGTCGATCTTGTAGCTGAGCCCGCTCGTCGTCGTGCACGCCGCGAGGTCGCCGCCGGCGTCGAGGGCGGCGCAGTGGATCGTGCCGTGGGTGTGGGGGATCGGGGCGGCGTCTCGCTCCGGTCCGTCGAGACGCTGGTCGTCGTCGAGCCAGTCGTCGTTCGGATTCAGGTTGCGCTTCCAGCGAAGCCACGCCTCGCGGGCCTTGTCGGTGAGCAGGTTCTCCTCGGTGAAGCCGTGGCGGAGCGCAAACTTCTTCGCGCCGCGGCCGACGAGCATCACGTGATCCGTCCGGCGCAGGACCAGCAGCGCGACCTGGGCGGCGTTGCGGACGTCCTCGAGCCCGGCGACGGCGCCGGCCTTGTGCGTCGGACCGTGCATGACGGAAGCGTCGAGCTGAACGACCCCGTCCTCGTTCGGCAGCCCGCCGAGCCCGACGCTCATGTCGTTCGGATCGTTCTCCACGAGCGTGACGCCCGCGACCACGGCGTCGGCGGGATCGCCACCGTCGCCGAGCACCTCGACCGCCCGGGCGACCGCCGCGAGCGTGTTCGCCGAGCTGATCGCGATCGGTCCCCGCCGACCGGCCTGCGCCACCGCACCCTTCGGCAGCAACAACGCGGGCAGGCCGGCGGTCGAGGCCAGGAACGATCGGCGGTCGATGGTCATGGGGGTAGCGTACCGGGTCAGCGTGCACCGACCCAGCGCTTGCGGTACCAGACCAGCGCCGCGGCACCCGCGGGGATCGCGATCAGGGCCTCGCCGGCGGACTCGATGAGGGCGAGGGTCGCCATCTGGCCGTCGAGCTGTGTCGCCGAGAGGTCCGGTGCGGCGAGCCGCGACGCGACGAACGCGACGGCGATCTCGCGGAATCCGGTGCGTCCGAGCGGGTTGAGGCTGAGGGCGAGCGCCGACGCGCCGAGCAGCAGTGTGTCACCGACGGAGAGCGAGAGGTCCAGGATCGCCGCCGCGCACGCCATGCGTCCGACGAACGCGCCGATATCCAGCAGACGCAGGCCGATCGCGCCCCAGAGGCATGACGGCTGCCGGAGCATGCGGTCCATGCCCCGGCCGAAACGAACCACGACCGACTGCCCCATGATCGCCCCGGTGAGGAGGCCGCCGAACACGAGCTGGCCGGCGAGCAGCGCGACCCACACGAGGTCGAAGTCCGGATGGATGATCGTCGTCGCGATGAACGCGCCCAGCGTCAGCAGCAGTGTGTAGCCGAGGGCCGCGAACCACGCGGCGAGCTGGAGTACGCCGAATCGATCCACGCGCAGGTGGTAGGCGACCCGTGCGATCATCCCGGCGCGGATCGGCGCATAGTTGAGGACCGAGGCGGCGCAGTTGAGCCAGAGCATGTGGCGCAACCGCAGCGCGCGGATCGGTCGGGCGACGAGCCAGAAGCTCGTGCCGTTGACGACGAGGCTCACGATGGAGCAGCCGGCGAGGCCCGCCACGAGCCACGGGCTTGCGTCGCCGATCCGGTGCCACGCGTCGCCGCCGC
>JAAELP010000482.1 GCA_024226535.1 Planctomycetota bacterium | reverse complement strand
GTCCGTTCTCGCTCCTGGCGCGCGAGAGCGAGGATCCGTCCCGTAGGGCGGGTCGCACGAGTGTCCGTTCTCGCTCCTGGCGCGCGAGAGCGAGGATCCGTCCCGTAGGGCGGTCCGAGCGGAATTGAAATACCGCCGACTGGAACAAGTCCATATCGGCGGCGGGTGGATGGCTTGTGTCGGCGCCTCCGGACTACACCGGGCGGCGCCGCGAGGGCTTTCCCCTCGGTTCCAATATGACCGCCGTTTGGGGGGCGTTCAACTGGAAATCCCCGGATTGGCGGACAATTTGCCCCCCGTTCGCCCACCGGAGCGTTAGAGCGGTTTCACTTCAGATGTAGCGTTCTGAGCCGTCAAACAGGACCTAGCCGGCGGCGAGGTCGCGGAGGATCTCGAGGCCGGCCGCGAGGCGGTCGTCGGGGGTCGCGTAGCTGATCCGGAAGTGCGTGTCTCGTTGGCTGAACACCCCGCCGGGGATCACGAGCACGTTGCGCTCGGTCGCGCGCTCGGCGAACTCCGTTCCGGACATGCCGAGGTGCTCGGGCACGGGGACGAACACGTAGAACGCGCCGCCGGGATGGACCACGTCCGCCACCGAAGAGAACGCCTCGAGCACCATGTCCCGTTTGCGCTGATAGGCCGCCACGTGCCCGCTCATGTCCACGTCGAACGCGACGGAAGCGCCCACCTGCGCCATCGACGGCGCGCACACGAACGTGTACTGCTGGAGCTTCGCCATCTGCATCGTGATCGACTTCGGCCCGGCGGCGTACCCCAGACGCCACCCGGTACATCCGTATGTCTTGCCGAATCCACGCACCAGGAGCATGTTCCGGCTGTACCGGGCCGGGCTCGGGCAACGCCCCTCCTCGAGACTGTCGGCGTACGTGAACGCGTCGTAGATCTCGTCGGAGATCAGCACGACGCCGCGCTCCTCGCACAGCGTGGCGAGATCGCGCTGCTCGTCGCCGGTGAGAACCACGCCGGCCGGGTTCCCCGGCGAGTCGATGAGCACGATCTTGGTGCGATCGGTCAGGAGCGGCTCGACGCGTTCGGCCGTCATGCGGAAGTCGGGATACGTGTCGCAGTAGACGACGCGGGCCCCGCTGATGGAACCGAGCGCCGGGTAGATCACGAAGAACGGGTCGGGCACGATGATCTCGTCGCCCGGGTCGAGCAGGGCGAGGCATGCGAGGAGCAACGCGCCGCTCGTGCCGCCGGTCACGAGCAGACCGTGCTCGTCGGACGGCGCGTCCCAGCCGACGTCATCGGCCAGCCGGCGCGAGATCGCCTCGAGCAGTTCCGGCGCGCCCTGCGTGAGCGTGTACCCGTTGCGGTCGCCTTCGACGGCCTGCACCGTGGCGCGCTTGATCGGGTCCGGGACCGCGAAGTCCGGCTGTCCGATGGAGAGGTTGATCGGGTCCTCGAGACGCGCGCCAAGCTCGAAGACGCGACGGATGCCGGAGACGTCGATCGAGCGCGCGCGGGCGCTGATCATCGCCTCGAAGTCAAGCACAGAAGTCATGGTCGCAATTCTACGTCGGCGGGAATGACAACGGGCCGGTCGCGATGGACCGGCCCGTGGAAATGCGGATTCGAGGGGAAGATCAGCTCGCGGCGGCGGCAGCGGCGTCGGTGTCCTCGCCGCCCTCGGTCGTGGCCTCCGTGGCCCCTTCTTCCTCTTCCTTCTTCTTCTTCTTGGTCACGACCTGGCGGTTGGCGACCTTGACCAGCGACAGCGGCGAGTCGGCCTCTGGATCGAATCGATCCTGCTTCGCGAGCTCCGCGATACGCTCCGCCCGCGTGAGCACGTTGCGGTGCTGGTTGAGGGCGGCGGGCTTGGTCTTCAGGCTTCGGTGGAGGCTCATGGCTGGGGTCCTCTGCTCTCGCGGGGCTGGCCGGTCATTGCGAACCGGTGATCGGATAGGCGTCGCTCAGATCGCTCTCGCCGGGGTACCTGGCTTTCCACGCCTGCCCGACACGGCGGACCCGCTCGCGGAGGCCGCGCATCTCCGGGCTCACCTCGCTTCCGGACGGCAAGCCCGGCAAGGCGATCACCCGGCGGAATCGCGGATTATTGCTCGTTATGACGTAGGTTTCAAGTCCTTCCTCGCGGGCGAACTCCGCGAGACGGAGCGCTCCCTCCGGACGGGTCTCCGCCAGGACGAGGTAATGGCGGTCGGCCTGACGCGGATCGGCGTTCACGGGGCCCCAGCCACGTTCGTCGAGAACCGGCACCGAAACGGGGACGCGTTCGTCGCGAGGTGGTGGGGCCGCGATGCCCGGGGCCCGGTCGAGTTCCTCCGGCCGCGCGGCGACCGGGCCGCTGAGCGGATCGTCGGCGTGCCCGCCGGGTGAGTTCGCGAGCAACGCCTGGTCCAGCTCCGCCCGCTCGGCCCTGGCGCCCTGCCAGGCGCCGATCATGTACGCCCCGGCGAGACCCACGACGACGGCGGCGGCAGCGAGCAGCAGGTAGCCCATCGGCACGCGGACGGTGCGGGCGGGACCGAGCGACGGCGTCTCGTGCTCGATGACCGCCGGCTCGTATTCCTCCTCCAGCTCCTCTTCGACCTCCTCCAGCTCTTCCTCGGGCTCCACCTGTTCCTCGGAGACGTAGTCCAGGCCCTCCGGTGTACGGATCGACCCGGGCCGCCGGCCCGACATGATCAACTCGTACAACGGGGTGGAGGAACGCCTGGCCATGGGCTTGATGCTACCCGGGAGACGCCGGGGAAGTTCCGGAGATTCCCTGACCCCCATCCATCCCCATCGGCAGGTCAGCCCCCCGGACCACCACACGCGATCACCGAGGCGATCGCGTACCCCTCCCCGCCGGGCTCGCCGCCTTCTCTGCCGCGGCCCGGCGTCGAGGCGTGGCTGATGCTCACCAGCCACCGTCGAATCCCGAGCGTCCGGGCGACCTCCTCGCATCGTCCCGACAGCCTCACCGTCGGGGCCCCGGACGGGGCGTGGTCCACGCCGATGTCGGTCCAGCGGATCCCGTCCCGCCAGCCCGTGCCCAGCGCCTTGAGCACCGCCTCCTTGCAGGCGAACCGCGCCGCGTACCGTTCGGCGCGACGACCGGTCGCGGACTCCGCGTACGCCTGCTCGCGCTCCGTGAAACAGCGCGCGCGGAACTGCTCGGGATGACGCTCGAGCATCTCCGCGATCCGCCGGATGTCCACGAGATCGATGCCGTGCCCCACGACCTGCATGCACGCATCCTACACTGGCGTCATGTCTGGCAGCGCCGAGTCACACCGACGCGAGGCGGCCGAAGGCGCGGACCGTGTACCGATCCGGTGCGCCGTGCTGACCATCTCCGACACCCGCACGGCGGCGACCGACGTGAGCGGGCCGACCGCCGAGTCGATCCTCGCCGAGCATGGATTCGAGACGGTCGAGCGCGCGATCGTGCGCGACGAGCCGGAGGAGATCCGCGGGCAGCTCGAGCGGTGGCTGGGCGATCCCGGGGTCCATGTCATCCTCACGACCGGCGGCACCGGCATCGGCCGGCGCGACGGCACCGTCGAGGTCGTCCGGGATCTCCTCACCACCGAGCTCGACGGATTCGGCGAGCTGTTCCGCATGATCAGCTTCCAGGAGATCGGCGCCGCGGCGATGCTCAGCCGGGCGACCGCCGGGCTCGTCGCGCGCGAAGCCGAGGCCGGAGGCGACACCGTCGTGTTCGCGATGCCCGGTTCGCGCGACGCCGTCGAGACCGCGCTGCGACGGCTCATCGTCCCCGACCTCCCGCACCTCGTCTGGCAACGGCGTCGATGAGCTAGGCTCGATCCCCTGTCTCTTATCCGTGTCCTCCGTGGTTCACTTACCACCGGATCACGGACGATCGACCTCAATCACTCCAATCCCCGCCATCGACCCATCGGGAGTGTCCTTCATTCCCCGGCGCTCCGTCCGCCCAACGTCCCTTCGAACGATCGAGAGCGACGGTGAATCACCGCGCCCTCGTCCGCGCGGGATTGGGGATGGGTCGATTGGACGTCGGGCGTCGGAGGACACTTGCGATGGGTCGATGGCTGGGATTGGAGTGATGGAGGACGTCCTAGGAAGTCCAGGCCGTCGCGCTCTGGACCAGGCCGGCCCACGGGTCCGCCCACTGGCGGGCGTCGAGGACGACGGCGCCTCGGTAGGCGGCCACCGACAGAGCGGCGCGGTAGCTCGCGACGTCCAGACGGGCCGCGGCCGGGTCGCCGATCGGACCACGCATGCCGCTGGTCAGCAGGTCGACGACACGCGCGGAGGCGAGGCGGGCGCCGTGCGCGACGATCGCCGCGGCCGGATCGGCGCCATCGGCAAGCCACGCCGCGGGATCGACGCCCACGCCGATCACGTCGTCGACGAGCACGGGGCGACCGTGGTCCGCGACGGCAACCCCCGTGGCCACGCTTCGCTCCGCGAGGGCCTCCCGCACGGGGCCGGCGGCCGCGGGGAGCGCGCCGTCGTCGTCACGCGGGAGCGCCAGGCTCACCGGACACGCGCCGAAGTCGGCAGCGAGATCGATGATCTCCAGCACCACCGCGACGGCGCGATCCGCGTGGGCCGCGTCGATGAAGTGCGCCGCCGGAATCCAGGCGTCGAGCCCGCTGACCACCATCTCGCGCCGGCGCAGCGTGGCCAGGAGATCACGCCGCGCCGAGCGCCCGAGGTCCCGCGGACGCAGACCCGGGGCCAGCGCGCTCACCTGGACCTGCCGGAACCCCCGATCGCGCAGCCGATCGAACGCCTCCCGCGGGGGCAGGTCGAGCGCGGCGATCGTCGGGGCCAGCGGCGGCGGCGGAATCACGGCGGCAACGTAGCACATACGATTGCCCCATGGCCGACATCGACGTGCGTCTGCTCGACCAACCCGCCCGACACGTGCCGTTCGATCCGTTCCCTCAGCCGGCGGGCGGGGAGTGCGTGTTCCTCGGACGCACGCGCGAGGAGGTGCACCCCGAGCACGGCCGTCTCGTGCGGCTGTCGTACGAGGCGTACCGCCCGATGGCCGAACGCGTGCTTCACGACCTCGCCCGGCGGGCGGTCGAGCGTTTCGGGTGCCTGGCCGTCCGGCTCCACCACGCGCTCGGCGAGGTCCCCCCCGGGGATGCGAGCGTGCTCGTGCAGGTCGTCGCCGGACACCGCGGCGAGTCGTTCGACGCGTGCCGATTCCTGATCGACGCCCTCAAGAGCGAGGCGCCGATCTGGAAACGCGAGGTCTGGGAAGACGGCGCGACGTGGTCGGAGGGCACGCCGGTGACGCAGGGCTGACGACACTCGCCTGGCCCGCGGGACTATCATCGGCGCACCGCATGAGTTCCCGCGCCGCCTATCTCTCGTTCTGCAATGTCATCCACGCGTTCGCGTTGATCCTGTGGATCGCGGCGCTCGTCAGCGCCGCCGTCGCGGCGATGAACGTCTTCCCGATCACCGACTCGATGAGCTTCGTGCTCGAACGCTACGCGGCGTATCCCGCCGACGAGCACGGGCGGATCGCCGCCGGTCGCATCATGGAAGGCGTGTTCTTCACGGTTGACATGCTCCAGTTCGTCGCCGCCCCGCTCGCGCTACTCACGCTGCTGGCGCAGCTCACCGTATTCCGCGGTCCCTGGCGTCGTCCGGCCCATCTCGTGCGGGGAGCGTGCATCGTGCTGGCCGCGGCCCTCTTCGCGGGCCACGCCATGATGCTGGCGCCGAAGATGAACGCCGACCTCCGCGCATTCTGGGAGGCCGCGGAGGCCGGCGACGTCGATCGTGCCCACGAGCACCGCGCCGCGTTCAACCGGCGGCACCCCAAGGCGGACATCATCCTGCGGGTGAACCTGCTGCTCGTGGCGGCCGCGGCCGTGGCCGGCACCGTCGGGCTCCGCGCGATGCCCGGTGCGCCGCGGGAGCGCGAGCTCGATCCGCCACGTCTCCTCCAGGGGCGCTCCCCGTGACCACCACGTCCGCGACGAGCAAGACCGCGTTCGACCTTCCGGCAAAGACCCGGGCGGAGAAGGACCGTGCGCGCCGGATCCTCGCCGCCCTGGAGCAGCACTATCCCGATGCGGAGTGCGCGCTGAACTACCGCACCGCTCACGAACTGCTCCTGGCGACGATCCTCTCGGCCCAGGCGACGGACGTGAGCGTCAACAAGGCGACGCCCGCCCTCTTCGCGGCATTCCCTCTGCCCGCCGACTACGCCGCCACCTCGCCGGCGGACCTGGAACCGTACATCCAGACGATCGGCCTCTTCCGGAACAAAGCGAAGGCGATCCACGCGGCGATGGAGACGGTGACGCGCGAGCACGGTGGCGTCGTGCCCTCGACGATGGATGAGCTGCTGGAGCTGCGCGGCGTCGCCCGGAAGACCGCGAACGTCGTGCTCGGCAACGCTTTCGGGATCAACGTCGGCGTCGTGGTGGACACGCACGTGCAGCGGCTCGCGACGCGTTTCGGCCTCACGAAGCACACCGACCCGAAGAAGATCGAGCGCGATCTCATGGCGTTGTTCCCACGGCCGAGCTGGACCCAGCTCAGCCACATGCTGATCGACCACGGCCGGCAGGTCTGCAAGGCCCGGGGAGCGTCGTGCGCGGAGCATCCGCTCTGCCGGGGATACTGCTCAAACGCGCGGGCGCCAAAGCCGAAGCCGAAGCCAAAGCCGAAGAGAGCGACATGACCGCTCCGACGTCGTCCGAGCCAGCGCCCCCCCGCCGACGGCTCCGGGTCATCACCCGCGGGGCCCGGAAGCGTCTGCTCGTCGGCGCGATCGTTTTCGTCGTGCTCGCCGTCACGGGAGTGTTGACGATGATCCGAATGCCCGGCACCTCCTGGAGCGGCTCCCTGCCCCCGCTCACCGAGGAACAGGCGACGCTCCGCGACGCCCTGCGCGACGACGTGGTCATGCTCGCCGACACGATCGGCGCCCGCAGTATTCGCTCCGCCCCGAAGGGGCTGAAGCGCGCCGAGGACTGGCTCGCCGAGACCCTCGCCAGCACGGCCGGTGTCGCCGTCGAACGCCAGGTCTTCGAAGCCGAGGGCGTTGCGTGCGCGAACCTCATCGCCGAGTTCCCCGGCACGACGCGGGCGGACGAGATCGTGGTGATCGGGGCGCACTACGACACGTGCATGGACACGCCTGGCGCCGACGACAACGCCTCCGGCGTCGCGGGCGCGCTCGCGCTCGCCCGGGCTCGCGCCGGCGTCACCGCGGCCCGGACCATCCGCATCGTGCTGTTCGTCAACGAGGAGCCGCCGTACTTCCAGACGGGGCGGATGGGAAGCCTCCGCTACGCGACGCGCTGCCGCGAGCGACGCGACGACGTCGTGGCGATGATCAGCCTCGAGATGCTCGGCTCGTACCGGGACGAGGAAGGCAGCCAGTCGTACCCGCCCCCGCTGAGCTGGTTCTACCCGACACGCGGCGACTTCATCGCGTTCGTCGGCAACTTCGGATCGCGCCGACTCGTGCGCGACAGCATCCGGTCGTTCCGCGAGCACGCGCGGTTTCCCTCGGAAGGCGCCGCGCCGCCGGGCTGGCTTCCGGGCGTCGGCTGGTCCGACCACTGGGCCTTCTGGCAGGCCGGCTACCGGGCCATCATGGTCACCGACACCGCCATGTACCGGTACCCGCACTACCACACGCCGAACGACACGCCCGATCAGCTCGACTACGAACGCATGGCGCGGGTGGTCGAGGGGTTGGGGGCGGTGCTCGAGTCGCTCTCGAACGAGTAGCGACGCCGATTTACTTCGGCGCAGGCAACCCCAGCTCCACCTCCAGCGGCAGATGATCCGAGCCGATCGACGGCCCCGTCGCGCACGACCTGATCGTCACGTCCCGCGAGTGGAGGCAGTGGTCGATCGGCACGCGTCCGAGCCAGCCGCGCCGGCGCGGGGCCCACGTGCCGAGCACGCCGAAGCCCGCCCGCGCGTTGCGCAGGCCGGTGCGCGCCACGAGGTCCTTGTACGGCACGGACCACATCGATGCGTTCAGGTCGCCAGCGAGGACGACCGGGCGCGGCGCGTTCTCGATCAGCGTCGCGACGTCGTCGATCTGCCCGTCGCGAAGCCGCGCGTTGGATCGACGCACCGGCGGCACGGGGTGCGTGGCGATCAGCGTGAACGCCGCGCCGTCACGCTCGAGGGTGCAGGCGAGGCTGGGCAGGCCCGCCCGACCGAGCGAGATCACCTCCCCGCCGCGGCTCATGGGCAGGCGGCTCAGGACCGCGATCCCGAAGTCGTCGTAGCGCAAGGCCTCCAGCGAATGGGGCATCGACTCCCGCAGGGGCGCCAGCGCCTCCATCCAGGCGGTGTCCACCTCCTGGAGAATGACCACGTCCGCATCGCGCCCGACCAGGTACTCCAGCACGCGCTCGCGGTCCGGATTGCTCTTGAGCACGTTGACGATCAGCAGACGCACCGTCGGTCCGCTCCCGGGATCGGGGCCCGGATCGGGGCCGGGGACGTACCACGGCACGACCCGCGTGGCGGTCACCACGAGCGCGAGCGCCGCTCCCGTCGCCGTGATCGGCAGACGCAGCACGCCGCACGCCGCGAGCAGCACCGCGGCAGCGAGGAGGTAGTGCGTCTGGAAGTGGCTGGCGAGATCGAACGCCCACCACGCCCGGCCCATCCCGCCGGCGAGCAGCACCACGAGCAACGCGAGCACGCCGAGCCGCGCCAGCACGACGAGCCTCGACCGCAGCGCGGCGCGGAGCGAACATGGTGGTTTGTCGGTGGAGTCGGTCACGGGCGGCCGTCGAGGGTTACGATGTCTTCGGCTCCACGGTTCGTCGATGACGACAATCACCGCCATCAGTCCGGTCGCGGGCAAGCCCCACCTCATCTCGGTGCGTGTCGCCGGTCGTGTCGTCGCGCGCGTTCGCGCGACGGATGTCCGGACGCTCGGCCTCAGCGTCGGTCAACCGTGGACCGAGCGGCTCGACGCCTCGGTGCGTGACGCCGCCACGCGACAGCGGGTACGCGGCGAAGCGCTCGGCCTGCTCGCCCGGCGGGCGCGCTCGCGGGGCGAGTTGGCCGAGCGGCTCGCCGCCCGGGGGCACGAGACGGACACGGTCGACGGGATCCTCGACGAGATGGAGTCGTCAGGGTTGCTCGACGACCACGCCTACGCCCGCGCCTGCGTCGAGGATCTGCTGGGGCGTGGCCCGGCCGGGCGGGCGCTCGTGGTCGAGCGGCTCACCCGTCGACGGCTCGCCCCGGCGCTCGCCGAGCGGGTCGCCGACGAGGTGCTCAGCGCGCGGCGCGAGGCCGACGACGCCGTCGCCTGGGCCCGGCGTCGGCTCCGCGCGATGCACGGGGTTCCCCCCGAGATCGCGGCGCGCCGCATCGCCACCGGTCTCGCTCGCCGGGGCGTGGACGAGGACGCGATCCGGGGCGCGCTGGCGGACCTCGATCTCCCTTCCGAGCACCCCCCCGTATGATGTGCCGCCGATCGGGCGGCGTGCCGGGAGGACCCATGATTCGACGTCCATTCATTCGCGTTGGCCTCATGCTCTTCGTCGTGGCGGGGTGCACGCGATACCAGGAGCCCGCGGACGCGGCGCCCACGAACGCGGCGCCTCCGCCGGCGGCGGCCTCGCCGGAGTCGTCGACGCCCCCGCCGCCCCGGCCATCGGCGTCGCGCCCCGATCCGGTGACCACCTCCGCCGAGTACGGCCGGCTGCTCGAGGAGATCGTCACGCCGAAGGGGCTCGTGCGCTACGACCAGCTCCGCCAGCCGGATCTTCTGGCGAGGCTCGACGCGATCGTGCGCGGCTTCGCCGGCGTCCCGCTGCCCGCCGACCGCGCCGAGCGTCTCGCCCTGTGGTGCAACGCGTACAACGCCAACGTCCTCGCGTTCGCGGTCCGCGACAGCGCGAAGCCGGGCTTCACCGGCGTGAACGCGGTCGACGGCTTCTTCAAGAAGCGACCGATCACCGTCGCCCGCCAGGATCTCACGCTCGACCGCCTCGAGAACGAACGCGTCCGACCCCTCGGCGATCCTCGGACGCACGCCGCCCTCGTCTGCGCGGCGATGAGTTGCCCCCCACTGCGAGCGGAGCCGTACGACGCGAAGCGGCTGGACGCCCAGCTCGACGACCAGAGCCGCCGGTGGGTGAACGACCCCACCAGGTTCTCGGTGAAGCGCGGCGTGCTGGGGCTGAGCAAGATCATGGAGTGGTACGGCAAGGACTTCGAGGTTCCGCCGTACACCAACGCTGCGGGGTTCGTCGCGGCGCACGCCGAGTCCGGCGGTCCGATCGCTCGCTACGTCATCGACACCCCCGCGATCCGGACCCGCTGGATCGACTATGACTGGTCGCTGAACCAGGCGCGCTGATGCTCAAGTACCGCCTCATCATGGGTCCGATCCTGATCGCCGCTCTGCTCGGCGTGGTCCTGCTGGACAACTGGATGGACAGCGTGACGCTGGAGCCGGGATTCTGGAAGGACCTGTTCCTCGGCCACGAGCACCCGCCGAGCGGGATCGTGCTCTTCGTCGTCGGCCTCTTCGTGGCCGCCGCGGCGGCGGTGGAGCTGACGACGATCGTCCGCGCCAACGGGATCCTCACGCGGACGTGGCTGACGGTTCTGGCGGCGCTCGTCGGGCTGATCCTCAGCTACGGCATCCGGCTCGACGCCGAGGCGATCAAGGTCGTGGCGATCGTGTCCACCGGTCTCGTGCTGGTCTTCGTCGCGTCGCTGCTCACCTTCAGCCGCCATCAGAACGTGGAGGGCGTGCTCGCCGCGGCCGGCGCCGTCGTCTTCGCCCTGGTCTATCTCGGGCTGATGTTCGGCTTCCTGCTCGCTCTGCGTCGCGAGCACAGCGCGTGGCTGATCGTGGGCGTCATCCTCCTCACGAAGTCCTCCGACACCGGCGCGTACTTCACGGGACGGGCGATCGGGAGGCGCAAGCTGATCCCCTGGCTCAGCCCGGGCAAGACGTGGGAGGGGCTGGCGGGCGGGGTCGCGTTCGCGGCGCTCGTGGGGCTCCTGCTTTCGTTCGCCACCCGCTACCTCCAGCCGGCGGATCACGTCCCGTGGTGGCTCGGTCTCGCGTGCGGCGTGGTGTTCGCGCTCGTGGGACAGTTCGGCGACCTCACCATGAGCCTCCTGAAGCGGGGCGCGGGCGTCAAGGACTCCTCCACGATCCTGCCCGGGCTCGGCGGCGTGCTCGACGTGCTCGACTCACCGCTGATGGTCGCCCCGGTCGCCTTCTGGATGCTGGAACTCGCGGGGTAGACCGGGGTGGTCCGCTCGCAGCCCGCGCGACTTCTTCAACGGGCTGCTAGACTGTGACGTTCGGGCCGCACATCCGGTCCGCCACCCCGGAGCCGAGCGATGACCCTCATGGAGCGCCTGACGAGTCTGTACCGCGTCGACCAACAACTGCGCGGGCTGCAGACACGTCTCGACTCGGCGCAACGCTACTTCAGTGGACAGCAGAAGCAGCTCGACGTGGTGCGTGAGCGTCTCGAGGAGCTGCGCACGCGACGGCGTCATCATCAGGCTCGGATCGGCAACTTCGAGACCGAGGGGGCGACGATCGACCAGCAGGTCGAGAAGTTCCGCAACGACCTCAACAGCGCGACCACGAACAAGCAATACACCGCCGTGCTCAGCGAGCTGGACACGGTGAAGGAGGCGCGCAAGAAGATCGACGACGACATCGTCGAGGAGATGGAGGCGATCGAGCGCATCGAGGAGGAGCTGGGGACGGTCGAAGGACAGGAGGCCGAGCGTCGCAAGGTCCTGAAGGTCGCCGAGGACCAGCTCACCGAGCGCCGCGAGGAGATCGGCTCCCGGCTCGAGGAGCTTCAGCTCGAGCGCGAGACCGCCGCGTCGGACATCCCCGCCTCCGAGCTCGCGGTCTTCGACGAGATGGCCAACGTGCACGACGGTGAGGCGATGGCCACCGTCGAGGAGGTCAACCGGCGCCACCGCGAGTACGCGTGCAGCGAGTGCAACATGCACCTGCCGTTCGAACGCATCGTCTCGCTGATGGATCGCAACAGCGGCCTCGTCCGGTGTAGCGCCTGCGGACGAATCCTGTTGATGCAGGAAGAGCTGCGCGGAGAGCTGACGCCGAAGTAGCGTCCTGCGGCTCGCCTTTCGTGCTCAGAACAGATCCCTTTGGTTCGGCAGGTTCGGCGTGCGCGATCTCAGGTCGCGCAGCTCCTCGGCCAGTTCCTCGAGGCTGCTGAAGTCGTGGTGCTCGCTCGCGTACCGGATGTACGCGATGCCGTCGATCTCGCGCAGCCGCACCGCGACGCGGCGCCCGATCTCGACGCTGGGAACCTCGCGATCGAACTCGCGGTGCAGTTCGTCCTCGACCTCGCGAACGAGCCGGCTCTTGAGTTCCTCCGGGATCGGTCGTTTACCGCACGCCGCAAGGAGCCCCTTCCGCACGTTGTCGGGATCGAACGGCACGCGGGAGCCGTCCTTCTTGACCACCATGAGCCGGTGCGTCTTCTCGACACGCTCGTACGTCGTGTAGCGACGCTCGCACCCGAGGCACTCGCGGCGCCGGCGGATCACGAGCCCGCCCTCGGACGCGCGGCTGTCGATGACCCGATCGTGGTCGGTGCCACAGTACGGGCAGATCATCGCGTGGAAGCTCCGTCACTCGGCCCAACATGTGGGCATTCGGCGGGAATCGAGGTCCGACCGATGGTATCTTCCGGGCGGCCCGTTCGAGCGTCAACCGCCGAGGATCGCCCGGCGGGCGAATCCCGCCGCCGCGAGACGCCGATGAGTACACTTGCCGGGTTTCGATTCCGAGCGCACACCGAACAGGCCCCCGAGAAGACCGCCATGCCCCGCATCACCCTGCCCGACGACACCACCCGCGAGTTCGATGGCCCGGTCTCCTGCCGGGCGATCGCCGAGGACATCTCCCCGGGCCTCGCCCGCCAGGCCATCGGCGCGAAGGTCGACGGCGTGCTCAGCGATCTCACCACCACGGTCGAGTCCGACGCGAAGGTGGAGCTCGTCACCGCGATGAAGGGCAAGCCCGCCGATGCGGACGCCCTGTACCTGATCCGGCATAGCTGCGCGCACGTGATGGCCGAGGCCATCCAGCGCGTCGTCCCCGGCGTGCTGCTGGTCTACGGGCCGCCGCTGGAGGACAAGTTCTACTACGACATGCACGTGCCCGAGGACCGGCCGCTGTCCGCGGACGACTTCGAGGCGATCGAGGCGGAGATGGCGAAGATCATCGCCGAGGACCGGCCCTTCACGCGCGTCGACATGCCCGTGGGCGACGGCATGGTGAAACTGCGCGACGAGGGCAGCAAGTACAAGCTCGACAACGCGGAGCGCGCCGTCGAGGCGGGCAGCGACTGCCTGAGCTGGTACGTGACCGGCGAGCCCGGTCGCGACTGGGAGGATCTCTGCCGCGGACCGCACGTGCCGTCCACGAGCCGTATCGGCGCCTTCAAGGTGCTGAGCATCGCCGCGAGCTACTGGCATGGCGACGCCGCGTCGGATCACCTCACGCGTGTCTACGGCACCGCGTTCGCCGACAAAAAGCAGCTCAAGGCGTACCTCCATCAGCTCGAGGAGGCGAGAAAACGCGATCACCGCGTGATCGGCAAGCAGCTCAAGCTCTTCCACATCGACGAAGCGGTCGGCCAGGGGCTCGTGCTCTGGAAGCCCAACGGCGCCGTCGTCCGCGAGGAGCTCCAGCGTTTCATCGGCGGCGAGCTGCGCAAGCAGGGCTACCACCAGGTCTTCACGCCGCATATCGGCAAGCTCGGACTGTACAAGACATCGGGGCACTTCCCCTACTACCAGGACAGCCAGTTCCCGCCGCTCATCGACCACGATCAGCTCGCGCAATTCGCGGCGGAGGGCTGTTCCTGCGCGGATCTGGCCAACCACGTCAAGAGCGGCGAGATCGACGGCTACCTGCTGAAGCCGATGAACTGCCCGCACCACATCCGGCTCTACGCGAGCGAACCGTACAGCTACCGCGACCTGCCGGTCCGGCTGGCCGAGTTCGGCACCGTGTACCGGTGGGAGCAGTCCGGCGAGATCGGCGGGATGAGTCGCGTGCGTGGTTTCACGCAGGACGACGCGCACATCTTCTGCACCGAGGAGCAGGTGCAGGCTGAGCTGCTCGGGTGCCTGGAGCTGGTGAAGATCATCTTCGGCACGCTGGGCATGGACGACTACCGGGTGCGCGTGGGGCTCCGCGATCCCGACAGCGCGAAGTACGTCGGCGAATCGGCGAACTGGGACAAGGCCGAGACCGCCTGTCGCGCCGCGGCGCAGTCGCTGGACGTGCCGTTCATCGAGGAGCCGGGCGAGGCCGCGTTCTACGGACCGAAGATCGACTTCATCGCCAAGGACGTGGTCGGTCGCGAGTGGCAGCTCGGCACCGTGCAGGTGGATTACAACCTGCCGGAGCGGTTCGACCTGACCTATATCGGCCCCGACAACAAGCCGCACCGGCCGGTCATGATCCACCGCGCCCCGTTCGGCTCGATGGAGCGGTTCGGCAGCGTGCTCATCGAGCACTTCGCCGGGGCGTTCCCGACGTGGCTCGCTCCCGAGCAGGTCCGGATCCTGACCATCAGCGAGAAGACGACGGAGTACGGCCGACGCGTCCTCGACGCCCTGCTCCAGGCGGAGGTGCGGGCCACCCTCGACGACTCCGACGAGCGGATCCAGGCGAAGATCAAGGTCGCGGCGGACATGAAGGTCCCCTACATGCTGGTCGTCGGGCCGCGGGACGCAGAGTCGGGACAGGTCAGCGTCCGCGCCCGGGGCACGCGACACGACCTCGGAGCGGTGGACCTCGACCGCTTCGTGGACACCGTCCGGCAGGAGATCGCAACCCGCGCCGCGAACCTCACCGTGCTCGGTCTCTTCGAGGGTGTCGCGGTCTAGGCCTCCCCGGGCCTGTCCGTCGCGTCGGTCAGGACCTCGCAAATCTCCCTCAACGACGGTTGCTCCGCTGTCGATGTGGGAGTACCGTGGGTCGGTGCACGTGACGCCCCCGGGGCGTCTGCGTCGCGTGCAACCCCGCGAGGCGGGTGCACGAATGATCCAGGCTTTGCCCCCAGTGATTGCGGGTGAAGCCGACGAGGGAGCCCGTGGGGGTTCCTCGGGATCTGGTTTGGAATCGGGATCGCTGATGCGAAGCCATTTCAGCTTGACCAGGCGAGCGGGTTCGGACCGGGACTCAGGTTGCGTTTCCTAGCCCATGCGTCGCCCGTACTCACCCACGCTCACTCAGCAGTACCCACCGCGTCGGTCGCCGGTATCGGCACATCGACCGCTCGCGTCATGATCGCTTCGCCGAACGAAAAGGAATCGACCCATCGCCCGTAGACGCTACTTCCGCCCGGATCAGAACTGGAACCGCGGTCCTCGCATCAACGAGATGATCCGCGTGACCCCGATTCGCCTGATCGACGAGAACAACGAGATGCTCGGCATCGTCGAGACCGCCGAGGCGCTGCGCCGCGCCCGCGAGACGGGTCTCGACCTCGTCGAGGTTGCCGCGGACTCCGAGCCGCCCGTGTGCCGCATCCTCGACTACGGCAAGTTCAAGTACGAGCAGGCGAAGAAGGACAAGGCCAACCGGGCGCGCTCGAAGACCGCGGAGTTGAAGGAAGTCCGGCTCGGGCGCTCGATGAAGATCGACCCGCACGACATCCAGATCCGGCTGAACCAGGCACGCCGCTTCCTCATGGACGGGCACAAGGTCCAGATCGTGCAGAACTTCCGTGGACGCGAGATGGTTCACCGCAACCGCGGCACCGAGCGCATGAACGGAATCATCGAGCAGCTCTCGGACATCGCCAAGGTCGAGATGCCGCCGCGCCAGACAGGACGACGCATGACGATGATGCTCGCCCCCGACAAGGCGAAGATCCAGCAGATCAAGCGGCGGGCCGAGGCCGCCGATCAGGCGTCGGACGCGGCCGAGACCGAGCCGCCGCCCGCGGAGCCGCCGGTCGAGTCACCGCCCGAGTCGCAGGTGGCCCCACCGGCGGCCACGCCGGCCGTGGACGAGCCGCGGGCCGACGAGCCGCGGGCCGCCGCCGCGGAGGTCCCCAACGGCTGACCTCGGAGCGCGAGCTTTGCCGTCGAACTTCGGTATTTTCCGCGAAGATTGACAAGATTCGTTCGTCCATTCCGATAGACAATGCGTCCAATAATGGAAGACGCCGCACCCGGCGGGCAAAGCAACGGGTGCCAGAGGCGGGAAGTCAGGGAGCCGGGTAATCGGGGCTTTGGGGCATGAGTCGATACGCGGTCATCTCTGACATCCACGGGAACCTCTACGCCTTCCAGGCGGTTCTCGCCGCGATGCCCGCGCTCAACATCGAGAGCTTGATCTGTCTCGGTGACACGGTCGGGTACGGTCCCCACCCGGGCGAGTGCCTCGACCTCGTCGTGCGCCATTGCGACATCGTCGTCCAGGGCAACCACGACCAGGCCGTGGTCGACCCGCTCTGTGCCGACACGTTCAACGGCGCGGCCCGCGAGGCGATCTACTGGACCCGCGCCGCCCTCGGCCCCCTGCACCTCAACGCCCTGCTCCAGATGCCGCTGACGCGACGGCTCGGTCCCGGCGACAGCATTCACTGCGTCCACGACAGCCCCGGCGCGGGCCCGACCAACTACGTGCACGACAAGCAGATCGCGGCGCTGGCGTTCCGCGGGCTCGCGGATCTCGATGCGGAGATCTGCCTGATCGGTCACACCCACGTCCCGATGGTCTTCGAGGCTCCCCCGCTCGCCGACGCCGAGGCCACGCTGAGCGCGACGGACCTCACCGCGTACATTCCCAGCCACGAGGTCGAGATCGACCTGCGGCCGGAGCTGCGGTACATCTGCAATCCCGGCTCGGTCGGTCAGCCGCGCGACTGCGACGCCCGCGCCAGCTTCGCCGTGCTCGACCTCGACCAACGGACGTTTACCGTCCACCGCGTCGCCTACGACGTCGCCGCCGCCCAACTCGCCACCCAGCAGGCGGGTTTGCCGACGGTCCTCGCGGACCGGCTGGCGATCGGCGCGTAGTCAGACTTCCAACCGCTTCCAACCGCCGTGGAAGAACCGCGCCGCGAACAGCGCCGCGCGGACCGCGAACTCGCCCACGAGACCGATCCAGATGCCCTCGATCCCGAGGCCCAGCGTGACGCCGAGCAGGTAGGCGGCGGGCATCCGGACGCCGTAGCTGGAGACGGTGGTGATCACGAACGTCCACCGCGTATCGCCCACGCCGCGGAGGCCCTGGCGGATGACCATCGCCATGGCGAAGAAGACCTGCCCGAACCCGCCCAGCATCAGCAAGCGCGGCGTGTGCTCCAGGTGGATCGGTTCGGCGCTGATGAGGGTCGTCAGCTCCGTGCCGAACACGATGAAGACCACGCCGAACGTACCCATCACCACCGCCGCCAGCCCGCAACAACAGAGCACGGCGCGTTGGGCCATCCGAGGGTTGCCCGCCCCGAGGTACTGGCCGGCAAGCGCCCCCGCCGCGGTGCCGATCGCGAAGCCGGGGAGGAAGCTGAACGCCTCCCACTGCACGGCGATGATGTGCGCGCCCTGGAGGCCCTCCCCCTGCCCCGAGCTGATCTCGATGATGCCGATGAACATCAGGACGATGAGGTTCACCGCCCACATCGAGATCCCCTCCATGAAGTTTGGCACTCCGATCCGCACGATCCGTCGCATCATGCCCGGGTCCCAGGCGATGTCGCGCCGTTGGAGCCGCAGGTCCTTGACGCCGCGGAGCAAGACGATGAGGGTCATCGCCGCACCGAATGCGTAGCTCAGCGCCGTGCCTGCGGCGATGCCACGCACGTGCAGGTCGAAGGCGAACGGGTTCTCGAGGACGCTCGGGTCGGCGAGGCTCCCGTAGCGGAGGTCGGCGCCCGACAGGATCCACGACAGGATCACGTTGACGACGTTCACGCCGAGGGCGATCACCGACGGCCGCATCGTCTCGCCCGCCCCGTGCAGGCACATCGCGCCGACCATCATGATGCCCGCGAAGGGCATCCCCCACGCGAGCGTTCGCACGTACTGCATGTAGTACGCGGTCGCGTCGCTCGACAGGCTGCACGCCGCCGCGATGGGGCCCGCGCTGAGCCAGAGCGCCGCCGCCACGAGCACCCCCCACGCCACGCTCACGCTCATCGCCTGGCCGAGCGCGCGGTGGGCCTGGGCCGGGTTGCCCGCTCCCATCGCCCGCGCAATCAGGGCCTGGCCGCCGATCCCGAGCCCCGCCATCGCGATCCCGATGAACCACACGACGTACGACCCGATGCCGATCGCGTCGAGCGCCGGCAGCCGCACGCCGGCGGGGAGCTGGCCGGCGAAGAGCTTGTCCGCCATCCCCACGAACGCCGCCATCGTCTGCTGCACGAACACGGGCAGCGCGAGAATCCAGATCGCCGCCCACATGCTCTTGCCCGCGAGCTTGCCCGATTGGATCGTCCCGCTCGCCTCGGCGAGCGCTTCGGTCTCCGCGACGGCACCGATCGGTACGTCCGGCTCGATCGCCGAGATCTCGGGTTCGTCGCGCGCCTCGGTCACGGGGGGCCGATTGTAGGGGCCGCACCTCAGAAGGAGACGAGCACCTTCACCAGCTCCTCCGGCAGTCCGCTCTCGAGCATCGAAGGCAACTCGTCGAGGCCGACCCGGCGCGAGATGAGGCTCACGACGTCGATCTCGTTGCGGGCGAGCACCGAGACCGCCTCGTTGAGCGGCCCGCGGTGCGAGCCGAGCACGTTGATCTCGTTGAGGATGATCGGCGTCAGGTCGATCCGCGGTGCGCCGACCGTGCCGTTGCACTCCGGCGCGAGCAGCGTCTTGAGGACGATCTTGCCGCGCGGGCGCACCATGGACATGGCGAGCTCGAGCCCGTTCGCGGCGCCGGTGCAGTCCACGACGATGTCCTGGTCGGCGCGGCGCCCCACCTCGTCCACGTGCCGGTGCTTGATGCCCCACTTCTCGCAGATCGCGAGCTTGCCCGGGATCCGACCCACCAGACGCACGGTGGCGTTGAGCTTGACCATCACCTGCACCATGAGCAGGCCGAGCGGCCCGTCACCGAGCACGGTGATGTACGGTCGGCCTTCGATCGTGAGCTGCCTCGCCGCCTGGAGCGCCGCCGCGAGCGGCTCGGCGAAGACGGCGTGATCGTCGTCGACGGTGTCGGGCACGGCAACGAGGTTCGCCGCCGGAAGCGTGAAGAGATCGGCGAAGCAGCCGTCACGACCGTGCATGCCCATGAGCGTACGTTCGCGACAATGCTGGCTGAGTCCGGCCTGGCACATCTCGCAGCGTCGGCAGAACACGCCGATCGAGCCCACCACGCGTTTGCCGGCGAGGCCGGCGGCATCCTCCCCGCCGATCGCCTCGACGCGGCCCACGAACTCGTGGCCGAGGATGCCCTCGAACCCGAGCAGCCCGTGGCAGATGGCGACGTCCGTCCGGCTCACGCCGGCCCGGAGGGTGCGGATGAGCGCTTCCCCGGGGGCGGGGCGCGGTTCCGGCCGCCTCGCTTCGAGTGCCGGTTGAGATCCGTCGAAGGTCAGCGCGCGCATCGAGAGTCCATCTCCGGGAACGCCGCGTCACGACATGGCGCTCATGGCGGGGACGGCCGTGGTCCCGGCCCGGAGAATTCCGGGCCTCCCCTTCTCATTCGGACGCGGAGGACGGATCTGGCTCCGACGGCGCACTTTCTTCGAGGCCCGCCGGGGGGCCCGGATCCTCGTGTTTCGGCTGCGACCAGAAGACCAGTCGCTCCAGAAACGAGGGCGTGCGCGAGTATGTCGGGTAGAGAAACGGCCGCCGATCGGCAAACGGATCATCGGCGGTCCCGTTGTACCAGTTGAGCCACGGCCGCGGATCCAGCCCGAGGTCCTGCCCCGTGATGGTCTGGAGTGACCGTTCGCACGCGATATTCACCGAGAGTTCTCGGGCGTCGAGGGCTGCGACGAGGCCCTGGAAGGACCGATCCTGGGCGTATTGCCCCAGGGCCGTGGCGGCCGCGACCCTCACGTCCGTGTGCTCCTCGGGGTCACGCAGCGTATCCAGGAGCAACGGCACGACGGACGGCAGGTGCAGACGCTGGAGCCCCTTCGCCGCCTCCCACCGCACCTGCACGTTCGGTTGGTCGAGCTGGGCGGCGATGAGCGTGGCGTCGGCCGGCTCGCCGTGGCGCGCCAGCGCGCGGATCGCCACCGCCCGCACGAGCGGATCCTGCTCGTGCTCGACGTAGTCGCGGTACATCCTGACGTAGACCTCGTCGCCACCGAAGTCGCTGTTCGACAGCAGCAGCGTGCCTTCGCGCCGACGGTCGGGGTTGTGCGGATCCAGCGCCATCCGCGCCGCCTCACCCGGCGACGGCGGGATGATCGTCTTGCCAAAATCGGCGAGGTCCTGCGAAGCCGTCTCGCATCCGCCCACGCCCCACGCGAGCAGCAGCGCGACCAGAGCCGCGGTCACACGGCCCCTTCGTCGCTCCGTCGCTTCGTCGCTTCGTCGCTTCCCCACCGCCTACTCCGTCGCCAGGGTCGTCTGCGCGGCCCGCGAACGCAGGACGTCGATCATCGAGCGTACCTCGTCGGCCATCTTCGTGTTGGGGAACTCGCCGATGATCACTTCGCCGATCCGCGCCGCCTCGCCCCAGCGGCGATCGTTGACGGCGAGCTTGAACTGCACGCCGAGGTTCTCGCGGTGCCGGGAGACGACGCCCTGGGCGACCTCGGTCAGCCGGTCCGCCTCGTGCGGGTCGAGGTAGCGATCGAGCTCCTTGAGGAGGGTCATCGCGCGCTCGACGTCGTCGCGCTCCGCGGCCCGGAGGAACTGCTCCTCCAGCTCCTCCTTGTGGTCCTGCCGGGCCTGGAGGATCCGGTGATCGAGATCCAGCACGAGGTGCGAGTCGCCGTAGAGCCGCCGGATCCTCGCCGCCTCGTGGTGGACGCGCGCCCAGTCGCGGGCGGCGAGCGTCTCGTCGAGTTGGGCGATGGCGGTGGCGACGTCCGTCTCGTAACGCTCCTGCCGCGCCTGGAGAATCCGGCTGCGAAACGCCTCGGCCTCCTCGCGGTAGCCGAACACGTCGGCCATCTCGTCGCAGAGCGTCAGGGCGACGTTGTACTTGCCTTCCTGGATGTCCAGCTCGATCGCGTCGCGCAGGAGCCCCAGCTCGCGCTCGCGGAAGAGGACACGCTTCGCGCTGTCGGACAACATCGTGTGCTCGTGGATCTGCCGGACGAGATCCATCACCGGCCCCCGTTCGGACCGCGCCGGCGCGTCCGGGAGTGGTGCGCCGCGCTGGAGCAACGCCGCCACCGGCGCCGTCGCCCCGGTGATCGCCACCGTGAGCACGCCGAGCGCGATCACGGTGGCGCTCCCGAGGATTCCGCCCGCGACGATGACGCCGATCGCCGCGACGAGCAGCGCGCCGTAGACGGACATGAGCCAGGAACGAACCGCGAACCCGATGCCCACGATGACGAGGCTCATCGCGCCGGCGCCGAGGGCCACGCCGCCCCACGGTCCGTCCAGGAACGTCGCCCCGACCGCAATGAGCGCCGCACTCCACAGCGCCGGCAGCCCGTGCTGGACCAGGGTCATGCCTCCACGTGACGCGCGCGGTTCAGTGACCACGGTTCTTCCCCTCAGCTTCCCGGCGTCGGCGCCGTCGTGCCGTCCCCACAGTCGAACTGCGCGGGTACGAGGCAGAGGAACTTCAACGGCTCCTCACCCTCGTTGCGGAACTGGTGCATGGCGCCCGGCTCGATGAAGAGCACGTCGCCCGCACGGACCTCCTCGAACCGGCCGTCGTGCTCCACCCGGCCGGCCCCGCCGACCACGAACACCTCGTGCTCGTAGTTGTGCTGGTGACGCGGAGTGTGCCCACCGGGGGCGACGGTGAAGTGACGCATCGAGAAGTTCGGCGCCCCGTCGTCACGACCGACCATCAGACGCATCGAGACGTCACGGACACCGTCCATCTCCATGGCCTGGCCGGGCATCTCCTCGGCGCGTCGCTTGAGCATCGAGGCCTCCTCGTCGGGTACGATCTCCCCTTCACACTTTAGTCCACTGTCACCGGATGCACCATGACCGCCGCCCCCCACATCGAGACGTTCGTCCTGGGCGACTTCCAGACCAACTGCTTCGTGGTCACCGTGCCCGGCGCCTCGGACCCGGCGGCGTGCTGGATCGTGGACTGCGGGTTCGAGCCGGAGCAGATGTTCCGCCACGTCGAGGAGCGGGATCTGCGTCCGGCGGCGCTGCTGCTCACGCACACGCACGCGGATCACATCGCCGGCGTGGAGGCGGCGCGGCAACGCTTCGCGGGGCTCGAGGTCTGGGTCCACGAAGCCGAACGGGGATTCGGCCCCGATCCGATGCTTAACCTCTCGGCGCTCCTCGGCGCGCCGATCACGTGCGCGGAGCCCGAGCACCACGTGAACGACGGTGACGTGCTCACGCTGTCGGGAACGCAGTGGCGGGTCGTGCATGCGCCGGGGCACAGCCCGGGCGGCGTGCTCTTCGTGCACGACGCATCGGGTCAGGCGATCGTCGGCGACACACTGTTCGCCGGCTCGATCGGGCGCATCGATTTTCCGACCTCCAGCCCCGAGGACATGCGGCGAACCATCGGCGACGTCGTCATGGCGCTGCCCGACGCAACGACCATTCACCCCGGGCACGGCCCGGCGACCACGATCGGGCGAGAGCGGGCGACCAACCCCTTCGTTCTCGGCGGCTTCTGAAAGACCGCCGCCCAGCGGGTATCGTGTACCGCTCGTGCGCCGGGGGCACGGTTGGAGGACCCTGATGCGCAGGTGGTGGCGGGTACTGCTGGCGACGGTCGTGATCACCGCCGGCGGTGGTTGCGGTCGCACGCTCATGCCGACGCCGAACCTGATCGCGGCCGAGGAGCCGAACCCGTTCGACGCCGTTCCCGCCGACCGCCGCTCCAACGTCGTGGAGATCCTCTACGCCACGGACCGGCAGCCGACCGACGAAGCGGGCCCCGGCGTCACCTACGGCGTCCTCCGATCCAAGAGCCTGGCCTTCGGCCGGACGCGGGTCCGTATCGGTCCGCCGGACATGGGCTGGGATGCGCTCGTCGCCGCAAGCCGCGCCGAGCGCCGGAGTCGCAGCCTGCCGGTGCGCTACCTCGACGCCGAGGAGCTGGTCCGTCTGCCCAAGTGGCCGTGGTACACGAACATCGGCGACGATCCCACGATCACCGAGGAGCAGGTGCGCGTGCTCGAGGACGAGGCGATCGCCGACATCCACGCGCACCTCACCGAGATCCTCGAGACGACGGACCGTGACGAGGTGTTCGTCTTCGTGCACGGCTTCAACAACACGTTCGGGTACGCCGCGGAGTCGCTCGCCCAGCTCTGGCACTTCGCGGGGCGGCCCGGTATCGCGATCCTCTACAGTTGGCCGGCGGCGCGGGGCGGGCTCTTCGGCTACAACCCCGACCGCGAGTCGAGCCAGTTCACCGTCTCGCACCTCAAGCACTTCCTGGCCATCCTCGCCGCGTGCGACGCGGTGAAGCGGGTGGACGTGATCTCCCACAGCCGCGGCGCCGACGTGCTCGGCGAGGCGCTCCGGGAACTGCGCATCCACTACTCGGCCCAGGGCAAGGACCCCGCGGTGGAGCTGAAGATCCGCCACGCCGTGTTCGCCGCCGCCGACATCGACCTCGAGGTCTCGACCATGCGGCTCGGCGGTGAGCGGGTCGGTGACGCGGCCGAGCACATGACCATCTATACTGGCGCGGGTGACGC